>NZ_JBNNUK010000055.1:0-1020 GCF_050279675.1 Viridibacillus sp. NPDC093762 | reverse complement strand
ATACTTAAAACCATTGTAGCTCCTACTGCAAACTGAACTGTTGATGAGAGTACAGTTAGTCTTAGTAGATAGGAGAAGCTAAAGAAAATTCTGTAACCCTCTTTTAGTTCTTCCCACCAAAACTTTTTTGTCCATGTTGGCACTTTATTAATACTCGTAACAGGCATTCTTGATAGTGATATAAAACTAAACAAAAACATGAGTGAAGAAACTATATATAGGTATTGCAGTGGAATAACCAACAGTAATAAAGATGTAATTCCCGGAGCGATAATGCTCATAAGTCTTAGTGTAGTGTCCAACAAACCATTTGCTTCAACAAGTTCATCTTCCTTACATATTTCAGGAATTAATGAAAAGGAAATACTTGAGTATATCGGTTGCATCAAACCCAACACACATTGGAGCAAAACCAATCCAATCATTATTCCAATGTCTGATCCAATCAGATATCCCACAAGTGGAATTAAGTATGCTCCACCTCGTACTAATTGAATATTTCGAAGCATTTTCTCCTTCACAACATGATTCAAGAAGGGTGCACTTATACTTTGCAAGAGAAGAGAGGGAATAAAATATACCAACCAAATAGTTGCCATCCATTCTTTTGAACCCGTAAGTTCATACAGGAGAAGACCATTAATAATCCCGCCTGCAGCACCACCAAATTCAGATACAATTTGACCAATCCAGAGTGCATGAAAAGATTTTGAAAACTTCATCATAGATTTTCTCCAAGAAATTTAGTAAGGCGATCAGAGAAAGCATTAATCTGAGTTTTATTTATTGAATAAATTCCTTTGTCTACTTGAAGAAATTTGGCTGCTTTCAACAATGAAAGTTGATGGTGAATGGTTGTTTTGGAAACATTGAATTGTATACTTAAATCTTGTAAAGAAGATGGACCTTTCGTCAATTGATATAGTATCTTCAGTCGTACTTCATCACCTAATGCTTTGTGTCCACGAATCAATTCCATAGGAGGAATGCCAGGTTCCAAAAAATACTCTTCCTTCAAGG
>NZ_JBNNUK010000054.1:0-1183 GCF_050279675.1 Viridibacillus sp. NPDC093762 | reverse complement strand
TTTTTTTATGGGAACAAGAGTGAGTTATCCATATGATTTGAAAATGAAGGCTATTGAAATGCGATTAACAGGTATACCTGTGAAACAGGTTTTAACTGAATTAAATATACGGCATAAAACACAAGTTGAAACCTGGATGCGTTGGTATAAAAACGGAGAATTACATCGATTTGAACAACCTGTTGGTAAACAATATACCTTTGATAAAGGTCCTGTATATGAGAATGAACAAACAAGGTTAGAAGTGGAAAACCGTTATTTAAAACAACAGATTGAGGTTCTAAAAAAGTACGCAGAGTTGGAGAGGAAGTGGTTGGAGAAGTAGCTGTACAGTTAGTAGAAACATTAAAAGAAATAATGAGTGTGAAAGCTATATGTATATACTTAGGAGTTGCACGATCTACCTACTATCGTTGGAAACAAGCATCTACCGATGCCGGATCTCGCCAAGGAATTGAACGACGTATTGGTGAACTCTGTCGTGAACATAAATTTCGATACGGTTATCGGAAAATTACTGCACTCTTACACCAAGAAATACGAGTGAATCATAAAGTCGTGCAACGCATAATGCAAAAATATGGTTGGCAATGTCGAGTGAAAGTAAAAAAACGTAAACAAACTGGACAACCATACCACATTGCAGATAATATACTGAACCGTAGTTTTGAGGCAACTGCACCTTTACAAAGGCTCGTAACCGATATTACTTACTTGCCTTTTGGCCAGAAACAATTGTATCTTTCAAGTATTCAAGATTTATATAATGGCGAGATTATCGCCTTTTCTATCGGTGATTGCCAAGATACTGATTTCGTGTTGAATACCTTATCTCAATTAGATTCTTTACCCGAAGGGTGTACACTGCATAGTGACCAAGGTTCGGTATACACATCTTATCGATATCAACAAGCTGTCAAAGGAAAAGGCATTATCATGAGCATGTCCCGTAAAGGTACACCCGCTGATAATGCCCCCATCGAATCGTTTCATTCTGCATTAAAGTCTGAAACGTTCTATTTAGACAATTTGAGGAGTACTACGACAGCAATCGTAGAACAAACTGTCAAAGACTATATAACGTATTATAACTATATCCGAATACAAGCGAAACTAAACAACCAGTCGCCGGTACAATACCGACAACTGGTTGGATAAATGCTTTTTTGATCCCTGTCTTAAA
>NZ_JBNNUK010000053.1:0-1479 GCF_050279675.1 Viridibacillus sp. NPDC093762 | reverse complement strand
ATACTTAAAACCATTGTAGCTCCTACTGCAAACTGAACTGTTGATGAGAGTACAGTTAGTCTTAGTAGATAGGAGAAGCTAAAGAAAATTCTGTATCCCTCTTTTAGTTCTTCCCACCAAAACTTTTTTGTCCATGTTGGCACTTTATTAATACTCGTAACAGGTATTTTTGATAGTGATATAAAACTAACCAAAAACATGAGTGAAGAAATTATATATAGGTATTGCAGTGGGATAACTAAAAGTAATAAAGATGTAATTCCCGGAGCGATAATGCTCATAAGTCTTAGTGTAGTGTCCAACAAACCGTTTGCTTCAACAAGTTCATCTTCCTTGCATATTTCAGGAATTAATGAAAAGGAAATACTTGAGTATATCGGTTGCATCAAACCCAACACACATTGGAGCAAAACCAATCCAATCATTATTCCAATGTCTGTTCCAATCAGATACCCCACAAGTGGAATTAAGTATGCTCCACCTCGTACCAATTGAATATTTCGAAGCATTTTCTCCTTTACAACATGATTCAAGAAGGGTGCACTTATACTTTGCAAGAGAAGAGAGGGAATAAAATATACCAACCAAATAGTAGCCATCCATTCTTTTGAACCCGTAAGTTCATACAGGAGAAGACCATTAATAATCCCGCCTGCTGCACCACCAAATTCAGATACAATTTGACCAATCCAGAGTGCATGAAAAGATTTTGAAAACTTCATTATAGATTTTCTCCAAGAAATTTAGTAAGGCGATCAGAGAAAGCATTAATCTGAGTTTTATTTATTGAATAAATTCCTTTGTCTACTTGAATAAATTTGGCTGCTTTCAATAATGAAAGTTGATGGTGAATGGTTGTTTTGGAAACATTGAATTGTATACTTAAATCTTGTAAAGAAGATGGACCTTTCGTCAATTGATATATTATCTTCAGTCGTACTTCATCACCTAATGCTTTGTGTCCACGAATCAATTCCATAGGAGGAATGCCAGGTTCCAAAAAATACTCTTCCTTCAAGGGATAAAAAAATAACTTGGTTTCGGGCGTTCGTACTGTTAAAGTCCAGGGACGGTAAGACACTTGAGGAATAAGCTTTACTGTCCAAACTGAAGGTTCAGGAAAATATTTAACTCCGCCGGTAATCATTTCAATAGTCTCTATTGGTTTTGTTTTATCTATAGAATGATATTGTTTCCCTTCAAACTCTATTGCTCGATTCCACTTTGTCCACTCGTCAAACTTCGATATCCAATCAAACCATTCGTTGAGTAGGTTAATAAAATTCTCGACAAGTTCACTTTGCGAATGCCGTTCAAGATTAAGAACATATCCTTCTAAATAATCGTGACCCTTAAAATAAGAAGCATATTCCTTAAAGTTCCTGCCCTGATCTATCCTATCAATAAGATCCGTTCGGATAAGCTCACTCTTGCGGTTTTTATAGGGCAGTAGTGTTCCATAAAACTCACTTCTATCCA
>NZ_JBNNUK010000052.1:0-1817 GCF_050279675.1 Viridibacillus sp. NPDC093762 | reverse complement strand
ATTGTAAATAATAAAGTCATTATTTTCTTCAAATTAAATCTCCCCCCAAGAAAATGTTGAATTGAATTATCACCATATATTAACTATATTCAACACGCTTCTAAAAACGCCTCTTATTGAACTAAACTGCTCCGTTAGTTGAAGTGTACTTCTTCACAAAGTCTTGCATATTCGCAATGAGAAGTGGATTACACCTTAATTATTATTTTACTCAAAGTGTTCAGTAAATGAATTACCTCATTTCAATAAGGGCACCCAAAAAATAGAGATAGAGGTGTTAAAGTGTACGGTATTATTAATTATGAAGTGTTTTTATTAACAGGGATTTTAATGAATCTAATCCCTGGTGCGGACACAATGCATATTGTTGGTAGAAGTATTTCTCAAGGTAGAAGAGCTGGTACGGTCCTTTTTATTTGAAGGGACTGTTTTCTTTTTGTCTCTTCGTTTACTGCACATTTTTTATCAATCAAGCATTTAAGTCTGTTATTGAAGGAATAATAATTTCCTTAACACATGAAACTGGTGATAAATTAATCACACATTGCACAATAGATACAATATCTTGTACAGGTATACGTGTACCTTCATATAAATCAATTGCCTTTTCTGCACCTTCTTCATAAGGTACTTCTGCTGCTAGCTCCCCTGGATTAATACAAGTGACAGGGATTTTATCTTCTCTCAAATGTTCACGTAGAGCATTTGTAATGCCCCGTAAGCCGAATTTAGAGGCAACAAATGAAACTTGTGAACTGTTTGTGTGATCTAAGCCTGCCGTCGAACCAATTAAAATGACTTTTCCATTCTTAGCTTGTCTTACGTTTGGTAGAAGTGCCTGAATATATGTAATAGTAGAAGTTAGATTTATATTGATTAAGTTGGAGATTTCTTCAATTTCATCCTTGTCAAATGTATAGTCATCCTCGAAACCATGTTTTTCCCATACTCCAACATTATAAATTAATACATCTATTGCAATGTCTTTTAATGTTTCCTTTAAAGCAGAGATTTGTTGTTGATGTGATAAATCTATTGAGAGCCATTTGCGATTTACCCCATCATTAATATCCAAACTTTCTGGTCGTGTTCTTGACACCATCCATACTGTATCGCCCTCTGTTGGTAGACCTTTTACAAAGGCGTCGCCAAGCCCTTGACTTGCTCCAAAAATAATAAAGCCTTTACTCATCCAATCATCCTCTCTAAAAACTATCTTTTTGATTATTTAAGATAGAAAACAACATAACAATTAAATCTATTATATATACACCATTAGTATTTCACTTCATTCTTTTTACTGAAATTCATAACTTTTGCTTGAGTTTTACTATCACTTTCTTGTTCTAGTTTGCTATACACCACTTGGCGCAGATTCATTTTATGATTACAACCTTCTGTTTCATTCAGCACCAACCGGAGTTGAATAAACTTTGGTATTTCTGTTTAAAGTAACCTTTTACTCCCTCTTATTCAACTAAACTGCCCCGTTAGTTCAATAAAGAAAAAGGACGCAACTCTATGATCTTCAAGTAAAGCACCCGTTAGTTTAATAATCCGATAACACTCTAATTTGGTGAACCTGTAGTAAAAAAAAACATAGCTAATAAAATCAATATAATTACTGCTATACCTATAATTAAACGTTTCATATTAAATCCCCCTAACATATCCTTCTTCTACTAAACTACTCCGTTAGTTCAGTAAGGATTACTCATTTTCCGTTTCTAATTCAGTTACTAACTTACATAGATAGCCGACGATGTGTTCTCTTTGTGTCATTTCTTCAATATCATTATTTTCAACAAGGTCATCAA
>NZ_JBNNUK010000051.1:0-1940 GCF_050279675.1 Viridibacillus sp. NPDC093762 | reverse complement strand
AAGAAATGACACAAAGAGAACACATCGTCGGCTATCTATGTAAGTTAGTAACTGAATTAGAAACGGAAAATGAGTAATCCTTACTGAACTAACGGGGCAGGTTAGTTTAATAAGGAAACGATCACCAGTGAAAAAATTAGTTGGATTTGAGAAGATAGAGTTTGTTCGAACTTAAAAATATATGGGCGGAATTTAAATGAAGAAAAATACTTTTGCAATTATCATTTATACGTTAGGTATTGTAGGGTTAATCATTACATTATTTATCGTATATAAAAACATTTGCGATAGTGAAGGAACACAAGTAGAAAATAGTTAAACTTTTTTATAATATCAAAATTTAAATCTGCTGGATAAGAATCTATTTTGATCAATCTTTTTTTCAATATGGATTCTTTTTATTTTAAGTAAAATACTGGTTTGTGGGGTATTTTTTTGATCAAAGTTTATTTCAAAGCACAGTTACTGTTGTTTTTGTATTAAACTTGATAATTTATAAAAAAGTCTGATGGTTTATAATAAAGATTGATTAAAATCCTGATGTATAATGCAGAATTTTTTTCTAAAGAAGCATTTAAAGAAAAGAAAGAAGGGAAAGTTGATCGTGTTAGTGTTTGTTGGGTTACTTTTCCTTTTGATAGGTTTGGTTTCTCTTATATTCTTAATGGTTTATGCGTATAAAGAGTTTAAGGAAGATGAAACTGAAAAATCAAAAAAAATATTTTTTTTGATTTTAGGAATACTTGATATTTTGTTTGGTACAGGCGGTTTTGCTTTAATATTATCACTTGGGGCTATCCTTATTGGTATTGTACTTATATTTTACTAGCTATGGCTTTGGTATAAAGTCCGATGATTTGTAAAAAAGTTTGATTAAAAATCCAGTATTGCCGGATGTTCTTATTCAACAATCGGGCGCGAATGTGAAATAAGCTTCACTTTTCTTATTCAACTAACGGGGCAGGTTACTGTAATAAGCTTTTTTTATCATAATTACTTTTGACACATAATGTATACTTATAAGTAATGCTACTTTTGGACAAGGAGGTGTAAATAAAAACTTATGAATAATTTTTCCGGAAAAATAAAATATTATAATGTAATTATATTTTTGCTTAGTTTAATAGTTGGTACTTTACTTTATGTAAACTATTTATACTACAAACTCCCAAGATTTTTCTCGAACTTAGATGGTTTACAAAAAAATGGCTTAGCGTTACTTATAGTTATCTTAACTTTTTACGTACTAATCAAAATTGCCTTTAGAATTGATAGTGAATTTGATCAATACTTATTATTTGGTATGTATTTATTTGTTCTTTTTGTAGGGCTTGTACGTATTGACAGGGAATTTAGTGTTGACAGTACAATTGAGCTGAATCCATTCGGGTTTATATCTGACATCTCTGTAAATCCAATGTCTATACAAGTACTTGTTGCTAATTTATGTATATTTTTACCGATGTACTTTATATTAACACACGCGAATATTTTCAAAAGCTTTTTAGCGAAGTTCTTATTTTTTGAAGCATTTTCAATCCTTGTAGAAGTATTACAATACGTATTAAGGGTTGGTATTTTCGATGTTGCTGACATTTTACTTTATAATATTAGTTATTTTGCAGGGTGTTTTATATACATATATTTCCATGTAATCTTTAGAGGAAATAACAAGATTTTTAAGGTGCAATAGAAAAAAATGTAAGCGATGAGCTTTAGTAGAAGATTTTTGAGCTGTTAAGATGGTTCTTTTTTTATTCAACTAAAGGGGCAGTTTAGTTAAAGATGAATCCTATTATTGGATTTAAGTCAATATCTTGGACACAAAAAAGTTAAGTCAGGCTGTTGCTCCGTGAATTCTTTTGCGATTATACCAACTTTCAATGTACTGAAAGAGTGACAATTTTGCAGTTTCAAAGTTCAAATACCTGTTTCTATAA
>NZ_JBNNUK010000050.1:0-2167 GCF_050279675.1 Viridibacillus sp. NPDC093762 | reverse complement strand
TTTAGCGCCGATGGTAGTTGGGGGTTTCCCCCTGTGAGAGTAGGACGTTGCTAGGCACACTAAAGCACAGCTGATTTAATCAGTTGTGCTTTTTTTATTGTTAAATTCCAATCTAATGGTTCGATATTAATTGTTCGTGTGACTAAAAAATAGCGATAATAGATGTAGTTCTCAACTCCTTTGTATGTATTGAATATTACAAATTTCACTCGGAATCGTGCGTAGCTTTTAAAGGTGAACGCATTTCGTTAAAGCATGCTCCTGCGGTTATTGATCTCTTCTAAAAAAACAATTAAATATGGATATTGGAGAAATTAAAAACTTCAAATTTCTGGTTTTTAGATATTTTCGTAACCTTTGTCAATTCAAGAATATGGGCATTTTCTAAACCTTTCTAAAACGTATAAATTGCTTCCTCAGTAAAGCAGGAACGTTTTCTTTAAATTAATCAAACCACGTACAAAAGTATTCTATAAATTCATAAGCTCTAGAAACATATAAGTATATCTCTTTATATACCAAGTCATTACTTTACTTTCCCTTTTATAGAAGATTTAACGAATTCTTTTACATTTTTTCGACTGTAGGCATGTCATTCTTTTTGTATACGATGACGACCGGCATTCATTCTATAATAGAAGTAGATTGTCCCTAATTAATAATAGATACGAGATATGGCGCTTTTCGAACTGCTGCCTCGAGATATGGATTCATATTTTGTATTCTGTTCAAGGTTGGTATATCAAATAAAGTGATATCCGTACTCAATGAAAAAAATTTGTCCAAAGTTTAATTTTAGGAAAATCGAATGTAGTTATAGTGTTTTTATACTAATTGAAATCAAAATACACTAGTATGCTTATTATCATAAAAATTATCAACCTTTTATAGTTTATATTTATATAATTCTCTAAAGTAATGGGGGGTATTGGAGTTTCTATTTCAAATGTATAAGAGAGAATGTATTCTTTTTATATGTATTTAATAAGTTGTTCTGTTTTTATCAATTAGAGCATAACCCCATACATACATACATAATCGACCCTGTATTCTTTTATTTTTAACACAATGCAACGCTAAGCTACTCTAGGTTGTAACAAGTAGTAAAACTTGTTATAACCGATAATTTGGGCTTATATTAGATGCCGTGCACTAAAATTATACAATTACTATTTTGCTTCCCTTTGTTTTATAGCATCAAATAATTTAAACCAGCTCAAATAATGATTGAGATATTTAGTATTGCAACTGCAACTGCAACTGCCCATTCAACTATTAAGGTGAGTCAGATAAGAGGTTATGTATTATATAGACCAATTACTAGTTTGTTATTATCTGATTTGAAACGAACGTGTTCTAGTGCTTCTTCTAACGAGACTTAACAATAAGTCCTTAATCATTAATCTTTGAATAAGAAGTCTTCTGACAGCCTCTATTAATAAGAGCGTAGGAGCTAATGCTATAGAATAAAGAAGTACCTTCACGATTGAAAGATTTACTTCATCTATATTAGGTGCATTCTTTCTGAGTATAGGAAATGAAGCTTACTTATTTCTACGATGTCTAACAATTGGTCTAAATTCATTTGTTCTAGGTCGGATAATAATCAAAGCATTTGTTAGAACAGGGTTAATTGTACTTTAATCTTTTCTGGTGCCTCTAAATAAAACGGGTTCATTTGCAAAATAAGATAAAAGAGATTTCATGGAAATCTCTTATAAAGTAAGAATGATCGAATGTATAAAGTTTTGTAGTCTCTTTAATATTTTTCTTTAATACTATTCGATACACTCTTATACGCACACAGAAATTAATGTAAAGTTAATAGGATGGAGCCTTATACAAGGGGTCCATCCCTATATAGATACCTAAAATTTCGCTCTAACTGCATAGGTACGCCTCTTTACGAACAGTTTTTATAAACAAAAAAGTCTCCCTTATATTTTTTTACAATAAAGTGTTGACAGTTATATCTAAAGTGTTGTATTATATTAATTGTCGCTAAGACGTACTGAGCAAAACTTAATAACTTCACTTTCAAAAAAACTTTTTTAAAAAAGTTGTTGACAGTCGAAGATATACATGTTAAGATTTAAAAGTCGTCAAAACAACACGACAAAATGAACCTTGAAAACTGAACATGCAAGACGTTAATCAATAAATGTTT
>NZ_JBNNUK010000049.1:0-2892 GCF_050279675.1 Viridibacillus sp. NPDC093762 | reverse complement strand
ATTGTAAATAATAAAGTCATTATTTTCTTCAAATTAAATCTCCCCCCAAGAAAATGTTGAATTGAATTATCACCATATATTAACTATATTCAACATGCTTCTAAAAACGCCTCTTATTGAACTAAACTGCCCCGTTAGTTCAATAAAGAAAAAAGAGCTGCATATGCAACTCAATGATCTTCAAGTAAAGCACCCGTTAGTTGAATAAGAAAAGTGAAGCTGATTCCACAATAGCGTCCGATTCTGGAATAAGTTGTACAATTTATTCATTAATAATATTTCTATCTTGATTGCCATGAAAAATACGCAATAAAGTATTTTTAGCAGGCACATCAAAACGAAAATAATTAACTAAAAATTCCCTATTATTATAGCCAACTTCTTTAACATTACAATTAACACAACCATCATCCTTAATACTGATGGTTGCATAAGTGGCTATCGGTCGGGAATTACAACCTAATGCCCCTGGATTAAGATAAATTCTATTGTTCCCCTTGAAATAATGTAAAATATGATGGTGTCCAAAACAAATTATATCAGCGTCTTCATTTTTATATAAGTCATCAAGTTTTGTTACAGATGGATTCGTATCAATACTTAAGAACCGCTTACTTTCATTCAAATGGTAATGTAAAAACAAAATCTTTTTTCCATTGACTATGCACTCAAGTCTTTTTGGCATTTCACTTAAAAAAGTAATGAATTCTCTATTCATATTTTTTGCTATCCAATAATGATGTTCTCTTTCTTCACCTTGGCTTCCCGGTTCCTCACCATTTACAATATTGAGTATGGCCTCGTCATGATTCCCTAAAACGTATGACACATCTTTTCTCGAACGGAGTTCTTCAAGGACTTGATTTGTTTCATGTCCAATAGCGATCAAATCCCCTAAGCAATAGATATGTTCTACTTTGCTTTCCCTTTCAATATCAGAAAGTACAGCTTTAAGAGCTGAATAGTTTCCATGTATATCTGTAATAACTGCAATATTCCTCACCATGACACTCTCCTTTTGTTGGACAATAAGTTATTCAGCAAAATGGCCCGATCGTTGAATACAAGTTAAACAACACTCTTCAACTAAACTGCTGCGTTAGTTTAATAAATAAAAAAGAGCTGCATATGCAACTCAATGATCTTCAAGTAAAGCCCTCGTTAGTTCAATATGGCAAATACTAAATGTTAATTAATAGTTTTGAGCATATTTATCCCCGCTATTTCAAATCCTAGTTCCTCATATAGTTTCCTAGCCCCTTCATTTCTTCCAAAAACATGGAGTTTAAAGTAATAAATCCCTTCCTGTTCTAACCACTCCTCAACATTTTTCATCACTCTAGTTCCGAAACCTTTACCTCTATTTTCTTCAAAAATAAAAATCTCATAAAGAAATGCACTTTTCTTTTCCTTTTCTACCTTTATCCAAATAAATCCAATTAATCGATCATCTTCATAGATATTAAATAAATGATGATTAGAGGTTTCTATTCCTTTAGGCAGTAGATTATTTAACTGTTTACGTGCTTTAAAAAGGGGGGTCTTCGCTGTTTACTTCATGTACATTTTCCGATAGAACATTGCTATATCTCTCAACTTTATCTTCGAAATAAATTGTAAATTCTTTTTCTGACATTTTCTTTAATAAAATGTTCATTTTACTCTCCTATATTAAATGACTTGTATAAAAATATTGATTAAACTGACCTTTAGTATATCCAATTGAATATTCTTATAATTCAAACTATATTTTACCATTAATATTAATTCATTTGTGGAGTATTACTCCACAATCTGGCCCAATTGCTGAACAACACTCTTCAACTAAACTGCCCCGTTAGTTCAATAAGAAAAAAAGAGCTGCATATGCAACTCAATGATCTTCAAGTAAAGCACCCGTTAGTTGAAGAAGGATGCACTCAAATCAAGGTGTGATAGAAGGTCGATGAGGATTACACAGTCGAAAATCACATTAATTACCTTCTGCTAAGTAATAAGGTGTTTCGTAACCTTGGCAACCAATAATAGAGTATTTGTTTCCTTCAACTAAAATTTCCTCGCATCCAAATGTGTTTCTTTCTCCACTACCGTACTCATCTCTAGTGGTATCCTCAGTAATTTCAAGCTGCTTTCCGTTATATGTTAAATCAGTTAGTATTGGGTCTCCTTCTTTCGTGTAAGCAACAACACGAATACTATCCTTTAGCCCTGTTTCTGTATTTTTGATAAATTCTTTTAACCTAGTTTCGTTTTCAATTTCACCATTATTTCTATTCACAATATCAGTATCAGAAGGAACAAATTTTTTTGAATCCGTCTCTATATTGGCACAACCAACTATAAGCAAAAACATTACGCTGAGAGTTATAAAACTTAAATATCTTATCATAGACTCCCCCCTTTATTTATATGACCTTATAAATTGTTTTACGGTTTCACTTATTCAACTATCCTGCCCCGTTAGTTCAATAAGAAAAAAGAGCTGCCTAGGCAACTCAATGATCTTCAAGTAAAGCACCCGTTAGTTCATTAAGAATTCGGTTAGAATAAATTCAGTTATCTTTTCTGAGAAGCATCTTTATAATAAGTGCGAAAATAACTATACCAGTTAAAGAACCCACAGCATATGACCAAGAAAAGTAATCAAAGGTAAAGTAAATTATTAACATACTAACAAAATATCCTGCTGAATAACCTATTAAATATTTTATCAATTTCACTTCCCTCATCTCTCAAAATATTACATATACTTTATCATAAAACATGTGTTTCTTGTTCAACTATCCTGCCCCGTTATTTTAATAAGGCTTTCTTAGAAAAACCATACAGTTCTTTGTACAACTGCTACCAGAGAATTTTAAATTCTACCTGTTTGCAGTGCAATCACCCAAT
>NZ_JBNNUK010000048.1:0-3410 GCF_050279675.1 Viridibacillus sp. NPDC093762 | reverse complement strand
TAACTATATCCGAATACAAGCGAAACTAAACAACCAGTCGCCGGTACAATACCGACAACTGGTTGGATAAATGCTTTTTTGATCCCTGTCTTAAACACAGGGGTCAGTCCCATTTTTTCAAAACACACTTTTATTTTGTTGTTTTATCAGCCTTCTGAAGACGCTAAATAACGCTTTACTTCGTCCTCAAACTTTACAATTAAAACGTTACTGTCTTTTACAGAATAGATTTTAGCACCAATGGGTAATTTATTTGCTGCACCATTTTTGAAATCTTCCGGATTAGATGCTTTAAAATCAATTGTTCCGACATGCTCTTTCTCTACTAACTTCAATTCATCTACCCAATCAATTCCTGTTTGATACATAGTATCTCCCCATTGAAATATATCAGCATTTGAATCTAACTCTAGTATTTCAGCTGCATCAGGTATTTCGCTAGTATGTTCTTCAATATCTTGATCCGTACAACCAACTAACCATAAAAGGGATAAAGAAATTAATAGTAAAACTCGATTTGATTTCATAGTAATTTCTCCTTTGTAAAATTTTTCTCTAAAAGTTAATGAATAGGTTTCTGATAATTAGACGAAATAGACGATCATAAGGCTTCTTCAAGAATCGATTGAATGACATTTTTTAATTGTAAAATATTCTTCTGTGTACTTTCATTCTTTTTATAGATATAAACAGTGTTAATCTTATTGTTCAGCTGTAAATTGTAGCGGTGAATGTTTGTATAGTTATATAAGTCAATTAGCTTGGTATTTAACACAGCGATTGATTGATCAATATATAGGAAATCTTGAATACTGCTGACCGATTTAATTTCTTTTAAATTATATGGAATTTGATTTTTTGATAGAAATTCCACCATAGCCCGCGTGTACATACAACCTTTACTTAACACAAGCAGTGTAACAGGTGTACGCTCGTCAAAATTAACAATATGAGAATTGTTTGAAATGACTTCGAAAGTTTCAGTGGCTATGATGTCATAGGCTAAATCAGGGTAATGTTTAATCGGATTGCTAGTAAGTGCACAGTCCATTTCGGAGTTGTGTATTTTTTCATTAATAGAAATACTAGATTCTACTGTGAAATCTACATCCAGTGGAATGTTATTTGTGTTTAAAGCATTGACGATAGAAGCTCCATAAATCTTAATCGTTGTATGTGATGCGCCAAAGTTCACTTTAGTTTTCACTTGATCAGCAGCAACAGAGTTTAAAAACTCTTCGTATTCTTGTGTAATGAGTCGCAGGTAGTTTTTATACTGAATTCCTACGTTGGTGATTTTTAGTCCTTGGGGTGTACGTTTAAAAATAGGCTGTCCAATTTCTGACTCCATTTTCTTCACTTTAGAAGTAAGCGCAGATTGTGTATAGTTGGTGATTTCGGCGGATTTACTTAAATTTTGACGTTCTAATATTTCAATTTTCAATGCAATGTCGTCGATGTTCATATTACTTGTCACACACCCTATTAAAATTTTTGATAGCGCCTATCATTTTTTTCCATTTTACGCGTCGTAGTATACATCGTAAACTCTAGTTAACTCATTATACCGAACAAATACATAGGTGTAATAAAAAGATTTTGGAGGTACCTATTATGAATAGTTATACTAAATGGTTAATCGTACTAGTTGCGACACTATCCCAAACAGCAGCAACTTTTGTGACGTATGGTATGGGACCAATCGCAACATTTTATCAAATTGAATGGAATTTATCAGCGCTACAAACAGGATTTATCGTTTCAGCTGTAAATATAGGACCTATTTTTTCGATGATTATTTTTGGTTATTGGATGGATAAGAAAGGGGAAAAACAAATCATTGGATGGGGTTCTATTTTATTAGGGCTATCAGCATTAACACTCGTTTTCGTTAATAATTATATTATCTTGTTACTGTTATTAATATTAGTTGGAATTTGGTACGGTAGTGCTCAAACTGGTGGAAGCACGGCTATCGTAAAATGGTTTCCAGACAAACATAGAGGACTAGCTCTAGGAATTAGACAAACTGGTATACCGATCGGGGGAGCTTTAGCCTCTGTCTTACTAACGTATACTTATTATCATTACGAATTGTCTGCAGTACATATTGTACAGGGGGTCATGGCAATTGCTGGAGGATTATTATTTTTAATAGCGTATCATGAGCCAAAAGAAAGTATGGCTACAGCATCTAAATCAGTGTCGTTTAAAGAGAAAATGAATGCAATTAAAAACAACAAAGCACTGTATCCAATATATATGGTAGGAATTGTAATGATGTCATTACAGATGATTATTATCGCTCATTTCATGAGTTATTTACATAAAGAAGGTAATTATTCTTTAACTCAAGCAGGAGTATATTTGAGCCTCATTTTAATAGGAGGGATGATTGGTCGAGTTGCCATTGCATGGGTGAGTGATCAATTCTTTGAACAAAATAGAGAAAAACTGTTGTTCATTGTGATGGTTGTTACAGTAGTACTTACAGTTATATTGCCACTAATTATACATGCGGAGTTAGTGATGTTACTGTTTTGTTTTCTTTTAGGCTTTGTAGCAATCGGTTGGTATTCGTTATTCATTGCTTGTGTCACGGAGCAATCAGATCCTCGGTATATTGGCTTAACAGTAAGTTCAGCTTTAACTTTAAATCAATTGTTTATCGTTATTGCACCATCTTTATTTGGTTATATTGTAAATATATTAAACAGCTATCAACTAGCGCTCTATATAGTAGGAATCATTGTGGCACTAGGAGCGATAAATTTATATAGAGCAAAGGTAAGAGTAGCGTAAATTGAGATGGGAACATGTTTAATGTGAATATTAATAAATGCAAACTAAAATGAATTAGAAAAATGTAGAGCATTCACGAAAAGAAACCTTATTGTGAATGCTTTTTTAGAATTTTTTCAGGAATAGTTTAGTATGTGTATTTTGACGAATTTTTTTCTACATATATTAATAAGTTGATTTCGATTTTATCTATGACAAAATTGTGAAAGGGTTTTCATTTTTATTGAAAAAAATTAAAAATAGAATTGAAAAAAGAAATGAACCTGTGCTATTTTATTTGTATACCAAATAGACAACTTATTGTACAAGTTAGATAGTTTATATACGAGTTGTCTATTTCATTCCTTGAAATGAAAACGCATTAATAATTCCGAGGAAATAGAGCACCTTAATTTAGAACCTATTTTAAAACTTATTTTATAACTTATTTAAAAGGAGACTTATTCAATGAGTACAAATCACAAAGAAACGCCACACATTAAGCCTAATGGAGTAGAAATTGCAGAGACAATTCTATTACCAGGTGATCCATTACGAGCTAAATTTATTGCAGATAATTATTTGGAAGATGTCGTGCAGTTCAACGAAGTGCGTGGCATGCTTGGATA
>NZ_JBNNUK010000047.1:0-3556 GCF_050279675.1 Viridibacillus sp. NPDC093762 | reverse complement strand
AGTTATAAAAGTAAATGTAAAATGGGATGACTTTGAAGAGGCATTTGAACTGCATAATAATAGTAAATAGTAAGTAACTTTGTTGAACTAACGGGTGCTTTACTTAAAGATCATTGAGTTGCATATGCAGCTCTTTTTTTCTTATTGAACTAACGGGGCAGGTTAGTTGAAGAGTAATGTTGAATTGTTATAGGTAAACAGATAATAGTGTGCGTTATACAAGGGGGTTTTGAGGTGAATGTAATTGCGTGGCTGATCGTTGCTTGTGAAATAGGGTTTTGGGTTATTATCGCTTTAGGTCTATTCACACGATATATTCTAAAAAGAAATAAATTAGGATTATTTTTCTTAGCTTTAACACCTGTTATTGATTTAATTTTATTAGTTGCCACGGGTATTGACTTGTATCGTGGTGCGACTGCTACCCAAGTGCATGCAATTTCTGCTGTATATATTGGAATCTCAATCGCATTCGGTAGGAGTATGATTGAATGGGCTGATATACGTTTTCAATATTATGTGATGAAACAAGGAGCGAAACCATTTAAGAGATTTGGCATCGATTATGCGAAACACTATTTTAAAAGCTGGGGACAACATGTGCTTGCTTTTCTAATAGGTGCCGGGGTTTTATTCACCTTAATCTATTTAATTAACGATTCAGCTCGAACAGAAGTGTTGGCTGGATTTTTAAAAGTATGGACACTTGTGTTAGGTATCGATTTTTTGATTGCCATAAGTAATTTTATTTGGCCGAAAAGGGCAAAGGGATAACAATATTATAATACCGCAATCGGGCGCGATTGTTTAATAAGCGTCGCTGTTCTAATTCAACTAACGGGGCAGTTTAGTTGAAACATAAATTGGATATTAAACCTGATTTGAACAAAGGAATTGAGAAAATAGTTGTAATGAGTCTTACATCGGAGGAGATGAATATATGAGTTTACAGAAATGTGATAAATGTAATACTCAAATTAAATGGAGTAAAATCATAAAATCCCTTTTTTTAGCATACAGACCTATTCAATGCAATCAATGTGGTACGGTGCATAGAATAAGATTCTCTTCAAGGATTATATTTTCTTTGTTATCAGTTCTACCATTGTGGTTACTGGGCTTTATCATATTAAATCAATTATCGTTATCCATTTTTTATACTTTTTTGATAATGATTTTATCTGGTGTATTTTTGTTTTTGTTATTTCCTTTTTTGGCGAAGTACAAATCGGAATACTGAATATCATCATGAGCTTATTAAGCTAAGGAGTGCGGTTGTTAAAGATTATTAAGTTGTATAAGTAGCTCTTTTGCTTATTGAACTAACGGGGCAGTTTAGTTGAATAAGGAATTAATGTAAAATAAGGGTTATGTAATAAATATTTACTATTAATATTGGTCCAATTTTAGCTTGCAGTATTTTTTTAGAATATTTAAATAAGAGTTGAGTATGCCGCCCATCTAAAGAACGAAATATATGAAATAACTTCGACAAATTGTAAATATAACAAGTGGAGTTAGTAGAGCTTTTATATAAGATAAAAGGAGTGATTCTAGAATTGAATGAATTCAAAATAACAGTAGATAATTATACTTTTCACGGTTATGAATTTGGTGAAAACAGCCTTCCTTCACTTGTTTGTCTACATGGGATGACAGGTGATTTAAAAAGTTTTTCAGGACTTATCGAATACCTAATAAATGATTTTCATCTAATTCTTTTAGATAATCCAGGTCATGGAGAAACAAGCCCACTAGAACTGGAGGATGATTACAGATTTTCTTCTTTAGTAAACCGAATTTATCAAGTAATACAAAAGATTACGAATAAACCATTTTACATATTAGGGCATTCTTGGGGGGCAGACCTTGCTCTAAATTTAGCGAAAATTCACCCAAATAAGATAACAGGGTTAATTTTAATAGATGGAGGATATGTGTTTCCTGAGCATGTCGACGGGATGACGAAAGAAAAAGCCTTGCTAGGTTGGGAGGAATATATTGAATCGAGTAAATATAGCTCATGGGATGAAGTGGTCAAAGAATACCAAGATTACACAACAAAACAATGGGATACAAGCCTTGATTCAATAATATTCTCTAACTTTAAAAAAGAAAAAGGTGACTATATCTTAAAGGCAGACCTTTTTAGTGTTCTAGCAACAATTAAGGCGTTTTATAAAGAACCTTGCTCTACAACTTATGATAATATTCTGTGTCCTGTTTTGTTATTGCATGCAACAATTCCAATTATTGATTCATCTAGAGACAAAGGATTACTCCAAATTAAAAAAAACATTAATACAATAAAGGTAAAAGGCATAGAAAACACCAAACACAATGTCCATTGGGATATTCCTAATTCTGTCGCAAATGAAATCCTATTGTGGAAACAGGAAAATTATAAAGTTTATTAACGACATTTCCTTCTAAATTAAAAGAAACCATTGCTGAAGAATAATGTATGGATAGTCAGCTTTTTTCTGATTGTGCTAAAGCAATACTTTTTATTCTTCAACTAACGGGTCAGGTTAGTTGAATAAGTGAACAGAATGCTGCTAAGTTATTTAAAGGATAATTCCATAGTATAAAGAATTTGTTAAAAGTTATAGTAACCATAAAATTTGAGGTGCAAAAAGTGAGAATTCAATTTTATGATATCGGATTAGTAAATGATAAGGATTTAAAATTTGCAGTTATAAGTACTATTTATAAAGGTAAGTGGCTATATGTAAGACATAAAGAACGAAAGTCATGGGAAATTCCTGGTGGGCACAGAGAACCTGAAGAACTAATTATTGAAACAGCTAAAAGAGAGTTATTTGAAGAGACAGGGTGTAAAGTAGTTGATTTAGTTCCAATTAGCGACTATTCAATGGAAGATTCTTTTAATAAGGTTTTTGGAAGGTTATACTTTGCCAAGGTTAAGGAAATTGGTCAATTGCCAATATCAGAAATTGATGAAGTGAAACTATTCGATAACCTTCCTAATAACCTTACTTATTTAGAGATTCAACCAAAAATATTTGAAAAGACACTTACTTTCATTAAAGATTGTAAAGGTTGCACTTAGAGTATCGGGTGCTTTACTTGAAGATCATTAAGTTGCATAGGCAGCTCTTTTTTCTTCTTAAACTAACGCAGCAGGATAGTTGAACAAGAAACACATGTTTTATGATAAAGTATATGTAATATTTTGAGAGATGAGGGAAGTGAAATTGATAAAGTATTTAATAGGTTATTCAGCAGGATATTTTGTTAGTATGTTAATAATTTACTTTATCTTTGATTACTTTTCTTGGTCATATGCTGTGGGTTCTTTAACTGCTATAGTTATTTTCGCACTTATTATAAAGATGCTTCGCAGAAAAGATAACTGAATTTATTCTAACCGAATTCTTAATGAACTAACGGGGGCTTTACTTGAAGATCATTGAGTTGCATATGCAGCTCTTTTTTTCTTATTGAACTAACGGGGCAGGTTAGTTGAAGAAGGTATGTATAATATTGATTAAAGGAAAGTAATAAAAGATAAGTTTGGAGAGGATTTTTTTAC
>NZ_JBNNUK010000046.1:0-3841 GCF_050279675.1 Viridibacillus sp. NPDC093762 | reverse complement strand
GACGTTGACGTGACATAATAGCACGCTCCTTTAAGTTGGTAGTCTAAGTGTACTAGCCCTTATTTTTTATGTCCAACTTAGTGTAGCCGATTCACTAAACTGCTGTGTTAGATTAAGTGTAACAGCTCACAATGGATCGCCGAAATCTACTTGATGTTTTGGACAATAAAATAGACCATCGAAATGATGGTCTTGTTTAACTAAGCACCCTTTAGTCCAAGAAGGTTAGTTCTTTGTTAGGTTTGATGTATAAATCAATTCTTTCTTAGCACTTTCACTCTTACCCCACCATTCAACAACCATGTAAATATTATTTATTTCATTTAATGTAATAGGGGTTCCATCTTCGTTCAGATATGTCCCACCTTCAATTGCGCCAGTTGATTCCTCTGCAATATTAATTCCAACACTAGTTACCGAACCAGTATGTACTACTAGGGGGCAGTGTATCATCTGTACAGAGAATCCAATAGAAACCCGAACAACATTTAAATAATACTCAAAGTTGTTCGGGTTCAGTTTTAACTATTCTTCTTTTCTATTGTGATGATCATTTTTCCTTGTTCTAAAAAATAATTTCCATTGGCCATTTTACTTTTCAACTCTCCCGAAGTGATGCCTTCAGCAAAGACTCCTTTTTCTTCAAAGAACATACTATCAACTAGTTTATTATCTGAACTTTCAAAAAAGCTGTATCCAATAAAAGTTGATGTTGATTTATGAATATCTTCTTTATTATATTCCGAATAAAAAATCGTGTAGTTTGAATGCAAGACCCCATTAAATTCTCCTTCGATTGAATATTCAGCTGTTGCTTGAGTAATGGAATGAACGGGTTCCGTTTCTGTCCAATTTAAAAGATTTAAGTCGCTTTTCAGTACCATAGTTATTTCAT
The DNA here is from genome assembly GCF_050279675.1 of Viridibacillus sp. NPDC093762. NCBI lineage: Bacteria > Bacillati > Bacillota > Bacilli > Caryophanales > Caryophanaceae > Viridibacillus > Viridibacillus sp. NPDC093762. Next base: position 2,946 of record NZ_JBNNUK010000046.1, on the reverse strand, counting down.
CTTCTTTCGTTAAAATTTGCGGAGTTAGTAACAACTCTTAAACATAATATACCATCACTAACCTGACAACTAATTGTCAAGTTAGGTAAAATAAATTCGAGTCATTTTTTCTATATGAGCCATTATTTTATTTTTAAAACTCTTGGGTGAAAGGACTTCCACCTGGGATCCAAAACTTAGAATTAACTTTACAACCCACTCTTCATCAGGATAAGAAATTCTAACTAGTAAATGGTCAACGCCACTTTTATCAATGTTTGTTTCGGGAAAGGAATCAAACACCTCTTGAGAACTGGTTAGTGGAAATCGTAAAACTATATCGATTTTAACTATTTCTGATTCTAATGATTTCATCCAATTTGAAAATTCCTGATAACCATCTAAGTATTCAAAGGATTCTGTAAATAACGTATTACCAACTTTCAGTTCATGTATTCGGGATAAACGATAAAATTTTGGTTTCGTCTCATTTTCTGGCCAACCGAACAGGTACCAACTCAAATGATAGAAGAATACTTGAATTGGTTTTACTTTTTTAGTTTCAAGCTGTTCTTTTTTTGCATAAGAAAAAGTAAGACACTTTTTATCTTTAATCGCTTGTCGAATATCGGTTACCTTAACTCCGTCCTTGTTATTTAAGAAAGAAAAATCAATTGAATTTTCTGTTTTGGACTCATAAAGTAAGGTTATTTTTGCAAGGATATTCTGTAATGCCTTGTCAGTATGTAAAGTCATCGTACTCGTTAGTGTTTCCTTGATTAGACGTAAATCCTCTTCTGTAAAGTAACTATGAGGAAAATAATAACCTTCGATTAGGCGATATCCCCCGAGATTTCCTTGTTCGGCATAGATTGGAAATCCAGCAAGTGATAGTGTATCCATATCTCGATAAACTGTTCGGGTTGAGACAGCCAAATGTTTGGCAACTTCCTCAGCTGTTACTTTTTGTTTGTTCAATAAAATAAATATAATTTTTAATAAGCGCTCTATCTTCATAAATATCCCCTATTTTTTCTTTTATCAAGTGCTCGATACAAGGTTGATTTCGATAATTTTGTTATGGTACAAATTTTCTTTATTGTCATATCGCCCTCAAGCAACAATTTACATATATTAACTTATTCATCACCATTCCCTAAAACCCTTCTTCTTCAACTAAAGCACCCATTAGTTAAATAAGGAATTTATTTTATCAATTGATTGAACTATAATATCGGGTCTATCCATATGTATTGAATGACTTGCTTCTTGTGCGATTATGAATTTACTATTTGAAGTAAGATTAACTTGGTTCATAATAAGTTCTTGCCACTTTTCTTCAAATAACCTTAACTCCCACTCTGGTAAACCCTCCATAGTGCCTAACCTAATGTTATGCTCTTTATCTCGACCAATAATAATTAATGGTATATCAGGGTATACTGCCAAATTCTTTATAATATCTCCATCCCTCTTCCAGTTGCTAATTTCAGAATGCATTGCTTTGTATAAAGAAGGATTTATCTGGAAATTTATTAAGCGTTGTTGAATATCATTCGGGAGTAGCTTCTGTTTTTCTGTTAGAGAAGGATTAATAACTTCACTTAATTCCTCCCTTTTCATTTGAGAATAAGAATGACATTTTTCCATCCAAAATTCATCGGTTGACCCTTTATTTAAAACAGGTAAATCCAAATCATCTAAAACCCTTAAATCAACAGAAGTTGAATCTACTAATACTATTCCAGCAACCTTTTTAGGATGCTCTTTCACAAAATGTTGTACACATAACCCACCATAGGAATGACCAACTAATACTACAGGTTCAGATAATTTAAGTAAAAGTATCATCTCACTTACTTCGTTTACGACTGTCTGTGTGTTCCGGACTTCATCACGAATTTCACTTGCCCCTAGCCCTGGTCTATGAAACATAATAACTCTATTTGATTTACTTAATGACTCTGTCACTTCGTACCATTCATCGAATGAACAACCCATTCCTGTAAGGATAATTATTGGTGTCCCATTTTCCCCTTTTTGAAGTATCTCAACCTTATTTTGATTTATTGTTAAAAATTGACTGATTTTACTCACACCTTTCTTAAATATCAATTAATGTAAGGTTTTCTTGTTTAACTAAACTCCCTCTATAAACATTGATGTATCAACGGTTTTCATCACTTCGTGTTGTAATGAAAATATTTTTCCATCTCTTTTGTAAACAGATGATTGAATTTATAGTTTTTATTACCAAATCGGGCGTACGCTTCGCTAAAACTAATGAGAATCATTAGCTTTTTTATCCACTATTTGATGCACAATGGATCTCTGCGATACTTATGACGACTTACCCTCCCATGTCTCTTAGCGTCAGTGCGCTTACATTCCTTCGTTCGGTCTATTCATAAGGCAGAGGCCTGCTAAGCTGCCCCGGGGACTCTTGGTCTAAGTTTAGTTATGTTGCTGGCTTCTCCGTGTCATCCTTTTAGTTATAGTTCGATGAAAAAAATTTATTTACGCTGCCTCTGCGAGACAGTAGAGGTCTTTCATCATATGTTTCTCGTCAAAACGGACTTTCTTTTTACAAATACCATGTAATACCTTCAATAATTTACCACAGAGTACTACCATCGACTGCTTTCCCCGTAGGGGATTTTGTTGACGTGTTGTGTAATATTCATGAAGCTGCTTAAACGCTTCATTGTGACGAATGAGTGGTACTATTACTTTGAACAGAATATATCTAAGTCTCTTTCTTCCTCGTTTGGAGATATGTTTTTGCCCTTTATGTTGACCAGATGAGTTTTCACGTAAGGTTAATCCCGCTAGTTTGATGAGTTGGCGTGGATTTTCATAAAGTGAAAAGCATCCTACTTCTGAAAGTAAATCAACAATCGTCGCATCTCCTAAACCTGGAACCGATGCAAGTAGATCATATTCCATCGTTGTTTTAGCCATTTCGGC
>NZ_JBNNUK010000045.1:1445-4424 GCF_050279675.1 Viridibacillus sp. NPDC093762 | reverse complement strand
TTCTCTCAAAACTGGATAAATTACATTGAAGTTTGTTAAGTAAAATTTGGTTAAGTCCTCGATCTATTAGTATTCGTCAGCTCCGTATGTCGCCACACTTCCACCTCGAACCTATCTACCTCATCGTCTTTGAGGGATCTTACTTACTTGCGTAATGGGAAATCTCATCTTGAGGGGGGCTTCATGCTTAGATGCTTTCAGCACTTATCCCGTCCACACATAGCTACCCAGCGATGCCCTTGGCAGAACAACTGGTACACCAGCGGTGTGTCCATCCCGGTCCTCTCGTACTAAGGACAGCTCCTCTCAAATTTCCTACGCCCACGACGGATAGGGACCGAACTGTCTCACGACGTTCTGAACCCAGCTCGCGTACCGCTTTAATGGGCGAACAGCCCAACCCTTGGGACCGACTACAGCCCCAGGATGCGATGAGCCGACATCGAGGTGCCAAACCTCCCCGTCGATGTGGACTCTTGGGGGAGATAAGCCTGTTATCCCCGGGGTAGCTTTTATCCGTTGAGCGATGGCCCTTCCATGCGGAACCACCGGATCACTAAGCCCGTCTTTCGACCCTGCTCGACTTGTAGGTCTCGCAGTCAAGCTCCCTTATGCCTTTACACTCTACGAATGATTTCCAACCATTCTGAGGGAACCTTTGGGCGCCTCCGTTACTCTTTAGGAGGCGACCGCCCCAGTCAAACTGCCCGCCTGACACTGTCTCCTACCCCGCTAAGGGGCATGGGTTAGAAGTTCAATACATCTAGGGTAGTATCCCACCAACGCCTCCTCCGAAGCTGGCGCTCCGGAATCTCTGGCTCCTACCTATCCTGTACAAGATGTATCAAAATTCAATATCAGGCTACAGTAAAGCTCCACGGGGTCTTTCCGTCCTGTCGCGGGTAACCTGCATCTTCACAGGTACTATAATTTCACCGAGTCTCTCGTTGAGACAGTGCCCAGATCGTTACGCCTTTCGTGCGGGTCGGAACTTACCCGACAAGGAATTTCGCTACCTTAGGACCGTTATAGTTACGGCCGCCGTTTACTGGGGCTTCAATTCGCACCTTCGCTTGCGCTAAGCACTCCTCTTAACCTTCCAGCACCGGGCAGGCGTCAGCCCCTATACGTCACCTTACGGTTTTGCAGAGACCTGTGTTTTTGCTAAACAGTCGCCTGGGCCTATTCACTGCGGCTCTCTCGGGCTTTCACCCTACTAGAGCACCCCTTCTCCCGAAGTTACGGGGTCATTTTGCCGAGTTCCTTAACGAGAGTTCTCTCGCACACCTTAGGATTCTCTCCTCGACTACCTGTGTCGGTTTGCGGTACGGGCACCTTTTACCTCGCTAGAGGCTTTTCTTGGCAGTGTGAAATCAGGAACTCCGGACATACGTCCTCGTCATCACAGCTCAACGTTATAGAAATGGGATTTGCCTCATTTCACGCCTCACTGCTTGAACATGCATAACCAACAGCATGCTTACCCTATCCTACTGCGTCCCCCCATTGCTCAAATGGTAAATAGGTGGTACAGGAATATCAACCTGTTGTCCATCGCCTACGCCTATCGGCCTCGGCTTAGGTCCCGACTAACCCTGAGCGGACGAGCCTTCCTCAGGAAACCTTAGTCATTCGGTGGACGGGATTCTCACCCGTCTTTCGCTACTCATACCGGCATTCTCACTTCTAAGCGCTCCACCAGTCCTTCCGGTCTGACTTCACAGCACTTAGAACGCTCTCCTACCACGGACATCTAAGATGTCCATCCACAGCTTCGGTGAATTGTTTAGCCCCGATACATTTTCGGCGCAGCGTCACTCGACCAGTGAGCTATTACGCACTCTTTAAATGATGGCTGCTTCTGAGCCAACATCCTGGTTGTCTAAGCAACGTCACATCCTTTTCCACTTAACAATTACTTTGGGACCTTAGCTGGTGGTCTGGGCTGTTTCCCTTTTGACTACGGATCTTATCACTCGCAGTCTGACTCCCGTGCATAAATCACTGGCATTCGGAGTTTGTCTGAATTCGGTAATCCGGGATGGACCCCTAGTTCAAACAGTGCTCTACCTCCAGGATTCTCTATCACGAGGCTAGCCCTAAAGCTATTTCGGAGAGAACCAGCTATCTCCAGGTTCGATTGGAATTTCTCCGCTACCCACACCTCATCCCCGCACTTTTCAACGTACGTGGGTTCGGGCCTCCAGTAAGTGTTACCTTACCTTCACCCTGGACATGGGTAGATCACCTGGTTTCGGGTCTACAACCACATACTCATTCGCCCTATTCAGACTCGCTTTCGCTACGGCTCCGTCTTCTAAAACTTAACCTCGCATGTAATCGTAACTCGCCGGTTCATTCTACAAAAGGCACGCTATCACCCATTAACGGGCTCTAACTACTTGTAGGCACATGGTTTCAGGATCTATTTCACTCCCCTTCCGGGGTGCTTTTCACCTTTCCCTCACGGTACTGGTTCACTATCGGTCACTAGGTAGTATTTAGCCTTGGGAGATGGTCCTCCCAGATTCCGACGGAATTTCACGTGTTCCGCCGTACTCAGGATACACTCAAGAGAGAATGAACTTTCAACTACAGGGCTGTTACCTGCTCTGGCGGGCCTTTCCAGACCGCTTCGTTTAACTCATTCCTTTGTAACTCCATATAGAGTGTCCTACAACCCCAAGAGGCAAGCCTCTTGGTTTGGGCTATTCCCGTTTCGCTCGCCGCTACTCAGGGAATCGATTTTTCTTTCTCTTCCTCCAGGTACTTAGATGTTTCAGTTCCCTGGGTCTGCCATCAAGACGCTATGTATTCACGTCAAGATACTGCTCCATTACGAACAGTGGGTTCCCCCATTCGGAAATCTCCGGATCAAAGCTCACTTACAGCTCCCCGAAGCATATCGGTGTTAGTGCCGTCCTTCTTCGGCTCCTAGTGCCAAGGCATCCGCCATGCGCCCTTAATAACTTAACCTAC
>NZ_JBNNUK010000044.1:0-5115 GCF_050279675.1 Viridibacillus sp. NPDC093762 | reverse complement strand
AGTTATAAAAGTAAATGTAAAATGGGATGACTTTGAAGAGGCATTTGAACTGCATAATAATAGTAAATAGTAAGTAACTTTGTTGAACTAACGGGGCAGGTTAGTTCAATAAGGTGTTTGTTATATCATTTAACAATAGAAATAGATGGACGAAGAAAAAGAAGTAATACAGTTTAATATTAGTTTCGGTGATCCGTATCATAAGTAAGTGCGGTTTATGAGAAGAACCACCTAGAACATTGATGTAATAATGTTTTAGGTGGTTCTTCTCTATAAAATGAATATGAGAGTTTTTAGTTTGATAACACTAAGCTCAATATAAATTAGATTAAATTTGGTATGAAAAGATAACTTGTTCTGGGTCGCTTTGTTTCATTTGTAGGCTTTTAAAAGTTATATATTCTCGGGGCTATTTTACTCCGCTTTATTTAAAGTTTACTGACGATAAGTTGTCCTGTCGTTGCATCTATACCAACAATCCGCTGTTTTGTTTCCGATTGTCCCAATCGATATTGTAATACTTCATCGTTTTTATTTTCATCATACTGTCTAGACCATTTTAAAAAGGCATCGGCCTCTTTTAAGACAGGTATTACGTTCTCTATAGGTTGAATAGTTGGAGAATCATAGGAGTAAAGAAGTTCTAGGTCAATACGAGGAGACCTAAATGTATCGATGAAACCCGTCGCTTTGTCTACGCCAACGTAAAAATGTTCACCCTCTATTTGTAAGCCATGAGCTACGTGCAGCGGAAAAGTGAAAAATGCACGGTTCACCTCATTAAAGGTTGGTTTCTTGATTTGCAATTGTACATAAGGAACATATTCTTTAAAATATGTCGCAATAAATGTACAAGCAATATCTCGACAAGCTTCAAACGAAAGATCCAGTTCACCTGTACGCTCTTTAAACCACATGAACTCCTTTAATTTCCTTGAATGCTTATCAACCATAGCCTTCACCGTATCCTCCATACGTTCAAGCAGGAAATTTTTCATCGATTTATCTTTCGGAGCTTTCCAATCCTTTTTTCGCCATACAATGCCGAGTGTATTTTCATCCATTTCGACTTCCCGTAGCTTTTCCATACAATCTGTTACACCTATAATATTTTCAAGTGTCGTCTGTTTTTCGAGTGGTTGTACGTATGGAAACTTGGTGAAGGAAGCTACATCTTCCTCAACTTCCTCTTCAAATAATGCTTTTCCATCAATTGCATTAAATGACTGGTATACAATTGGACTCTCGTAAATCGGGTACAGGCCAGACTGTGCAACAGAATAATTGTCACTAACTAAATACTTCATAGATAAAGACCATGGGGCTTTAAATAACTGTTGTAAAATCCTGTCTTTGCTGGCAAGCTGTGTTGGGAATTTCGGTGGAGCTTTCGTGTAGCCATAGTACTTAAAATCAATGATTTCTCCGTACTTGGAAACGATTATTTTTGTGTAAAAGCTTGCAAGAGGATAGCCTCCTACAAATTGTTCATATAAAAACTTTGTTTCATCCTCTTTTTCAATGATAGTAGACTCAGTTAAATAATCTAATGCTTCAGTGTATTGCTCTGTTAAAAATTGTTCTGCAATGGCTTGCTGTTGCTGCGTTGTGACAAGTGTACCTGTTGTCGAAGGAGGTCTAGTTAAATCTAATAATTTTCCGTTCGGATCAAGTGACACTTCAATTCCATCTTCTAAATCGTCTGTCGACCACATAAATGTAGCTTGTTCGTTTGAATAATCTTCTACTAGTAATTGATAGTTATCGGGAACTGACACAAAGTTTAACGCTAATTTCGCTAGTTGTTCCTTTAGCATATGTATCACTTCTTTCTGCTTAATTGGTTTGTTCATGCGTTGTTCTAGTTGCTTTTTTAATTGGATACGACCACGATGTAAATACATTTTGATCGTATTGATTGGCTTATCTAGGAGATAGGAGATTTCTTGTACTTTAAAATCATAAAAATAAAATAATATAAGTACGGTTTGATAATCTTTTCGAAGTAAAGACAATGCCTCATGGACAAATTCGTAGTTCATTGATTGTTCTTGTTCAATTAGCCGTTGCTGTATAAGCTCGGTTTCCACTACTAGTGTACGCTTTTTTTGTCGTAGAAAAGCAAAACATTGTCGTATTAATATCTTAAACAGCCATGTAGAGAAATATTTTGGTTCTTTTAATTGATGCATAGATTTGAAAGCTTGCAGCAATGTTTCTTGTACAATGTCTGATGCGTCTTCTCTGTTACCAACATAGGAGTAAGCTTTTGCGAGAAGCTTAGACTTTTCAGCTTCTACTAGCTGCTCAAATGCTGCTTGCTGACCGTCGATAGCTGCTCTTACTAATTGTTCCATTTAAATACCTCCTATTATTGTTAGAGTAACATTTTAGATGAAAAGGTTTCACTAAATATTGATTTTTTTGTTTTTTCTTATATTTTTTAGAGAATTGCAATAATGGATGACTAAACGAGCACTTTATCAAGGTGAATGTATGTTGAAAAAATATTTTGGTAAATCAGCACTCTCGGTGAAAAAGTAAAAAATAGATACGAGCGATTTTTCATTAGAGAGATTGCTTTTTCTATTGCAACTAACGGGGCAACATTCCTTTAATAATTGAACTAATCTGCTTAGTAAACCATTTAAGTTTGTGAATAAATGCACTTAAACTAACGGGTGCTTTACTTGAAGATCATTGAGTTGCATAGGCAGCTCTTTTTTCTTCTTAAACTAACGGGGCAGGTTAGTTGTAGAAGGAATTCGAGTTTCTTCAGAAGTCGTAACAAATAAAAGGAATTCTATTTTGCAAATAGAATATGACTTAATGGCAGACGTATAAGTCTGCCAATTTTTTATTTTTTTGTAACGAAACCCTCTTAACTTAGTCTTACTTATGAAAGGAGGTTGAAATGTGACCGAATTTGAGAGTATTTATAATCAATATTTTCGAGAGGTATACTCGTTTGTACTATTATTAAGTCGTAACGAAAAGATAGCTGAAGAAATAACACAAGAAACATTTTTTAAAGCATTAAAAAACATTGATAAATTTAATGGGAAATGTAAACTCAATGTTTGGCTTTGTCAAATAGCCAAAAACACATACTTTACCTATCTCGACAAACAAAAGCGGTTTGATACAGACGAGATACCTGAAGAAAATCAAAATAGTATTGAAGAAATGATACTAAATAAAGAAGAGACTTTCCGTATTCATAAAGTCTTACGTTGCTTAGAAGAGCCTTATAAGGAAGTTTTCACGTTAAGAGTATTTGGAGAACTTTCCTTTAAACAAATAAGTGAACTTTTCGAGAGAACAGAAAGTTGGGCGAGAGTCACATTTCACCGAGCTAAACGCAAAATTCAAGACTTGCTGAGGGAGGAATAGAATTGTGTAAAGTATCATGTGAAATAGTTAAAGATTTGCTTCCATTGTATTATGACAACGTATGCAGTGATGATAGTAAAAGAATGGTAGAAGAACATCTTGTCGAGTGTGAAATTTGTAAAATAGAATTAGACAGAATACAAGCTGATTTTAAATTATCAAAAGAAGAAATTGAAAGCAATAAAAATGATGGTAATGTTATAAAAAATATATCTTCTTCCTGGAACCGTTCAAGAGCCAAATCATTTATTAAAGGGGGAATAATTAGTGCATTATTTACTTCTCTTATCATACTTGGATATTTTGGTTTATTTCATTGGAACATCACAAGCGTTCCGACTGATATGGTAGAGATAAAAAACATTAGTGAAATGGCAGATGGCAAAATTGTCTATTATGCCGAGATAAATGATGGTTATAGTTTGAATAGCATAAAATACGATATGGATGAGGAAGGTAACTTATATATCATTCCTTTACGGTCAATTATTAAGCAAGAGGCGGTACAACCACTAAGTGTTTTAGAAAAGGGATATGACTTTATTGACATTAAGGAACAAGAAATAGTTCGTGGTGAGGGGATAAAGGCATTGTATTATGGAACCCCAAAGGATAAGATTTTGATTTGGAAAAAAGGAATGGATTTGCCCAAAGCAAGCGAAGAAATAGAGAATATGTTCCACTTTAATTAAAAGAAAGGATTTTATGATCTTCCACTAACGGGTGCTTTACTTGAAGATCATTGAGTTGCATATGCAGCTCTTTTTTTCTTTATTGAACTAACGAGGCAGTTTAGTTTAATAAGGAATAGAGAAAAGTAGGTGATTAAATATGAGTTTAGCAAGCTATATTGGTTGTAACGTAGAAGTCCCACTCAGTAATGATGAAGAAAATAATTTTATTTACATTGGAGATTGTTTTTCAAATAAGTACAACAAACAAGATGTACAAAAATATCAAATTACCACACCTTTTGTATATGAAGTATCGAGTGATTGGGGAATTGAGATTTCAGAAGATATGAATCAAACAACATGTGCTGAATCAAAAAAGAAGCTAATTGCATTATGTGAAATTATGGATAGTTATCTTGAAAAAGGTGATTATTTTGAACTGTATAGTTGTTGGGGTGGCGAGGAAAAGGACAAACGAGTAGGTGACATAACTTTGAAGATAGATAAATTAAATGTTGATTTGATTGAATTACCTGAAAAAACTTTGGTGCGAATAGAGAAGTAATACTTTTTCACTAACGGGTGCTTTACTTGAAGATCATTGAGTTGCATAGGCAGCTCTTTTTTCTTCTTAAACTAACGGCGCAGGTTAGTTCAATAAGAAAACAAAAAAATCTGAATTATTATTCGAAAAAAATTGAATTATATATTCAAAATATATATAATTTAAATCAAGTCAATTAATAAATACTGAGGGAGGTACTTTGTTGAAGTATTTAAATTTAGATGAAACTGAATCAATATCATTAATAGTAGAAACATCTCCTGTTTGGGAAACCATCCTTGGGATTGCTGGATACACACATGGCCAAATAAGGCACACTTTTGATTTAGATCAAAGGTGGGAGTCATCAACTATGCCAAATACGCTTAGAGAATCATTAAACGAAATTCAAAAGACTAATTTCTGGTACAGCTTAATCTTGTTGCAAGACAAATGTTCAGCACAAACGATAGAGGAATTTTCAAATAAGCTGTTAAATATGGA
>NZ_JBNNUK010000043.1:0-6322 GCF_050279675.1 Viridibacillus sp. NPDC093762 | reverse complement strand
AATATTCGAATTCATGGAACACTGGGCTATTTAACACCGGTGGAATTCAAGCAACAGTCCTTATAAAAGTTGTCCAGTTTTGTGTTGACACACCAACCTATGTTTCTACCTTTGAGCCTAAATTCCTTTATTAATGAGTTATTACTTCTTTTAATTTTATCGTTATAAAATCTGGCTTGTATCATGCAAGTCTGCAGTTACTTATGATACGATTTACCGAAACTAATATTAAATTCGTTATAAAATGGAATTCCTTCTTGGAATAACTTGCCCCGTTAGTTGAAGAAGAAAAAGGCTCTACTCCTTATTGAAGTAAAGCACCCGTTAGTTGAACAAGACGAACACAACCTTTTTGCTATTTCACCTGAATTTATCCTTCTTTATCGTAAGTGTTCCTTGTAAGTTGGAGCTTGGGCATATAAGTACCTCCACCTGCTACCATTTCTTTTGTTTCAACATCATAAATTGCATATCTACCTCTAAATTCTTTTTCTGTGTCTTTAAAGGAATAAAAGAAATAAACTTGCCTATCAGGGCTAACAGTCTGATGGTAGTTAATATCTATACCTGGGTAGGGACGAAGAATATTTCCATCAAAAGTTATATAATTTAATCCTTCTACCTCATTAAACAATAACTTTTTTCTAATATTTAAAGATGCATCAGGCATTTCTTTAAAAAGAACAGTATCCAAATGTCTTTGCTGTTGCTTTGGCTTCTGCTTATATCTTTGATAAAGCTCCTGATGTACAGGATACTTTAGGTCTCTTAATGCCTTGTAAAATTCATCTACAGTTTCTTCAAAAACTTGTTCCTTATTTGCAGGATGTAAATATTCAATTTTATCTGAAGATGTAGTTTGTGAATAAACAGGATTTCCTAATAACATGGAAAGACTGAACGAAAATATAAAAGTATACAAACTAACTAAGAATAGATTTTTCATTTAGGTTACTCCTTTTTAGAAGTAACGTACCCTAAATGTTCTTTAACTATCCTGCTTCGTTAGTTCAATAAAGAAAAAAAGAGCTGCATATACAACTCAATGATCTTCAAGTAAAGCCCCCGTTAGTTTAATAACTGCAACCTTATAACATCTTGTTTATCTTTGAATTTTATCCGAATTTTATATTCATCCTCTTTATATGTTTCAAAATTAACAGTACCAACTAAAAATGAAATAACGTTACCTTTAATTTTTGTTTTCATACCTCCTACATTCCCTGTAATTAACCCATCTCTACTTTCAAACTCAATGTCAATATCATATAAATCTCCCTGCGATAGTTCTAAATCTTTCAATTCGATTTCAACCCAATTTACTTTCTTTTCATCATACAATTCAGGATTGTAAATATACTTGACATTCCAATGTTCTCCCTCGCCATAGAAGATAACCTCATCCGCAATAACAGTTTGTTTGGTTGATGAACAAGCTGTCAAACTAATTATAAGAAAAATACCAAAGAACACTCTCAACTTCATTTTCAAACCACCTCTTTAGTAATTGGTAAATTAAGTAATTAAACCCTTTCATATTTAACTAATCTGCCCCGTTAGTTCAATAAAAAAAAGGCTCTACTCCTTTTTGAAGTAAAGCACCCGTTAGTTTAATAAGACAATCGAGCAATTTTTTTAAATAAAGGATTATCATCAACGTATGTATAATATTTACAGTTAATTTTGAATTATTTCAAACTTGTTATCCATGAAGAAATTGATGAGCTTTATTGTTATTCTTCTTTCGATAGATTTCAAATGCAGTAAAAATAACCAGGGCAAACAAAAGCGTGAATAACGCAGACGAAACATTTGTATCTGGAATATACACTTCCCAGAATGAATTAATTAAGGCATGAAAAATAATACATAGAAAAATACTTTTAGTGGATAAATAAATGACTGTCATTAAAAAAGATACTGCCAAAGCAATTAGAGTAAACCATAGAAAATTCATGCTCATTTGATTTGTACCAACCACAAACCATAATGGCAAATGCCATATTGCCCAAACCCCTCCCACAATGAGCGTACTTGTGAATGGCGACCATCTTTTTTGCAAAGTAGGCTGTAAATACCCACGCCAGCCGATTTCTTCCAATCCACCTCCAATAATCATGATTGGGAAATTAATTAATGCCAGATATAGGGGGTTCTCCATAGATGCTCCACCCCAAAGAGTTGGCAAAAAACAAGCTGCAAACGCAAGTCCAACAGTAAATAGATACCATGCTAATGGATATCTAGGATTTTTTATATTACTAATAAACGATTTAAACTCTTCTTTAGAACTATACTTCTTTTTTAACCAAATCTCACTAATACCAGGTGCAACACCACCAAGAATAAACAATATTATTGATAATGCAGTTCCGAACTTAAGCAGATTGAATTGTGTTAAAATTGCTAAACCGCCCCAAAGTATCCACGACAAAGAAAATGTATAGAATAGAAACCTTCCTACCTCTTTCCCCAATTACGCTCCCTCCTTTTATTTACACCCCAACAATGATTGTACAGACTTGCATAGAGTATCCATTAGTCGAATCTCGTCAAAAAGTGCTTGTTCATTTTGGAACATACCGTAACATTTTTGTAAAACAACATCTCTTACAATTCCATCAATGGAAGTCATAATAAAAGTAAATAAATCCTCTAGTGATACTTCAGGCTGAAAGCTCCCTAATGAAATTCCCTCATGAATTGTATTAAATATTTGCCCCACCAAGTATTGTCCGCTTTCGTTTTCAGTAATGTTGGGTAAAATTTTCATTTGTCTCTCTGGATTGTTCGCAAATAAGATTGTGAGCTCAAATTGAATTTTTCCAACCGTTGATAAGTTTTCTTTAATGTACTCACCGAGAAAAGTAAACAGCTTTTCGATCGTCTCTTTATGAGCATCGCTATTTTCAATGATCGCATCTACTGCTTGCTTATAGTCGGCATTTGCATTAGCTTGATTAATGATCGCAACAAGTATTTCATCTAAATCTGAATAATAGCGATAAATGCCCCCTTGACTTACTCCGGACGCTTTTATTATATCTCTCATCGTAATTTCATAGAGCGGCTTAACTGTACACACCGATAAAGCTGCTTCTAAAATGGCATTTTTCTTTCTTATTACATATTCATGACTTACCTTAGGCATAGTTACCTCCTATATATTAAAAATGACACTATTGTCATTTTTAATATGTGCCACGAACTACTCATTGTCAATACTCAAATTACAATATTGTAAGAATATCCCTCGGCTAAAACTCTCAATAAAGAAATTAGTTTGTCCATCACGTTGAATGTTCTATCCTTAGACATAAAAACACCCCTTTAGACAATCCAATCTAAAGGGGTAAAACGTTGCAATTTTTTTTATAAACAGTAAATCTTTTTTAAAAACAGTTAAACTTTATTTCAAATCGACACTTAAACTAAACTGCCCCTTTAGTTCAATAAGAAAAAAAGAGCTGCATATGCAACTCAATGATCTTCAAGTAAAGCCCCCGTTAGTTTAAGTACATTTATTCACAATCTTTACTTTTAATACTTCATGAAGACTATTCATCACTTTGATGTAAATAAAAGGCTATCAGCAAGACAGCTTTGATTTCTAGAGTTTAATAAACAGTAATAGAAAAGCGATGATTCCCAATAATACAATTAAAAAAGTATCTTTAAACCCATCCTTTACACGTATATGTGTAATGGTCCCCCCAATTCCTACCACGCCAAGTAATAATGCTCCAGCAATTAAAAAATTATATTGCCAAAAACCAACGATTAAGAATACTACACCAATAAGTTCGACAACTCCTGTTATTACCCGACACCATTGTGGTAATTTACAATGATTAAATGCTTCACGATGCATTTTAGAACCTATTACCTTTCCAAATCCCGCTATTAAAAACATAAATATAAGCAAACCTTGTAATATCCATCCAACAATTGTAATACTGTCTCCCCCTTATTGGTTATATACAATTGTCATTTATTATATATATGTTGCTTTTTTCAATTTGCTACTTACATTGCGTACCGTTATCTCGTGACAATCACATTTTCCCCACTGTATCTCCAAGTGAAATATTATAACCCTTACCACTGAGTTTCAGATTGGGATTGATAATTCGAACGACTGTCCAATCTAATGTTGACTGTTGTGAATATTGAAGTTAAAGGATGACTTATAATCATCCCTTATTGCTTTTAGAAATTTTACGTTATTGAACTAAACTGCTCCGTTAGTTCTATAAGAAAAAGGCTTAACTCCATATTGAAGTCAAGCCTCATTAACTTGAAGAGAAAACATTTTATTTTCTTAATTATTCCCTGAATTCGTTAATAGTGAAACTGATGCAATAGATAAAACTATAAGTAAAATTAAAAGAATTTGAACACAGATTCCTATGATACTACAAACCTTACCTGAAATAGCCAAGCCCTTTCCTTTTTCGCTTGTAAGGTCAATCTCCTTCATACTTTTAGATGACAAAATAATCCCGATTATACCTAGGATTAATCCAATAAAATGTAAAGGTAAAAATATGGATAATATACCTAACACGAGCGATACAATAGATTTACTATTTGTTTCTCCCATTTTATCCTCCTATAAATAAAAGTGTTCTATTATTTAATTTATTACAAAAATCATAAACCTATTCTAAACACACGAACTGTTCCGTTACATAACTCTACTTATTTCTAACTACGTCGTCGTGTATCCCAAAATCCCTGCATATTCAACTAAACTGCCCCTTTAGTTCAAAAGAAAAAAGAGCCGCCTAGGCAACTCAATGATCTTCAAGTAAAGCACCCGTTAGTTTAAGTACATTCTTTCACAATCTTACAAATAAAATTTGACCCCAACAACCAATATAGTAAGGCTCACCATATTTAATCTTCAACTAACCTCCTTCTTTAAACTCTTCTTCTCTTCTCTTCTTTTCGATTTTTCGAAATAACAAAGAAACCATTGTAAGTACAATATAAAGTATGACAAAATTTAGAATTCCACTATATACAGTTTTACCCGCTATATATACGTATAACCCTACCACCACCGCTAAAATTAATGGTTTGTACATTAAATCCATCATCCACCTTTTTCTCTTCTCGCTATTTTAACATGCAACTTCTTAAACTAACCTGCCCCGTTAGTTCAATAAAGAAAAAAGAGCTGCATATGCAACTCAATGATCTTCAAGTAAAGCACCCATTAGTTTAAGAAGTGCTTACTTCATAGAATTTCGTACTTTTTCAGGAATCATCACTACCTCAGTTTGTAAATTTACAGGTTTAAAGGATTCATCAATACATTCATCCCAGTATTCAATGTGTTTTTTATCAATCCAATGTTCTGAATCATCGACATCAATTCCACCTGTCCCTTGAACAGCATACCAATAAAGATATTCTTCACCACTTAATACTTCTCGAAAAATCGTTTCAACGTACATTCTCTCGCCTTCAAGGGTAACTAGTACATCTTCCATATTTTCATTCAAGAAAGCCAACCACTCATTTACTTTTTCTGTTTTACCTTGTTTCACTCGATATCGAGTGCATTCAATATTCATTGTACTTCGTTCCTTTCTTTTTTTTAATCCATATTAATTATACTATATTTTAACATATTTTCTTTTCTTTTCTTATTGAACTAAACTGCCCCGTTAGTTCAAAAACGAAAAAAAGAGCTGCAAACGCAACTCAATGATCTTCAAGTAAAGCTCCCGTTAGTTGAATAAGGAATATTCAGATAAACTCCCCCATTAGTACAAAAAGTTCATCAAAAAGAGCGTTAATTCTCCTGGAACAACGCTCCTTTAATAGAAAAGCTGACTGTTATTTGTCCTTTATACTAATATAAGATTTATTTGAGTGATTAACGGAATTAATTAAAAAGAGCGTTGCTGGAAGTACAATTAGTAAACCGATAATTAGGTACATGCTGCGAGTGCTAATTTCGAAAAAAGCAGAAGAAGCAAATAATATTCCCACGGGCATGGATACTCTAAATATAAAGAGACGAACAGCACTTAGTTGGGTTAAACGATCCCGAGGAGCTTCTTGTTGAAAAATTGTAGCACTTTGTGCATTGAAAAGAGGAAATAATAGTCCTCCCATTAATTCACATAACCAAGCAAATTGAATTGATTGAACAAAGAATAAAAGAACGAATGATAATCCTCCACCAAGCAATCCTACGTACATGACCGTTGGAGTTTTGGGTAGTTTTAAAAGAAGTACCGTACCTAAAACATAACCGATAGGAAAAGCTCCTTTAAATATTGCGTATTGCCATGGTTGCCCACCAAGT
>NZ_JBNNUK010000042.1:0-6701 GCF_050279675.1 Viridibacillus sp. NPDC093762 | reverse complement strand
ATTGGGTGATTGCACTGCAAACAGGTAGAATTTAAAATTCTCTGGTAGCAGTTGTACAAAGAACTGTATGGTTTTTCTAAGAAAGCCTTATTAAACTAACGGGGCAGTTTAGTTGAAGATTCGCTTCCCGAAATAATCAGTATTTTATGTAAAATGAATGAGTTAAACAGGAACCCTCATATTTTGATTATAAGTTAGTGAATCACTGAGTTTTTAAAAATTAGTACCTTTACCAGTTGGTGTATTTATTAATTTGCTAGTTATAAATTGGTGGTATGAAAATTGTTTTTTTCTACCACCAATTGTTTTTATCTGGTTATAATTAAAGTATGGTTAATACGATTTTGAGTTTTTAAATGTTATTACTCAATTAGCCCTCTTTAGCTCTATACATTAAATAATTTAACTCATGTAGCATACTCATTAGAGGAGTGATTGTAATGAACGTATTAATTATTGAAGATGATCAAGCTATACAAAAGTTTTTAAAAAATACATTAGAAATACTACCACAAGAATTTAAAATTTATCATACAGAAAGTGCGGCAGAAGCTTTAAATTTGGCAAAAAATATTGAAATGGATTTTTTTATTGTCGATATTCAGCTGGTTGATTACAAAGGAACGGATTTAGTCAAACAGTTACGCACAATGCCTACTTATATGTATACCCCTATTGTTTTTGAAACGGCTGTTTTAACAGAAGAATTGTATGCATACCGAGAGCTAAAATGTTTTTATTACTTAGTGAAGCCGTTTACGCAGTTAGAATGTCAAAAGGTGATTCAGGATGTCCTACAGTATTTATCACATATTCAGATTGATGAGAAAAAGCTCCGTATTGAACAGAAAGGATTTATCTTTGAGTATCAATTAAAAGATTTATTGTATATCGAATCTTTTGGTAAAAAGATCTTTTTACATATAAAACGCGATGGAAACTTAATGAAAGAAATGATTTCCAGTTATTCATTAAAGGCTATCATGGAAAAGCTAGATAATCGGTTTATTCAAGTGCATAAAAGCTTTATTATCAATCAGGACATGGTAGAACAAATAGATAAAGTGGAGCAAACAATCCGGTTACGGGATGAAGATACCCTTATTCCGATTGGATTAAAATATCGTCATTATATCGTTTAAGGGGGAAATAGCATGAGCGTTCTATTAGATATTTTAGCTCTTTGGCTTATTACCTGTTTGTTTTTCCGAGACCCCCTCCAATTTAAAGTGGCACATGTATTCTGGGTGGTTGTAATTTCTTTGTTTTGTTTGATAAGTGATAGCAATGAGCGAGTGTTAATAATGACGCTAAAAGGACTTGGGGTTTTACCTGTACAATATTTACCTGGCCTTATTGGCTTTTGTTTTCTTACGCTAGTAGCGAATAGTTATTTATTTAAACGCAGTCACTTAACGATACTTTTGATGACAATGCTTAGTTTAATGGTCTGGATGATGGTTCGAATACAAGGAGTCTTGTTGACAATGATTTTACCGATAGAGATAGCGTGGAATCATTTTATTAGCTTAGCATTAGCACTAGGTATTGTTTTCTTCATTCGCCGATATTTTGCCTCTACACAATTTGAACAAATGACGTTGATGCAGCAGTTATTTATAAGTATATTCTTTTTTGCTTTTATGGGTATATACCTATTTCAAACAACGGAAATTACACGATTTGGTAGTTGGTTTATGCTTTTAGGCTCGATCTTTGTCTTTTTATTAATATCATGGTTATTTTTTGAACAAAAGAAACAACAAGCATTGAAAGCAAGGATTTTAGCCACAGAAAAATATTTACCGATTATTGACGATCTAGTAATAGAGGTTCGTGCGAGACAACATGAGTTTTCTAATAAAATGTTGGCTATCACAAGTATTCTTCAAACTGCTGATACTCTAGAAGAGGCGAGGTATGAAATCACACATTACACTGGAAATATTAAATTACAATCTCATCAACAACAATTGTTAACGATGGATCAAAAAGTTGTAGCTGGTTTTTTATATACAAAAGTAAAAAGAGCCGAACAAATGGGGATTCATGTAGTGATAGATAATTCAATTTCGGTTCATGATATGCCCTGTGAAGAGGTGGATTTAATTGAGGTGCTCGGCATTCTACTTGATAATGCCTTTGATGCTAGTCAAAGTGGCGACACTGTATATGTCACACTCAAGAAAGAAGAAAATCAATATGTGATACAAGTAAGCAATCCATCACCTTATATTTCAAAAGAGCATTTCCTAAAGATGTTCGATATTGGCTTTTCAACGAAGAAGGGTGTGCGAGGTTTTGGATTGCACAATGTGCAACAAATTGCCCAACAATATAAGGCTCATATCCTTTTAAAAAATGAGCAGAAGACAAAAAATTATGTCACAATTGGTTTGCAATTTCAGGAATAAACGAAGGTTTTACGGGAATGAAAATGATTTTGTTCCTGTAAAACCTTTCTTTGTTCTATGGCCATTGCAGCCGTTAACTTCCTTCGTTATAGTGAGGGCAGCAAGGAGGAATAAATTATGCAGCAGTTAATCATGAATGAATGGCGAAAAGTAAGCATAGCGGTATACGTGACAATAGCATTTGCTACGATAGCTGTTACAATCTGTACATTACTTATTTATAAAAATTATGCATTAGAGGCACAACTGGAAGTATATGAGGTGGGGTTTGAGATTGTTAACTTGATTTTCCCGCTACTTGCAGTCATTCCAACAGGTTGGCTTATGTATTTTGAGCGTAAAAATGGGTTTATCAAATATACATTACCACGGGTGAATAAAAAACTATATTTAACCTCGAAATGGCTTGTAAGTGTAGGAAGCGGATTTTTAGTTGTTTTTTGCGTTTCAATAATAAGCGTTCTTGTTGCATTATATGTTGTTCCACCAATTACAGTCCAATTGACATTGATTCATCCTGAGACAGGTGAATTAATGGGTAGAATTGTTCAAACTCGTATTTTTGGAGAGCAATTTGTGGAACAGCCTTTCATGTATGGGCTTGTATTGAGTTTATGGAAAGGCATTATAGGTGGATTGATTGCCACGCTAGGGTTCGTTTTTAGTTTATATAGTAAAAACTTATTTGTTATTTTAACAGGACCCTTTGTCTATTTGTTACTAGAGAATTTTTGTTGGTCAGTTTTTGGTCTTGAGAAATAT
The DNA here is from genome assembly GCF_050279675.1 of Viridibacillus sp. NPDC093762. NCBI lineage: Bacteria > Bacillati > Bacillota > Bacilli > Caryophanales > Caryophanaceae > Viridibacillus > Viridibacillus sp. NPDC093762. Next base: position 3,525 of record NZ_JBNNUK010000042.1, on the reverse strand, counting down.
CGATTGGTTACGGCATTTGAACCGTCAAGTGTAAGGTCAGAATCTATTTCGTGGGCTAGCTTTGTTACGGGACCTGTTTTGCTTTTATTAGTTATTCTCGGATATATAGTGTACAAACGAAAAATGGTAAATGTACGCATTTATGAAGTATAGGTGAACGTATGAAAATACTCATTCGGCAGCACTTAAATTTATTGATGACGAAAGCTATTTTACTATTAGTAGCCATTTTCTCGCTAACAGCGGTAGCAGATCGCAAGACGTATCAAGGGAATTTTAGCTTGTATGTTCTTCATCTCATAACGGATCATTATGTCATAATTTTTATTATGACACCGGTTTTTTTCCTTTGTGTATCAAAATTATATAGTAAGCCAATTATGGTCGAACTGATCCGCATGAAAAAATTTTATCGTTTTATATTAACGAAATGGCTAGCAACCACACTATTTTCTTTTATGTTTGTAGGAATAATCGCGATGATTTCAATAACTGTATCAATTGGTTTACCTTTGAGAAATGACTGGAATAATAGCTCATTGGATGCAGATATGATGAAATACTACATTAGTACGTTTAGTAACCCATTGCAAGGAGTATTATATACCGTACTATTTCTAGTAGCAGGTTATAGTTTCATAGGATGTACATTTGTGACAATGGCTCATTTTTTCTCAAGGAAAGCTACCTATTTTTGTATCGGATTCCTATACATAATCATGATATTATCTATCAAAGTATCCTGGGTGGGAAATATACCTTTCGTTACGATTAATCGGTATATAGTGTTACATCATAACTTTACCGGAGATTACGTACTTTGGGTGACAATTATGGCGATGGTAATACTAAGTTTCTTGCAAATTTTTAGCATTTTACGATTTTGGTACTGGTCGCCAGCACATTCTAATAAGTTAGAAAAAGGATTATTCTTTTATTTCACTCGCATCATATGGACGCGTAAATTAGTATCGATTTGGTGTACGAGCATAGTAATTTTAGCGGTGTCAAAGGCAGCTTTTAGTGAAGAAACATTAAATAATTATTTTATCCGTTTCTTTTACGGATTACCCCTAGGTTCTATGCATGTCATGACATGGTTGGAGCAAATGATTTATATCGGGACTCCGATTTATACGTTCAGTATGTTTTTGCAGACATGGTGTTATCCAAGAGATATGACGGTATTTATGCGTATTCGAAAGAAATCAATATGGAGAACGGTCGTTTTAGGACACATATTATTATTAGCAGTTATCTATGTTATCTTGTCGGTCACTATTTTATTAATAATAGGTATATTATTTGATAAGGGTTTGATGATCGATTGGAATTTATCCATATATATAGTCCTTATTAAGACATTAGAACTTTGTTGTATGATGACTATATTATTCACGTTATTTATTGTAACCAATCGGGTGACATTGTCATTTTTAGCTACTATGAGTTTATATCTCATTAATATTTTTCCAGTCAGTTGGTTATCGTACAATGTGGCAGGAGTTGGTCAATTAGCACGTATAGAGGAAATGGGAAGAACGATGTTAGAGATGGCGAGTATTAGTTTCATTGTTCTCATCTGTATGATTAGCATTATTAAATTGAAGACATATAAATATTTTGAACGAGGGTGAAATGAATGACATGGGTAATTGAATTACAAAATATATCAAAGGAATTTTCAGGTCACGAAGTATTAAAAGATATTCAGTTAAATATTGCACAAGGTCAAACTGTGGGAATTGTTGGTGGTAATGGAAGTGGTAAATCAGTTTTATTTAAATTGATTTGTGGATTTGAGGTGCCAACAAGAGGGCAAGTAAAAATACGACAGCAAGTTTTAGGAGAGCAAATTGATTTCCCGGAAAGTGTAGGTGTCTTTATCAATGAGCCTGGCTACATCGAAATTTTTAGTGGCTTTAAAAATCTACAATTTTTAGCAGCCATTAATAATCGTATTACCAATAAGCAGATTGAAGAAGCGATGCAATTAGTTGGCTTGAACCCCAAGAATAAAACAAAAGTAAAGGATTACTCCTTGGGCATGAAACAAAAGCTAGGAATTGCACAGGCAATTATGGAAAATCAAGATATTTTGATTTTAGATGAACCTTTCAACGCACTTGATTATAAAATATACCAAGATGTAAAAGAGATTATTAAAAACTTAAAACAACAGCAGAAGACCATATTACTGACAAGTCACCATTTTGCTGATATTGAAGAGTTATGTGATGAAATCTATGTTATTGAAGATGGTGAATTGATACCTTTAACAGATAATTATAAGAAGCAATTTACGAAAAAATAATCTATTATAGAGTTGGTACAATTATTGATCGTTCGTCTTCTTAGAACTCGGCGGAATCACTAGACAAACCAGTAATAAGTGTTTGTTTAAAGATGGTGCAACTACTCAATTACCGGTAGGGACGAAGATATATAAGACAAATGATGATGATACCTATGATTTGATTATTGAATTGGAAGAGGAAGAAATGTTTACGTAGCATTTCTTGAAGGAAAAAAATTCTTATTAAACTAACGGGGTGCTTTACTTGAAGATCATTGAGTTGCGTTTGCAGCTCTTTTTTTCGTTATTGAACTAACGGGGCAGTTTAGTGGAAGAAGGGTTTTAAATGTTAGATAGCGTAAACTTTTTTATGTAAGATAGTTAAAGGGGAATATTGATGGACAAATTGTTTAAAATCTCTAATAGAAATACACCTTCCATATATGATAGTAATACCATTTATAGAAGTTCAGAAGAATGTACTAAATGCGGAAGACATAAAACTGATATAAGTGTCTTAGGAGCCTATTTACCTACATTTAATAAAAATTTCGGATTAATAGAACCACTTGGAGGAATTATTGGTTCAAAGGAAGCCATTCAGTATCTTAGGGATAATAATTTACACGGATTTTCTATAGAAGAGGCTGTCGTAAGCTATGGAAGAAGAGGTTTTACAGAACCTTACTTTCGGATAAAACCAAACTATGAAATTGAATTAAACAGTGAAAAGGGTCCTGGTCCTGTTATTAAGTGTAATCAATGTAATGCGAAAGGCTGGAATGATAAAAAAGGAATTCACATAGTAAAAAATCTTCCTCCAGGGGATTTATTTGTAATACAAAGCACCTGGGTTTTACTTTGCTCGGAAAGGTTTATGAAGATTGCTAAGTCGGTCCCTGATAAATGCTATTTAACTTTAGAACAATGGGACTTTAATTTAGAGAAACCTTATTGAGCTAACGGGGGCTTTACTTCAAGAAGGAGTGAAGCTTTTTTCTTATTGAACTAAAGGGGCAGCATTCCTGTTTGAAAGATGTTCAGGGTCTTGAAAGAAAAAGAGTCCTCTAGTATGATGCTGAGTGTCAACGACCATTGACCCATCATATACAAGGAGGACTCCTAAATGCATTCTAAAATGAATTACAAAATTAATCAAGTAACTGATAATACACTCGTCGTTGGTATAGACATCGCGAAGCGCGTTCATTACGCATGCTTTGTCGATG
>NZ_JBNNUK010000041.1:0-6834 GCF_050279675.1 Viridibacillus sp. NPDC093762 | reverse complement strand
TGATTATATGGATACGACATAGTAAAAAAATCCTCTCCAAACTTATCTTTTATTACTTTCCTTTAATCAATATTATACATACCTTCTTCAACTAAACTGCCCCGTTAGTTCAATAAGAAAAAAGAGCTGCCTATGCAACTCAATGATCTTCAAGTAAAGCACCCGTTAGTACAATTAGGGGTCTAGTCAGATTTATGCGGATTTACAACGATAGGACTTCAATTTTTATACACGTTTTTATTCATCAAAGACGATGGTGCAACATTACTTCATATGGTTCAAAACCTTTGCTATGACTGACTTTTAACAAAAGTGCATAAACAATGTTCATAAGAAAAGCCACGAACGTTGATTTCACAACATTTGTGGCTTTTAAGTTTGTTTCCAAACTTTGATTTGGGAACGTTTATTTATCTTTCAATGTATTCCATATGTAATGCATTATTTTCCCATTCTTCTCTTAAAATACCCATACGAATTGAATCGTAATAAACACCTTCGTGATATCGAACTTTACGAATACGTGCTTCGATTTGCATACCTAGTTTTTCACCAACACGAATCATTCTTTCGTTCCCAGACCAAGTTGTAAAGCCTACACGAACTAAAGGTATAGTTGAAAATAGATGGATTATCCATAATTTTAATGCACGTGTACCAATGCCATTTCCCCATGAGCCTGCTTCATGTAATATTATTCCCATTTCAAGCCATTTAGACGGCTCATGCTCCCAATAATAAGAGATAATACCTCGGACAATTCCACTCACTTCAATCACCCAATAGCTTTCATCACCAATCCATTCATCTTTTGATAACATAAAATCTTCATATGATTTGGGGTGATGGGGAAAATACGGGGCATCCCATTTTTTCCATTCTGGTTTTTCATCTTTATAAATGAGCTCCCATAAGCGAAATAAATCTTCTTCTACTATTGGTCGAATCGTCAATTCTTTGTCTGAATACATCATTTATCCTCTTTTCAATTGTTTTAGTTTCATTGAGATTGAAAAGAAAAATATGTCTACTTTTCAATCACCTTTGTTACCTGTCTCATATTAATCAATCCTTTCTAAATAAAGTTATCCTTATTTTACCACAAGAAACAGTTACTTATTGAAGTAAAGCACCCATTAGCTTAAAAAGTATAAATGGCGACAAAAAATCCAAATGCTGCAGCAAGGATAGAAATTATTGCACTTGTTTTCCGTTTTGCTTTTAGTTCCAAAAACCCCGTAACTAAACCAGACACACCTAAGAACAACAGCATATATGGCATAAACTCAAAGTTTTTAGTAATAAGACTATAACTTGCTAATGCAAAAGCAATAACTAACGAGATAATTCTTAATATTTTTAACATTTTTTCTACCTCCATTTAAATCACATCATTTTGAACTATATTTTTGGTTATGAAAATCGAATTCTTTATTCAACTAACCTGCCCCGTTAGTTCAATAAAGAAAAAAGAGCTGTCTGAACAGCTCATAGATCTTCTACTAAAGCACCCGCTTCTTTAAGTGTAATATTTCAAAATCCTTCCTAAAAAAATATCGGACTATCTTTTTAGATTGAAACATAAAAACTAAACTTTGTACTACAACTAAAATTTAAAATACTGTGTTACTAAATAGAGGTGTTGTAGCTATAAAAATCTTCTTACCTACTTTATTACATCAATTACTAGGGGAATGGAACTACGGTATACTTAAGCCATCCGGTACGTTTTAATGTCCTTATATCTCTAAATTCTCCATCCTTTCCAACTACAAAAAGAATATTGTTTTCAGGATAATCTTCATCTAAATAAGTCACTGAATTTTGTTCGTAAGATACCACCTGTACATTTAAAAAATACTTCCCTTCACACAACACTTTACTTTCTTTAAAATCGTTTAAAATATCACTGGCTTTCGGGATTGTATTTTTATTTTCGTAAACATTAAACTTATAATGAAAATTAATAACTGACTCATTGTTCAAAGGATACAACGATTCATTTTCATCACTTGTTAGTGATGGTAATAATGAATTGGTGTCTATTTTTTCTTTCTTTCTAAGGTCATCAATTAGCCTTTTTTTTTGATCTTTTTCAATATTAAAATCAAGATAATAATTTTTTGAAGGTTTATCCATTAAATGATATTTTTCGATAATCTGATTGGACGCCTTGATAGTTTCAGGATGTTGTTGAATATATGCTTCTTTAAATAGTTGTAAATAAACATCGTCACTTTCGTCAGGAATAAATTGATTTGTTTCTTGATTAAAGGCTAATGTGAGATTTACATGATAAGGTTTATAGATTTCTACATAACCATACTTACTTTCACCACGCTCACCATCATTTTTAGCACTTAGTATGTTGTAGTTCTTTATTCCGTAGTTTTCCAAATGATTTTTAACATTCTCTTCTACAAATTTTTTGGGGATTTCGCAGCCCGTTAACAAAAGGAGCAAAAAAGCAATTATAATAGCAAGATGTATTTTAAACAATTTAAAATACATAACCAAAACCTCTCATCAATTTTGATATTATTTCCTTTAACTCAATTCTTATAAATCCTTGTTTGCCTTTAAGTTCAAATGCATACACTCAAATCATCTCTCTTCATTTAATTGCTTTGATCAAAATACAAGTTATTTTAACAGATTCTTATTCCACTAAACTGCGCCGTTAGTTCAATAAAGAAAAAAGAGTTGCATATAGAACTCAATGATCTTCAAGTAAAGCACCCGTTAGTTTTGAATTACTTATTTTTTTCAGGATAAATTTTATTAAGAATAAAGTATATTATCCAAAATGGAATTGGTAAAGCTACTATGAAAGCTCTTTGGTTAGCAGGTATTACATAAAGTAAAATAAATAATGAAATTACGAAAGGTATTGTTAGTGACCAGTAAATCTTTTTATTTACATTAAACAATTTTGATTCCACTTCCTTTATATACCATTAACTATTACTTCTACGAAATAGGGTATAACTCCTTCTTGAAGTAAACTGCCCCGTTAGTTTAAGTACATTTTTTCACAATCTTTACAGTGATAGTAACAGAAATATCCAACAAAAAATCATCTCACCTCTAGAAATCTATAGAGAGGAGATGGTTTTAATCAATCTTTTTTATAAAGCTACAGCTATATCTCTACGCTACTTCCAATTTCACTTATTATCAATCAGAATGTTTATAACCTTAAAAGGTTCTATTTTCTCTGAATTCCCATAAAAACATGGCCCACAATAATTTAGTCCCTCATAATTTATGAAGGGTGCATTTTTATTAATACGTTTATGGCAATCTTGGCATATAACCAAAGCAGTAATTTTGAAGTCATTATTAAGGCCTGCCATCTCATTATTTTTCATTGTAAATCCCATTTTCTCATATAGATATTTGCCGTCTTATGAAGCATGCAGCCATATCCTTTTAACCCCAGTGAACTTACTTTCTTCAGTAATATTTTCAAGAATTCTTCTTCCAAATCCATTTCCACGATGTTCAGACACAGTATACATATTCAAAATATAATCTTCAATTCCTTAAAGATTCTCTAAATATGGTCGTCTTCTAAATATGACCATGGTACCGATACTCACTACTTCACTACTTCACCATTCATTTCAGCGATATAAGATTACCTTATCCTAGCAATAATAGGCATAATTCTTGTAAGTAGTTACAATAGTTCGGGTAAAAAGATTCATAATCCGAAATAAATTAGGTGAAATTTATATCAATATTCCTTATAATATGTAAAGGGATATAAGTTAAAAGTATTATAGTCAATTGTTTTCACTAAATACAATTAGAAAGTAGTGATATTATTGAAGATAGGAAAAAAAATATTTTTAGGATTTACTTTGATGGTTATCTTGATAGGGATCTCCTCTATTTTTACAGTCAAACATACTCGTGAAATTAATCAAAGTTTGGATGAATTGGTAGATAGACGATTTGTTCAAATTAGATTAGTGGATGATATTCAATATGAAATGGCTCTACAAGGGTCTTATTTACGTGGATATTTATTGCAAAAACATAGTAAATCATTGGATTCATTACGAGATCATCAAGCCATTTTTGATGAAAAATTAGCCGAACTTGAAACAATGGTCCGATCTGATACGATGAAGGAATTAGTTGCAGATTCAATCGCTACTAAACAAGAGTTCGATCGTTATACAAAAGAAACTATTTATCTACATCAAACCGGTAATGCCACTAAAGCAACCCAATTGATGAATGAAAAAATACAGCCTATAAATGACAAAATTTTAAGTAATGTTGAAGATATGCTTACATATCAAAATGAACAATTAGAGAAAATTCAACTTGATGCAATGGATAAAACAAGTTATGCAACGCTTTCTGCAATTATTAATTTCATAGTAAATCTAGTTGCTGCCACAGTCATCTGTATCATTATTACACGAATGATTTCTACCCCTGTTCGTAAGTTAAATGAAGGGGTTAAGCTAATAGCAAAAGGCGATTTATCACAACCTGAGATCACAATTCGTACGAGAGATGAACTTCGTGAACTAGCTGATTCGTTTAACGAGATGAAACAGAACTTACGTCATCTAATCCTAGCAACGAATAATAGTGCAGAACATTTATCCACTTCAGCAGCTGAATTATCTGCCAGTACAGAAGAAGTATCACAAAGTTCAGAAAATGTTTCGACTAGTATAGAAACAACTTCTATAAATGCTTCAATGTCATCTGCTGCTGCTAAAGAAAGTGTTGTTGCTATGGACGAAACAGCTTCTGGAGTTCAGCGTATTACTGAATCTACGCAAACTTTGCACACAACCGCAATTGATACACTGACTATTGCAGAAGAAGGTCAGAATAAACTGATTGATGCTAAAGAACAAATGCAAAATATTTACGATGCAACTGTACTAGTAACAGAATTAACAAAACAACTCGGATTACAGACTGCGGAAATTGAAGATATTACAAAAGTAATAACAGGAATAACTGAACAAACGAATTTACTAGCTTTAAATGCAGCGATCGAAGCTGCACGTGCAGGAGAACATGGTAAAGGCTTTGCTGTTGTAGCAGATGAGGTTCGAAAACTGGCAGAGGAATCGAAATTATCAGCCAACAAAATAGTTACCTTAACTGCCACTATTCAACGGGATACAAAAAATGTTGAAAATGGTGTCTCACAAGGGTTGATGACCGTTGAAGAAGGCGTCAAGATCATTGAGCAAGCTGATGTTTCATTCCACTCAATCACTGGAGCTGTAAGATCAATGACTTCCCAAATCGAGGACATATCAGCCGCTTCCGAAGAAATTTCCGCGAGCGCTGAAGAAGTTGCCGCTTCTATATCAGAAATCGCAAACCATTCAGATGGTATTTCAGTTCAAATTGAGGCAGTATCTAGCTCAATTGAAGAGCAAGTAGCTTCAATGCAGGAAGTCCATAGCATTGCTCAAGATTTAAATGCAAAATCGGTATCTCTTCAAAAAGAAATTCAGCAATTTAAGTTGTGATATTAGGGCCCATGGAAATCGTAATTTTCCATGGGCTTTTTTGATTGTTGTTATTATTACATTAATTGCTTAAAGACTTTTACTCAATCTCACCCTAATGTAATTTACATGTATGCCTACGTCTTAGTAGGCAATTTAAATGTACCTATAACTCCCCTAATTCTTTAGCGTCAATCTTTTCCTTTTACATTTTCTCTCAATCTATTTACACTTAATATAAACTACATATATTGGAGGCGAGTCTGATGGAAAAGATTGAACAGATTAGCGAAGGATTATTTTGCATCGATACGTATGATTTAGGACGACCAAATCGGACGAGTTCTTATTTGTTAAAGGATAAAAAAATTGCATTAATCGAAACATCTGCAAGTCCTTCTGTACCTTATATCATGCAAGGACTTCAGGCGCTGGGCGTGGCTCCTGAAGATGTAGACTATTTAATATTGACACATATCCATTTAGACCATGCAGGTGGTGCTGGGTTATTTATGGAGAAATGCAAAAATGCAGAACTAATTGTGCATCCAAAAGGAGCACGTCATTTAGTAGATCCAAGTCGCCTCATCGCCAGTGCACAGTCTGTTTATGGGGATCAATTTAATACTCTATTTGACCCTATTTTACCTATTGAAGAAGCAAGAATGAGAACCGTTGAAGATGGGGATCAACTTGTACTCGGTGAAACATCTTTGACTTTCTATCATACAAAAGGTCATGCGAATCACCATATCTCTATCCATGATAGTAAGAGCAATGGGATTTTTGTTGGAGATACGACTGGCGTATATTATCCGGAACTTTTGGAAGAAGACTTCGACTTAATCCTTCCTTCTACGTCACCAAATCAATTCGACCCCGATGCGATGGAACAGTCAATTCAATTATATGAAAAGCTTGCGCCAAGTCAGCTATACTTTGGGCATTATAGTGTTTACTACGAGCCAAATATGGCATATAAACAAGTTCGCTTCTGGTTACCAATATTCTTAGAAGAAGGTAAAAAAGCAATGGCGGCAAAAGAGGAGTTTTATGCGAGATCACGAGATTTAGAAAAACGTTTGAATGCAGTTGTAAATGATTATGTGTTACAACAAGGTTTATTACTCAGTCACCCCGTTTTCAAAGTGATACCGCTAGATACGGCAGTTTCTGCTATGGGAATCATTGATTATTTGGTAAAATTAGAAGGTTAAGATAATAAAAAGCAGGTTTGCAATATAGTGAACTGCCCCGTAAAAGTTAGACACCATTCTAACTTTTACGGGGGTTTTTTTATGGCAAAAGTACGAGTTGAACAACGTATTCAAGCGGTTCA
>NZ_JBNNUK010000040.1:7033-7276 GCF_050279675.1 Viridibacillus sp. NPDC093762 | reverse complement strand
ATATATTCAATCACTTTATCCTCATCAAAAACTGTAACTTGATTTTCTAATAAATGGTCTACTAATTCTTCATCGAGATACCATTGTTGTTCATGAGCTTTAGTCTGAAATTTATATTGTTTGCTACGATATTTATATTTTTCATCTAAATCTGACAGTATATTTTTAAGTGATATACTCCAATGCTCTTGTATAGCACGCATGGCGTTCATATGCTTGCCAGCTAACCCCATAACTCCTTGT
>NZ_JBNNUK010000040.1:0-6934 GCF_050279675.1 Viridibacillus sp. NPDC093762 | reverse complement strand
TGCATGCTTCCAATTATCCTGAGCAACGCTCACAGCTGCCATATGCTTGCCAGCTAACCCCATAACTCCTTGTGCATGCTTCCAATTATCCTGAGCAACGCTCACAGCTGCCATATGCTTGCCAGCTAACCCCATAACTCCTTGTGCATGCTTCCAATTATCCTGAGCCATGCTCACAGCTGCCATATGCTTGCCAGCTAGCCCCATAACTCCTTGTATACGATTCGAATGATCTTGCACAGCGCTAATGGCGTTCACAGTTGGTTTTTGATTAACATACGTATATATTTTATAAGGCGGAATACGTTTATTAAGAAAGTACTTTATTGCCATAACCACTCAACTCCTATAAAGTAAATTTATTTACCTGATTTTACTATTCTAACATGAATATTGGAGTGTATAAGATTCCTAATGACGAGGTTAGATTAAATCGAAGTATGTAAATTTGTCTTTCTTTTTTATTTACACTTATTCCATTATTCGTTAAATTGGTATTTTGTGAACAATGAAATATTTTGAACTTAGACCTTAATTGCACACCCTTGTCCATATACAACTTAATTGTATATGGACAAGAACTTCATGACAAAACCTGTCTTTTTAGCAGAAAAATCATTTTTCAAGTAAAATTAGTGAGTATCTTATCTTTCAGTTCTTTTTCCGTTATTTAATATGATAGTACTTCCCTCTTGCTCTAACGATTAACGGTTGCCGTTTTTTCGGAATTGTTTTCTCCACATGGAATGTGGATATCTAATAGATGTTTTGGACATAAAAATAGACCATCGAAAGATGGTCTTGTTTAACTAAATACCACGTTAGTTCAAGAAGTGATTATTTTCACTGCAACAATCAAATCATTCTGAATTGTATAATTCCTGTAGTAGAATCATACTTTCGTCCAATTATTTAATATAAAATCCAAGTTTCATTTTTGGTGCACCCCATGCGAGTGCACTTTGATATGAAGCATCGTTACTAGAACAACCTAATCTCGTTTCGGAATTATTGTAAGCAGTTGTACGGCAAAAACCCCACCAAATATCTATAGCAAAATCTGTTACACCAGATCCAACCCCTGTATCTTGAACAAAATAAGAGTCAAGACTAGAACCATCATAATTTGTTATATATTTGGGTGCTTTAACTATCGATCCATATGGGACTTCACTATCTATTGTTTTTTTCTTCATTGCTACGATACCTGGCCCTGGAAGTACATTATTAGCCGTATATCTAAGTGATCCATCAGCCTTATATTTACTCGCTGTATAACCAGTTACATTTTGATCAGCCATTTCAAAATAACTAGCTGTGAATGGTTCAATAGTAGCGTCAATATCTGTAGTAGTATTAACATCTGCCGCAAATGCAAATAGTGGTGCGAAACAAAATACTAAACTTACAATAAGAAATATGCCCATTTTCTTTTTCACATTCAATTCCTCCAATTATTTCAATTTTTTTGTAGAACGTTTTATTATTTCTTAACATTAAATTAAAAAACAATTCATATTTAATTCATAGATTCCCAATGGTAATCTGGTATTGTGGCTATAAATAGATCATCTTGTGTGAGTTCTAAATCTGCTATAATTCCTTCTTTTACTTCAAACAACCTTTCCACTTTCCACTCATTAGCATAACCTCCTAGTTTAATTAAATAAACTACTCCATCTTCAGAAATCCCAAATAAGTTGTTTCCCTTTTTAATTAAAGTGTTAAATTCATACTTTGTTTGTACTTTATTCCATCCGCCTTCGTTAAGATTCTGAACCCACAATGTATAATCTGAAAGAAGGAACAAATTATTTCCCATTAGTTCCATATATGATGGTGTTTTTATGCCTTGGCTCAACTTAAAATTAATCCATTCATCACCATTTCCCTGAAAAATTTCCCCACTATTTGTTAATAGAATTACTGTCCCCCCATCAGTAATTTGCAATGAAATAATTTCCTCAGTTCCGGGTTGAATAATTGCATTCCAATTTTCACCATTATCCACTGTTTTGTAAATATAATTGTTAGATAACATGACAATATTATTATTTGTTGAGTAGTTAATTTTCTCAACCTTATTTTCTGTTGTTAAAATTCTATTCATTTTATTATCAGAGGTCTCAATACGCCAGATTCCTAATTCTGTCGCAGCATATAACTCATTATCTAAATTAACCCATGCATTTAGTATGTCTTTATTCATATTTATGTCTCTCCAAATTTCCCCTCCATTTTGGCTATACCCCAAAAAAGGTTGTACTGAAAAATTAAATACCCTTGGCTTTAAATCACCCCAAATAGCTACTTGTTTATAATTAGCCGATATCCCTTTAATAGCCATTCCTTTTTTTGATGTCACAGATTCGCCGGATCCCAAACGTGCTTTAATCAAACCTCCTCCTACGGGCACTTTGTGGCTAGCACGCACTATTTCACCGTTTTTAGCATCGAAAGTTATTCGTGTAAAAAGACTATCCCTATCATTTCCTAAAATGGATACAGTTGGTTTCCCTTTTTCGCCATCTATTGTAAAATGGTATCCTGTAGCCCAATCCCTCCCTTTTTGTAAATCATATTTTTCCTTTGCTATTTTCAATAAATCAGGACTGTCAAATTTAATATCATCTAATTTTATCTCTCCAAAACTAGGTCCCCTCCCCTCATAAGATTCAATTATTTTTCCTTTTGAAATCATTACAATTAATTGTTGATCAGTACTTGAATCCTCAAAGCTCATAGTCCAATTATATCGTTTCCCTGTTCCTCCCATTGTTCCTCCCATATCTTCATCAACGCTGGTTATAAAAGCCACATATGCATTTACATTCCATTTTTTAGCTCTATCTAATCCAAGTTTAATAGCTTCTTTAAGAGATAATTCAATACCTACAACAGAGGATTCTTTTTTTTCATTTTTATTTTCTACATAAAAAAGGCTAAATACTATTGAAAGGGTAACTAGTACCCAAAATACTCTTTTGATGTTATTCAATATTAATCACCCTCCCTTTAATTAATTTGTAGTGTTAATCTACTAATTCCCCATAAATTAATATTCTCCTTTATCTTTTTTAATTTTTAAAATATTATAAATAAATATATGTGTTTTTTGTTTTTTATTAGGGGATCCTTCTTTTTTTGGAAATTAATTATCATTTTTTACCGAATTGATTCTTTTTTCTAAAAAAATAAGACCATTTCTCCAATAATAGAGAATGGTCTTATTTGGTGGTGAATTTTTGCATCTGTCGACAATACATGCAATTTTTTATTTGTACAAATTAAATGATTCGGTTTTCCCATCCCATTTCACTGTCACTTTAATAAATTTCACTTTGGAATAAACATTATTATTATTCCCTACAACTGCTTTACTTAAAAGAGTACCTCTTTCTTCTATAGGTGAATCCATACCTGCTAATTGACTTTTAATTGATTGTCCACCAAAGATTGTATCATACGTACATGAAGCTTGTCCTACAGAATCAACATCTTCCCCTTTATACTTTATATTCCCTATTTTTGTTACTCCCTCCTTCGAAATATCAATTGTAAAATCACCCATCCAATTTTCACTTTCACCATGGTAACTAACTTTGGACGAATTTATTTCTTGGGCGGAAACAGATAAGCCCAAAATTAATGAAAAAAAAGCATAAAAATGAAACAAACGTTTTATATTTTTTCACAAAGCTTCCTCCTCTTAATTATTAATTGGTTATTAATATAACCAAAATCTCTATTTTATTTAAACTTTATTTGTAATGAAACATTATTCAATTATTTCATTGAACACCTATGAAACGAATATAAACGAATCTTATGCATACATAATCAGGGGAGAGGAGTTTTATAGACGCGAAGCGGGATTATGGCAGTTAGATAGTTGGGGTATTTCTATTTGGTTCTGCAGTAAATGTACCTAAATAAACGTTAAAGAAACTAACAGTAAGACCTTTATAACGCTAAAGACGATATATCAATTGTTTAGTAGCTTTTCATGTATTGCAGAATAATTCTGCTTACACACATTAACGATCCACTCCCCTATTTTAATTGCTACGAACTTACTCATTCTTTAATTGACTTAGGACATTTGCAAATTGTTGCGAATTCTCTGTCCGAATGAAGCTATGAAATGGATTACCCTGCTTCTGAATACGGTCTATAACAGCCGGAATTGTAAATGTTGTTGGTGTTAACGAATCGTTGACTTCTTCCCAATTTAGCGGTGTTGAGATTAATCCTTTTCATTCCCTCTAGGAGAGTAAGGAGCGGCTAACGTATTACCCGCTTTATGCTGAACATAGTCGAGATATAATCTGTTATTCCGATTCTTCTTTAATCGTTCAGTGGTAAACCATCGGGGCTCTTGCTCACATAAAAACTTACATACAAACTCGGAAAAAATGCGTCACGGATAACTGTAAGTAAACGATCTCTTAGAAATGGCAGCATATATGGCGCTACATGTTGTAGATATAATAAGTAATCATCCTTCTGTATGTTACTTGCTGGCCAAATTGGATTATCTGGATGTGTCACCTCTAATGTGTGAGGAAGCGGCTTTAATTGTCGTTGCATGTTCTGCCAGGTGCAATCCTCCGGTTGTTTATCAAAGTTGAACTTATGGAATCGAGGTTCTCTCAATTTTCCAAAGGCAAAATCAATACAAGCCACCTCTACACAAATACTTGCATCAATGCTTAAAATATCTTCAGTTATTTTCTTTCCATTCTTAATAAAGAACGTTACTAGAGTATTAAACTCTTCTTCACTGAGCCCGTGACGGAAAGATACAATTTCTATAAGGACATTGTTTTTATAGACTGCTCCATGAAAAAAACATTTTCCTTATTATATTTTGTAAGTATGACACTTACGTATCTCCAATTTTTAATTTTGACCCAATTGGGTGATCGTGTATCACTCTTCCACTGACTTAACTCCCTCTTGTAGAATTCACCATTTTTAAAATCATATAGTATACTGCCATCATAAAAATCAACCATTACAAATCTTCAACAAAAGTGGCAAATTCATATATTTATTTTATGATTAAGAATTGATTATTTTTATCCTCCTTTTTTCACTAAAGCCCCCATTAGTTGAATAAGCACTGTTAAACTTTTTCATATCTATGGTTAATATTAAATTTCAAGAAACTTCTAGATAAGCCAACGAAAAGCATGCTTTGAATCTTTCAAAACATTTAATTGGAGGGCTGAATAGAAAAGCTAAAAAATCAAAAAGAGAGCGTTAATAGGAAAACCGCCTAAAAGAGAAAATAGAAACCTTCTATTTGAGCATAAACAAAAATGGCTTAACCAAATTAGTATAAATCCAGATGATAAATTCACAAAAGGTGAAACTACATATATGGATTTATACAATAAACTATTTGAACTTAGAAATGCAGCTGCACATAGTTATGGAGCGGTACCTTTTGAACTTGAAAGGAAACAAGCCGTAGTTGCACAATGCTTTGCTTCGTTATTGCTCGATGGGTATGTCGAAAAGAATGTTTTATCATAGTTTCTGATTTATACTAAGTTCCCCAATAACTATTTCTTAAAGCGACAGTACGGTCTGATACACATAATTCTCCACCTTTTTACATAAAACCATTTTAAGTAAAATAGCGAAATGAAAGTTGGTTTCTTCATCTCTGAGATAAAATCGGGATTATGGTTATATTAAGAATCAATTTATAATTACAAGGAGGGAAAAATGTGAAAAAATTTAATGCACCATTTTTTTACTTTTATGTTCTATATTCATTATGGGCTTACCCGTTTCTGCTCAAGAATTAAAGCCTACCAAAGTTGTTAGTTTCAATGGTGAAAGTTTCAATGGTGAAAGTGAAAATTGGGTGGCTTCTTTTTCAACTGATTTGTTAGAGGGAGGAATAACCACTGAAGGAAATTTAAAATATAAAGGGAAAGATGTTGATTCTGTAGGACAAGTTTCATGCACATATGAAACAAGTGCAGGTGGACTTGCAATGTTTAGTCTATTAGCAGGTACTTCTTCAAACGGTTCCCCCGTTGGAGAAAAAGGTACTCTTTCTACCAAAGGACTTGGTGGGAATATAAATATATATTCCAAAATCGAAGTTGTTAAAGTGACGGTAAAATGGGATGGGAAAACCGAATTATTTAATCTATATAAACAATAAAAATTGCATGTATGGTCGACAGATGCCCAAAATATATCACCAAAAACATACTAATAAAAGTAGTGCAAACCAAAGTTCAATCTCATTGGTATCTGTTACAAAGAATTCGGATTCAAACGGAAGACCATGAAAACGTCGTAAATAACTTTTCATTTCAATATAGATTACGGTGTTTCTAATGAAATTAATTAAAGTGGCTATCTTTCATAAACCTACGCCGTTAGTTCAATAACTTAATAAAAAGAACATCACGCCTTACCTACTAGTCATTAAGACGAATCATATGGAAGAATGTTACAACCCTTATTCGACTAAACTCCCCTTTAGTAAAAAAGCGTCCCTACTTATTTCAGAAAGTATCCCGCTAGCTTAATAAGAGATTTCTAACCTGCATATTCAGTGATAATAAAATCGGTTTTAGTATGAGATATTTTCAATTGTTGAAAATTGCCTATCATTTGTTATTGCAACAACACTATCCCCATCAAAAACAACCCAAAATACACAATCACTTTCAAGTAGAGTAACTATTGTGGTGTGATTTTTTTTAATACCAAAAAGGGTTTTAACTTCCCCTTTCCCAAAACTAAAAACGTCCCTTTTTAACGACCATAAAGCCAAATTATTCATACTTCCATTACCATATACATATGGAAACATAATGCTAAATTGCTTTTGATTTTCGATTATTATTTTATAAAAATAATTTTTCTTTTTAGTTTTTTCAAATTCAATCTTATGTGTTTTGCA
>NZ_JBNNUK010000039.1:0-10117 GCF_050279675.1 Viridibacillus sp. NPDC093762 | reverse complement strand
GATGATATCTATTTTTTGTTTTGATCCACCAACAGAGTTGATGTTCAAAAACATTTATTGATTAACGTCTTGCATGTTCAGTTTTCAAGGTTCATAAATTATATTGGAGCGGGTGAAGAGAATCGAACTCTCGACAACAGCTTGGAAGGCTGTGGTTTTACCACTAAACTACACCCGCATTGAAATTATAATCTTTAAAAAATATGGCGCGCCCGGCAGAAGTCGAATCCACAACCTTCTGATCCGTAGTCAGACGCTCTATCCAATTGAGCTACGGGCGCATATCGTATATTATATATTGTAAGTTTTTTGGTGCGGTCGAGAGGACTTGAACCTCCACCGAGTAAACCTCGACTAGGCCCTCAACCTAGCGCGTCTGCCATTCCGCCACGGCCGCATTTTAATTGAAACATGTAGGTTATATTATATCACCTTAAAACATAATGTCAAGTTAAAATGGTGAGTCATGCAGGATTCGAACCTGCGACCCTCTGATTAAAAGTCAGATGCTCTACCAACTGAGCTAATGACTCGTAGCTAAAAGAATGTAAATGGCTGGGGTACCTGGATTCGAACCAGGGCATGACGGAATCAAAATCCGTTGCCTTACCGCTTGGCTATACCCCAAAAAGTAAATGGCGGTCCGGACGGGACTCGAACCCGCGACCTCCTGCGTGACAGGCAGGCATTCTAACCAACTGAACTACCGGACCATATGAAAATTGGTGACCCCTACGGGATTCGAACCCGTGTTACCGCCGTGAAAGGGCGGTGTCTTAACCGCTTGACCAAGGGGCCATATGGCTCCGAAGGTAGGACTCGAACCTACGACCGTCCGGTTAACAGCCGGATGCTCTACCACTGAGCTACTTCGGAAAACATGTTGCATTTTGTTACATTTTGTCGTCATCACCTTGTCGACTTTTATTATTATAGACAGGTATTCAGAAAAGGTCAAGAGTTTTTCTAAAAAAACTTTCAACCATTTTGCTTGATGTGCCCTGAACATTTGCTACAGCGGTATTTAGAAGGGTTCATTCTTTTTTTTCTAACATAGTTTGTACCGCATTTTATACATATATAGGTATAACTTTTATTAGAGCTTCTTCCCTTTATCTCTGCTAAATTTGAACAGTATCTAGGAGCATTCGTGTTCTTTAATAGAAAGCGAAAATCTGCATCACGATGTTTATACCCCTTTCCTTCTATATGAAGATGATAATGACATAGCTCATGACGAATAATTCCTTCTACTTCCTGTATACCGAACTTTTCAAAGGATTTTGGATTAATCTCTATATTATGTGATTGTAATAAGTATCTACCACCAGTAGAACGTAAACGCTTATTAAAATAGGCTTGATGTCTAAAAGGCTTATGGAATACGTTTATGGAGATTTCTATTACAAAGTTTTGTAGTTCCTCATCTGTCATATTATCCTTCCCTTTCTTCTATAAAATAAACCTCGCATTAATGCGAGGTTTATTTTCTGCTATTTTAATCGATTTGTTTCGCCGGGGGAAGCATCGTTAATGCAATTCTCCCTTTATCTTTCTCAATCTTTTCTACCCATACTGTTACAATGTCACCAAGAGCTACTACATCTAAAGGATGTTTTACATAGCCATTTTTTAATTTAGAAATATGGACAAGACCATCTTGTTTAACACCAATATCGACAAATGCACCGAAATCCACTACGTTGCGTACTGTACCTTGCATCTCCATTCCTGGTTGCAAATCTTCCATTTTCAAAATATCTTTCTTCAATAATGGTTGCGGGAAGGCATCGCGTGGATCACGTGATGGTTTCATCAATGTATCAATGATATCTTTCAACGTTACTTCTCCTACACCCCACTGCGAGCTTAAAGTTGAAATATCTAAGTTAGCTAGCGCTTGTTCAGCCTCCGCTGTACCTAGTTGTTCCTTCTTAATAGAAGCTACTTCGAGTAGTTTGTTTGCAAGGTCATAACTCTCTGGGTGAATACCCGTTGCATCCAATGGGTTTTTCGCTTCGGAAATTCGTAAGAAACCGATTGCTTGTTCATACGTTTTAGCCCCCAGACGCGGAATTTTCTTCAACTGTGTACGTGCTGTAAATTTCCCGTTTTCACCACGGACTTTAACAATGTTTTCTGCAACAGTTTTTGATAACCCCGATACATATTGTAAAAGTGAAGATGATGC
The DNA here is from genome assembly GCF_050279675.1 of Viridibacillus sp. NPDC093762. Lineage (NCBI taxonomy): Bacteria > Bacillati > Bacillota > Bacilli > Caryophanales > Caryophanaceae > Viridibacillus > Viridibacillus sp. NPDC093762. The sequence continues at coordinate 7,926 of NZ_JBNNUK010000039.1, read as the reverse complement.
AGTATTCACATCTACACCAACTTGGTTAACAGCTGTTTCAACGATGAACGTTAAAGAGTCTGCAAGCTTCTTCTGAGATACGTCATGCTGATATTGCCCCACACCTACTGCTTTTGGTTCAATTTTCACAAGCTCAGCCAGCGGATCTTGTAATCTTCTCGCAATTGAAACGGCACTGCGTTGTTCAACTTGCAAATCCGGAAACTCTTCCCGCGCTACTTCCGATGCGGAATACACACTTGCTCCAGCTTCATTAACAATAACAAATGCAGTTTCACTATTTAACTCTTTCAAACATTCTGCTACAAACTGCTCTGACTCACGGGAAGCTGTCCCATTACCAATGGCGATAATAGATATCGGATACCTTTGCAATATGTCCTTGAATACCTTTTTAGCTTGCACAGGATCTGTTTTTGGGGGATGTGGATAGATAACAGAGATTTCAAGCATTTTACCCGTGTCATCCACTACAGCCAATTTACAACCCGTTCGATATGCTGGGTCTAGTCCCAATACAAAGCGATCTTTTAGTGGCGGTTGTAATAACAGATTCCGTAAATTTTCAGAGAAAATATGAATCGCTTGAGCCTCCGCCTTTTCCGTCAACTCTCCACGCAATTCTCTTTCAATTGAAGGTTGAATTAGTCGTTTGTACGCATCTTCAATGGCTAATTCAACTTGTTTAGCTGCTGGTGATGATGTACGCGGGATCCATTCTGTGCACATCAATTGATGAACACGTTCTACTGGTACAGCTATATTAATTTTCAAAATGTCTTCTTTTTCACCGCGATTAATAGCTAATATGCGGTGAGGAACAATTTTATTAATTGGTTCTTCGTATTCATAGTACATTTCATAAACGGATTTTTCGTCTAAACTTTGATCTTTCACTGCGGAAAGAATCTTGCCATTTTGCCATGATAACTTACGAATTTTCTCACGAATAGCAGCGTCATCTGCAAAACGCTCTGCTAATATATCGCTAGCACCTTGCAACGCTTCCTCAACTGACTCCACATTCTCGTTGATATATGGTGCAGCTAATTCAGCAAGTGAAGTTGACGCAAATTTCTTCAATTCATCGGCTAAAGGCTCTAACCCTTTTTCTTTAGCAATTGTAGCTTTTGTTCTACGTTTTTGTTTATAGGGACGATATAAGTCTTCCACTCGTTTTAAAATGGTTGCCGCCTCTATATCTCTTTTAAGTTCTTCAGTTAGTTTACCTTGTTCATCGATAAGGCGAAACACTTCTTCTTTTCGTTGTTGTAGTTGTTGTAAATAATGATAACGTTCTTCGATTGCTTTAATTTGGACTTCATCAAGTGAACCAGTTGCTTCTTTACGATAGCGCGCTATAAACGGCACCGTATTTGAACCTTCTAGCAATTCGATAACCGATTCTACTTGTTTTGGTCGGATGCTAAGTTCTTTCGAAATTAATTGCTGCATTTTTTTGTTGTCCATTCAGTCACAACCTTTCTCTATCCTATTTATCTTATCATATAGGTAAGTCTAAAAACCTTTGCCACGTTGCTATGCATCACCTTTAATTCTATTTTTTCACAATAAATAAAAAGCCTACTCCAAAAGAGCAGACTCCTAACATCAAAGTTTCTATTGTTATTTTGGCTCTCGCCAACTATCACCGCTTTAATAAGGTGTCCAGTCTTCCAACGCCGCGCCATTTTATTACTTCGAGTATGGCATAGATAGGGATACTTAAATTACCTAAACTTGCATTTATTACTATCATTAAACCATTATTCTAATCTAAATTGAATTTTTCAATGGGTAGTACCAACAGCCTCTTGTAGCTTTTTTATCGCTTTCCTCTGTAATCTAGAAACATGCATTTGAGAAATCCCCAGACTTTCTCCTGCTTCTTTCTGACTTAGTTGATCCAAATATGTAAGCTGGATGATATGCTTTTCTTTTTCTGTTAAAACCTCCATAACTTCAGCCACCACCATACGTCGATTTGTTTTTTCATACCCCTCATCTTCATTACCAACAATATCGAAAAGGGTCATAGAACTACCATCTGAATCGGATTCCATCGTATAATCCATCGACAATGCTTGATACCCCCGTCCCATCTCCATTTCTTCTAATACTTCTTCTTCTTCAACCCCCAAGTACTCCGCAATTTCAATTACACGCGGGGAACGCTGGAATTCTATTGTCAGTTGTTCTACTGCGGACTTGATACGTGGCCCAAGCTCTTTAATACGCCTTGGCACATGGACATCCCACGATTTATCACGTAAAAAACGCTTTATCTCACCGATGATTGTAGGAACTGCAAAAGCTTCAAAATTACGACCAAAAGACACATCAAACCTTCTAATAGCTCCAAGTAATCCAAGCATACCTACCTGAACAATATCATCGTGGTAAGAACCACCTTTTGAATACTTTCTTGCAAGCGACTCAACTAAGTATTTATATTGTAAAACTAAATTGGTTTGCGCTTCATCATCTTCATTTTCTTGATATCTATTAATCCATTCTATAACTTGTTCTTTTGAGGCTGATTTAGAGGGTGATTTTTTCCACATTGTCAGTCACCTGCTCTCTGGCGACATATTTTGTCATTAAAACAGTAACGCCATTGTCATTAAGCACTTTTACCTCATCCATTAGAGTTTCAATTAAATAAAGACCTAAACCACCTTCTCGAATAAATTGAACATCTTCTTCTTCATGATAAGGACCTACCCTTTTTTTCACTTCCTTAAAATCAAAGCTATAACCATAATCCGCTACCATGATTTCAATTTTTTCTTTATATAACGCACATCCTACTACAACTTCGCCGTTATCATCTTCTTCATAAGCATGTTGAATAGCATTAGTAATCGCTTCACTAGTGGCAATTTTTAAATCTTCAATATCATCATAAGAAAAGCCAATTCGATTCGCTAAACCTGAAATGGTCAATCGTACAACCCCTACATATTGAGGCTTTGCTGGTATTCTCATTTCAAAGTAATCAAATTCCTTCATGGTTAGTAGTCGCCTTCCCCTCTTCTTCAATATTCATAATGTCACTTAGTCCAGTAATATTAAACAAGCGATATAAACGTGGTGATAACCCTCTTAATTTCACATCTCCACCGACGCTAATTACGTTTTTATAAAAAGCAACGATGACACCCAGTCCTGTACTATCCATATATACTACATCATGAAAGTCACATTCAATCTGGATACTCTCAGTTAATTTAATTTTATTTAGTTGCTCACGAAGCTTTGGTGCAGTGAAAGCATCTATTTCTCCATTGACATAAGCTATGCTTTTTTGTGCGTCTACAGTTTCTAATTTGAAATCCATATTAAAATCTCCTTCCATCTACTAATCTAGTTCAATTACTCATATATTACCCTATTACGATAACATTAAACCTTTTCGTTAGTTTTTTTAAATTCCTTGCATTAATGTAATCAGTATCCACCCTCTCATTAGAATAACAATGACAATCGCCAAATAAAAAAAAAGCACCAAAGTGAGATTCACTTCAGTGCTTAACATTTATGTATACCGTTAGAATTTCAAAAGTCCCAAACTAATTTCTAATGCTTCTTCTACTTTTTCCATTAAGGGATCATCAAGTTGTGTTATTTTATCAGTCAATCGTGATTTATCTATCGTACGCAATTGTTCAAGCAAGATGACTGAATCTCTTTCAAAACCATACTGCTTAGCATCTATTTCGACATGAGTTGGTAGTTTTGCCTTTTGAATTTGCGCAGTAATGGCCGCAATAATTACTGTCGGGCTGAAACGATTTCCTATGTCATTTTGAATAACCAGAACGGGTCTTGTACCACCTTGCTCAGACCCGATAACTGGTGATAAATCAGCAAAAAAAACGTCACCACGTTTTACGATCAAGTTTTCATCCTCCGCTTACGAGACGCTCCACCATATGTTCTGCTTCATACTCTAAATGTAGACATTCGCTACATATGGATAAGTTAATTTGTGACATCTCTATATAACCTTTAACCATTGCTTCTCGTATTTGATTTTGTTTGTATTCTCTTTTGTATCTCTTTGTTGGTGTATAAACGAATTCATCGCATTCTGTCGTAATTTGTCTATAAGCTTGTTCAATATTCTCAGCCATCTTATGCTTAGGTAGCTCTAAGATAACTTCACTTATCCTCTTCTTATTCACGGCCAGCACCTCCGACAAAACATTCCATCTTTTTCAATTCAACTTTCAACTTATCCCTATCTTAACATTGAAATTAATTGTTGAATAGACAAGAAAGGTAAGAATTTGACATTGTGGGTGGAAATGTTTTTATTTGTCGGCTGCAATCATTGTTATTAAAGACTTAAAGTTGTTGAATTATTTGTAGATCCTTGGAATTCTTGATGTTAACATACACGGTATTTCATATACAATTGTCTGAAGTCTTTCTGACCATTCTTTCATCTGAATTTCCTCTTGCTGTTGTTGACCAATTAATATAACCTTTTCTCCAACCGGCATCTCATATGGTAGCTTGATCATACATTGATCCATGCATATACGTCCAATAATCGGAACGCGATTTCCTTGTATCAATACTTCTTGATCGGCAAGTCCTCGTAATAGACCATCCGCATAGCCAATCGGCATTGTACCAATCCATTCTTCTTCAGTCGCTACATAGTTACCACCATAACTCACTGTATCACCTTGTTCAATTTTCTTCACATGAACAAGTTCACTTTCAAGTGACAAAGCAGGTTTCAAAGAAAATGGTAAATGCTTATCCACATATGGTGATGGTGCTAGTCCATACATAGAAATACCGAATCTAACGGCATCGAATTGTACATTTTCTTTATTTAGTGTCGCAGCTGTATTGGCAGCATGTATAAGACGCGGCTTCTTAGGTAAACTCTCAACAAATGATACGAATGTTGCTAATTGTTCGTTGTATTGAGTAGAATCTTCTTCATCTGCTGTTGCAAAATGAGTGAAAATGCCATCGATTAAAAAGTGCTTGTTCGCATCGATGGCATTATATAATGCTGTTAACTCAGCTTGTTTTCTAATGCCGATACGTCCCATACCACTATCAATTTTAATATGTAGCTTCAAAGGTTTTTTAAAATTTACCGCTTGTTTCTCCACTTCATTTACCCAATCCAACGAAAATACAGTTAGAGATATATCGTATTGTGCAGCAAAAGTTGCAAAATATACCGGTGTTGCTCCTAAAATTAATATTGGGGCTTCTTTTATAAACTCTCTTAAATGAAGTGCTTCCTCAGGAGTTGCAACAGCTAGCATTGAGGCTCCCGCCTGCAACGCTGCATTTGCTACCTGTAAATCACCATGACCGTATGCATTCGCTTTAACAACTGCAATAACCTCTGTCTCAGCATGTAAGTGTTCGCGCAGTTGTTTGATGTTATATTGAATATTTTCTAATTCAACGATTGCCTTAGTAGGGCGGAAATTTTGATGCTGATACATAGATGATCCCTCTTTAAAAATGGATTTTTTTCTATTATCCGCCCTGAAAAAGGTCAGGTCAAATGTTTCATCATTTTACTTCGCCATTTACCATAGATGATGCAACTTCCACCATCTCTTCACGAGTTAAAGAATTTGTCGCTATAAAGAAAGATACCCCATTTTTCTCCCAGCTAATCGAATTATCTGTAATTGCTCCGATAGTAAACCCTAAATCAGCTGGATCTCCTGGTGCAAATACCGGAACAGAGAGTGGATTTGTTTTAGTAGCTTGTTCAATCACTGTGAAAGGCTTGTCGCCCTCAAATGTCAAAATTCTTCTTTCACCATCTGCACTGGCAACTGTTTTTTCATCAGTCAGTTTGACATTTTCCCATTTAAGAACTGGGTAATGCGTTTGGAATTCAGGATTTTCAATTTCAGCCCCTGCTTGTGCATCACCTGTTACGCTCTTAGTCCCTGCTTTGTCTTCTCCAGTTGCATTCTCTGATGTTTTTCCAGAGTCATCTTTAGCATTTTCTTTTTCAGTTGTGGTTCCTTCAGCTTTTTCATCAGTTGCATTTTCTTTTTTTGCTGTTCCATCAGTTGTCCCTTTATCATTCGCGCCTTTTTTAGAGAAATCCTCTACTGCATAGTCTGTACCTTTTCTTGACGTTCCAAGCGAGATATTCTTGAATGTAATAACAATTTGTTCTTCCTTTGCTTCATTTAATACTGAAACTTTAGTTGGAAGTAATGTCTTTTTATCGATAAAAATTTGCTGGTAAGGTAACATTTTTGAATGATTATTACGTGTCTTGACTTCAAAGACATAAGACTTGTCTGATTCTGTCATCTTCGCATTCTCGTCAGCTTTTAAATCTTCTGCAAGTGCACCGATTAAGTACGCCTGACTATTTTGTTTCGGCCAATCACTTTGGAATTTATACGTTTTTTTCATAGAAGGTGTTACAACAAATACACCATCTTCATTGCGAATAATCATTTGCGAATCTTTTTCCCCTTGTTGTGCAACGGCTACACGATAAAAATCAGGCTTTGTATGCCATACATTGACATCATAAGTACGGGGTTCTGCACCTGATTTAATCTCCATCTGAGCAGTCAAATCATACCCCTTTGTTTCAGTCCATTTATTACTAGTTTTTTTCAAAACTGCTTCCTTTGAATTTGAACCACAAGCTCCCAAAACCAGCGATACAATCATAAGTAACGCAACCACTATAAAACGTTTTCGCAATTTCCCATCCCTTCTCAATTCTATCCGTTAAGATATCTTATGAAACAAGCTAAGCGTTTATGCTAGAAGGATTACCTGAGCTGCAGCATATTCTTTTGAATGGGTTATACTAACATAACCATCTACACTTTTCCCTTTAAAATAAAGAGTCGGTTGACCCAACTGGTTAGGCAAGACTTCGATGTCTAGAAAGCCACAACTCTTACCAATACCCGTTCCATTTGCTTTTGAGTAAGCTTCTTTAGCAGAGAATCGCCCAGCTAAGAATTCCATTTGGCGGCGTGCTTTTAATGTATCAAAAATAGCGAGTTCCTTATTTGTTAAAATACGCTGTCTAAATTTTTCACTGAGATCATTGGATCGTTTGACACGTTTGATTTCGACGATATCTAATCCGATTCCTTTTATCATATAAGGTTCTCCTTTCTTTCATTAGCTAAAACAATGTATAATAATTATACAAAATTGAGGTGAATAGATGTTTAATCGTAGAGAAAATTTATCACAGTACATAAAATACTACCCTGTCGTTTCGTTAATAATTGCACTAAATATTTTAGTCTATGCAATGGGTGTTTTACCTATCGTTGGTGATAACGTATTCAACTTAGGTGCCGGTGCAAACTTTTTAATTGCCGACGGGGAATATTGGCGACTAGTGACTCCAATCTTCCTTCATGCAGGTTTTCTACACTTACTATTTAATATGTTCTGGCTTTATTTATTTGGTCCTGAACTCGAAAAAATTGCAGGGAAGATGAGATTCTTCACCATCTATTTTTTTGCAGGACTTTTAGGTAATGTAGCAACCTATTTAATACAACCACCAAACTACATCAGTGTTGGAGCTAGTGGTGCGATATTTGGTATTTTCGGTGCATTTGCTGCACTAGTCTATTATACAAGAAATACCATGCCACAATTGAAGCAAACAATCATGCCTATTATCATTGTTAGTATTATAATGACATTCTTACAATCCAATGTTAATGCAACTGCACACATTGTTGGTTTGCTAACCGGTTTCGTTATCGGTCTAATCGACTTCCATCCACGCAGAATTTTAAATTGGCGGATAAAAAAGAAAAAATAAGAAAAGCTGTTGAGTTTGGGACTGACCCCTGTATTTAAGACAGGGATCAAAAAAGCATTTATCCAACCAGTTGTCGGTATTGTACCGGCGACTGGTTGTTTAGTTTCGCT
>NZ_JBNNUK010000038.1:0-11281 GCF_050279675.1 Viridibacillus sp. NPDC093762 | reverse complement strand
TTATTTCAGTGACCTTGTCATTTTATTCCACAAACGGGCGCGATTGTTGAATAAGCTTCACTTTTCTTATTCAACTAACGGGTGCTTTACTTGAAAATCATTGAGTTGCATATGCAGCTCTTTTTTTCTTTCTTGAACTAACGGGGCAGGTTAGTTCAACAAGGATAATTTATTATCGTCGAAGAATTATTATTAACGGTAGTTGTTGATTGACAATAATGTTGTTACTTTTATAATAAAGGCGTTTAAAAACAAAAGAAGTTGTTTAAAAAAGGTGTATGGATTTTCATACTATTTTTTAAAGAATATTTTGATATTCTTCTAAGTATAAAAAAACACAAAAATTTATCGTTGAAATTAAATTAACCACCCTTTATTATTAAGGTGACTTAATAATAAAGGGTGGGTTTATGTTAGAAGAACTTGTTGGAAAAATAAATAGTTTACAAACACAGTTGAATATACAATTAGCAAGTAAATACGAGAAGCATATCGATAATCAATTAACGGCAAAACAAGTGTTAGTATTAGAATTAATTCGTTCTGGGGTTACTTCAACAAAAGATTTGGCAGAAAGCTTAAATGTATCAACCAGTGCGATCAGTCAATTATTAAATAAACTCGAAGTTAATGCGTATATTATTAGAACGATAGACAAAGAAAATCGAAGAAAAATAAAACTCCAATTAACCGAGAAAAGTGAAAAGTATTTTGAGCAAATGGTATTACTAGAAAAAGAAATGAATGAAAATCTATATGGGATGCTACCAATAGAAGATTTACAGCATTTAGCACGTATACTTGAAAAACTGACAAAGCTAGCAGGAGATGAGTAAAATGACTTGGATTGAGAAAGCAAAGCCAATGTGGATTATTATGCTGGTTTTAATTTTTAGTAGTAACTTTATGTTATATCAAACTTCAATAGGATCAAAGATATTACCAGAAGAAACCCAGTCTATTGTTCTAGGTTCAATGTTAGATTTAATTATTTTATTGCCTTTATTCATTATGCTATATCACAATAAATTCACGGTTAAATCAGCAATTATTTTATCAGCACTTGGATGTATTTTAATTCGTTTTCTTATTCCATCTTCGTTGTTAGAGCCTTATGAAACGATTACTTGGATTGGCATCGTTGTAGAAGGTTGTATCATTCTTTTAGAGCTTTTTTTAATCATTACATTTATTCGTTATATGCCGAAGATACTAAATGAAGTAAAGAGAAGTAACCTCCCTGTCGTTTTTTCTTTCTCGCAAGCAGTGGAGCATTACGTGCGAAACAACCCAATTATTCAAATGATCTGTTCTGAATTGCTTATGCTTTATTATGCATTCAGCAGTTGGAAAAATACAGCACCAATAGGAATCACAATGTATAAAAAATCGAGTTTTATTGCATTCCAAATCATGATGATTCACGCCATAATAGTAGAAACATTAGGAGTGCATTATTGGCTACATGAAAAAGCTCCAATTTTATCGATTATCTTATTAGTGTTAAATATTTACTCGGTTATTTTTTTCTTAGCGGACCTACAAGCGTTGCGTTTAAATCCAATTCATTTCACTAACGAATCATTTTATCTGTCATTAGGTTTAATGAAACGTGCAAAAATTGACTATTCTAATGTTGAGTGTATGATTGAGGATTCAACAATTTTAGAACGTAAACTCTCAAAGGACACTATTGACTTTGTGATACGTGATTTTGAAAAGGTATATCCAGATTTGATTTTAAAAATGAAAACTCCTCAAAAGGTGACACTCTTTATGGGGATTGAAAAAGAATATAACTATGTAGCAATTAAAACTGACGCTCCTATTGAACTGAAAGAACATATTAAAGCTAATATGGATTAGTATCGCGTGGCGTATGCTTAACGATTCGATTTCCGAAATCAAACAACTTTATTATCTTACCTCAGTAGTTTGTATATTAATTTTTATAATGGTCATTGGAGGAGAAGTATGAAAAAAGGGAGGACTTTGTTTTTTTTGGATTAGTAATGTTTATTTTAGGTATATATTTATCCACCCACTGGATTGGAATTGGTACTTTAATCGGTATTGCTGGAGGCATCATAATGGGTAGCAGAACTTACTTCTTGGCAATAAAAGAGCTCAATTCCTAATTAAACTAACGGGTACTTTAGTGGAATAAGGAGATTTAAACACCTAGCTGCATTCTCATTCCGTCTAACAAAGGCTTCGTTTTATCGCAGACTACAGGAAATTGAGCAAGATGTTTAGAACTAATTTATAATAAATATTTTGTATTTGTAAAGGGAGAATATAATGTACTCTATAGGTAAATTTTCTGAAATATGTAATATTCCCATTAAAACATTACGCTACTATAGCGACATCGGATTACTAAAACCTTCTTACATAGATCCTGTAACAAACTATCGGTATTATGACTATGACAAAATTCAAATCATGAAAAAAATTATGCTTCTAAAAAGTTGTCAATTCTCCTTAGCTACGATTAAGGAATTTATTGAATGCTCTGATCAGATACATTGGAAAAGCATATTAGAACATAAAATTGATGAACTTGAGGATCAAAAAAAACAAATGTCCAAACAAATAGAAGAGATGAATCGGTTAAAAATACAAATCGAAAAAGAGGCTTCTATAATTTCGGGACCTATTTTATATGACTGTTCTATTGAAAATCGAAAGGAAATACTAGTTTATACGATTCGTGAGAAAATAAAGGTTAAATTTATTGATAGGTTGGTTAAAAATTTATTTGATCGAGTTTACGCTTTTAATCTCGTGATTACAGGAAAACTTATGGCTATCTTTCACGAACGAGATTTGAATCAAAAAGAGGCAGATGTAGAACTACTTCTACCAATAAAAGATACGAAAAAAATAGACGGTTGTAGAATTTTAGCTAGTGGGACATACGCATGCCTGATTGTTAAAGGACCTTATTCAGAGCTGGAAGTAGGATATGAAATGTTGAAAAATTGGATAATGGAACAGAATCTAACCCATGTAGGGAAAGAGATAGAGATTTATGAAAAAGGACTTGTTCCTTCCGATTTTAACATAAGAGAGATACGACCAGATTTAAACAGACATCCCTCAGAGTTTATCACCAAAATATGTATACAGGTTATCAAGAACGATAGTTAAGTAACAGCTTTATATAGAAACAGGGTAAACTCTCCACCTACTGGAGGGTTTATTCTTTATATATACAAAGAAATAATAAGAAATAACGGAGGGAAATTACTATGTATCATCCGAGATTGAAAGGAAATGCTTACGAGGCAGGTAAGCATTACGCAGAAATCCTTTATAAAAATGGATTTCGATTTCCGAAAGTAACAGAAGAAAAGTTAAAATTCGGGGAGCAATGCAAACCTATTCTTACTGAATTTGACCCTAGTATTGTGAAGGAAATACAAGGATTTGCAGAAGGCTGTCATTCTTCTTTTGAAGAAGTAAGTTCTTTTCTTTTAAGTATAGGAGTATTTGAAATGGCCGGTCAATGTAGCATTTTCTCAGCATTCAATGGAAGAGAAATGATTGTTGGACGTAATTATGATATGCTCCTAAATTTAAAGAAAATAACAGAATCCTCATTAGTTTGTTTTGAAGGCAAAAATAAATATGTGGGTCATTCAGATTGTTTTATTGGAAAAGTTGATGGTATAAATCAACATGGTTTATTTGTAGGAATTACATCAGTTCCTCATGAGGGAATTAAGCCCGGATTGAATTTTTATTTTGCTGTTAAATATATTTTAGAAAATTGTTGTACTGTGGATGAAGGAATAGAAGTATTAAAAAGATTCCCCAGTTCGGTAGCTAATAACTACTTGTTAGCAGATCCATTAGGGAATATGGCTGTTGTAGAAGTTACTCCTAATGACTATCAAGTACGTTTTCCTACCAATAATTATATTCATTGTACCAATCATCGCGAAAGTACATCAGTATCTGAAAGCTGGAATTGGAGCAAATCAAAAGAACGTTTTGAAACATTAGATGTACGACTTAAAGAAAACGTCAATAAAATGACTCTTTCCATTGCACAATCAATTATGTCAGACACCCAAGGACATGTTTGTTTAAATTTAAAAGAACAAAATTTTGGTACGCTCTTCTCTGTTGTAGCAAACTTAAATACATTAGATATAAACAGAGCTGAGGGACAACCAAACAAAGCAAAATATGTATCAGATAGACGATTGATAGATGCTGTTTTAAAATAAATCCCTCTTGTCTAATAAAGACATTAATCAAAAATTCGAACTGGAGAGAGACAAATATGAATTCAATTCAAGCTTCTTTTTCTTATCTTGAAGGCAATAGTTATGAAATTGGTAGACGGCAGGGAGAGGAAATAAAAAAAAATCCTAATGCAATGAATGTAATTTTATCATCTGAATCAATAGATGAAACAAAATTTAAGGATACGAAAAAACTAATAGACCAATACTGTCCTGGTTTAAACGAAGAGCTACAAGGATTTGCAGATTCATTAAATGTAAAGCCTAGTTATCTTAACTTTTTTGATGAAACTTTGCTACAACCAGGGGGATGTAGTTTAGGCGCTGTTTTGCCATCTAAAACAAGTGATGGTAAAACCTATGTCCTTAGAAATTACGATTTGTCACCAGCTATATCTGATATGAGACTCTGTACAACCAAGGTAAAAGGGAAATACAGTCATACCGGATTCTCTGTTTCTTACTTTGGTCGAAGTGAAGGCTTAAATGAAGAGGGATTCTGTGTAGCTTTTGCCTCATGTGGTATTCCTGTTGGAAAACATCCGGGAATGAAAAAGCCTATCATAAAAGGACTGCAGTTTATGGTAATAGTAAGAGCTTTACTTGAAAATTGCAAAGATGTTGAGGAAGGAATTACCTATTTAGAGAATATGCCTATTGGAACAAATATGAATTTGCTTCTAGCAGATGCAAATGGTAATGCAGCTTTAATAGAAACTTATGATGGAAAAAAGGTTGTAGAAAGAGGCAATAAAAAATCAGGATTTTTTATTGCAACTAATCATGCTGTAATGCCAGAAATAATTAAGTTAGAACGCGGGAAATTAGAACAATCTGAAATGCGTTATAATTTCTTGAAAAACAACTTAGAAAATAATAATTTTATTACAAAGAATGAATTACAACAATTAATGTTAAAGGAATACCCTAATGGTGTAACAGTACACAATTTTGAGGAAAATTTCGGAACTGTTCATTCTATACTATTTAATCTCAATGACAAACAATTAGATATTTCTTTTGGTTCCCCTATAAATAATAAAATCTATAAATTAAAAGTAGGAGAAGCCTTGCCTTTTAATGAATTAAAAATTTTTATTAAGAACAATAACTATGGGCCAAACTTTTGGAAATTAGTCAAATAATACTTCAAATATCCGAAGGAATGGATAACTCTAAGCGTCCTTTTCTAAATAATCTAATACTAATTAAAATAGCAACCGATTCCTTTTAAGGAAGAAATCAGCTCTTTAGTCTCTTTAGTGAATATTATAATATTTATAGGATGCGGAGAGATTATCAAGCCCTTTGTAACTAAGAAAGCATGTTCAAAATAATTATGGAATCTAGTGCGGTATGGAATCTTTTTGATCTTGCCAACCAGCTCGATATTGATTTAGAAGAGGCGTTTAGAAAAAAGAGTGAGATAAATATAGGGCTAAAAAAAGACTCTAAAAATAAAAAGAGAAGTTATTATCTTGGTAATTATTATAAAGTTTAAATAGAATCCGGTTTTCGTTTTGAAGGCCGGATAATTTACGAACACTTTCTTACCGTTGTAAATCCTCATTTTCCTGACGCTACCCCTTGAATAGATGAAACAAAATTACAGAACAGAAACCATTCGTTATGATAGTTTGTGAAACAGTACACTTAAACTAACGGGGTGCTTTAGTAGAAGATCTTTGAGCTGTTCAGACAGCTCTTTTTTTGTTCAACTAACGGGGCAGGTTAGTTCAATAAGGGTTATAATCTAGTTGTAGGAAAAGAACCTATAAGGTGGTTGATAAAGTGCAAACAAATGCATTATTTTATAAAATACATAAGAGAACTGTTTCGACTGAGGACTATGTAAATTGGTCCCATAACTTAATAGAAAACGATGTGTCTTCACCATCCGTAGATATAATTTCTTCATTTTCATTTGGTGAAAATATTTTCGAAGTGGAAGTTTATTTTAATAGAGCTTTAAATGAGTTGGAAATACATAAACCAACCTTTGAGTTGTGTGCTAGAGCCTATATAGGTGATTTAGCTAATAAAATAATACAAGCAAATAACGATTCAGTGACATTTGATTTAGCTTATATGATTTTTCGGATTGTTTCGGATTTACATTATCCAGATGATTTGATTTGGTGGTATGAAATAAGTGAAATGATTGATGAATTACGATATGGTGATATACCTACAGAGTTTAATATAGACGGAGTAATATCAAGGATTAAAAATGAGGCAAATAACTTTTCAGATAAATGATATGTAATTCCTCTTCAACTAACGGGTGCTTTACTTCAAAAAGGAGTAGAGCCTTTTTTTATTGAACTAACGGGGCAGGTTAGCATAATAAAGAAGGAAATAAGATATAAAAGGAGAATATTTAGTATAGTTTTTGAAAGGGGTTAGAGATATGAGTAAAATATCTTTTTTTGAGTTAGAAAAGAAACTTAAAAGTATTAGAATTGAAGCATTTGTCATTTATAAAGGGAATACACGGATATTCGAATACTTGAAGAATAAAAAGGTTATAAAAAAGCCGTCAAAGGTTTATTCCATTACAAAAAGCATTGTTTCTATATTAATTGGAATTATGGTAGATAAAGGTTTAATTAAAAATATTCACGAACCCATACAAAACTATTTTCCAGAAATATTAGAGTCTAATGATTCGCAAAAGAAAGAAATTACAATATTTCATTTACTGACCATGACTTCGGGTTTAAAAGTAGGAAATTTCCAAGGATCGAAAAATTGGGTTAAATTCATACTAGGACAACCAATTATACATAAACCAGGTTCAACTTTTCAGTATAATTCAGGAGACTCTCATTTACTAAGTGCGATAATACAAAAAATTTCTGGAATTCCTACCGCTTCCTTTGCTGAAAAATATCTATTCCGTCCATTAGGGATAAATAAATACACTTGGCAAAAGGATCCACAAGGAATTCACGGGGGTGGTTTCAGTATTTCATTAAATCTAGAGGATATGGTGAAGATTGGATTGTTATTTTTAAACGAAGGGCGATTTAATTCAAATCAGGTGATTTCATCCAACTGGCTCCTTCAGGTAAAAAGACCATATAAACAAGTTGAAACCACAAAAGACGGAACATATGGATATGGTTATCAGATATGGACTTATGAAGATACTAATACTAACACCTCGATGGATTATTACTATGCTAACGGCTTATTTGGACAATATATATTTATTGTTCCTAAGTTAAATATTATGGCTGTGGCAAAAAGCCATATACAAAATGAACAGCAATCTGCACCGAGACTTTTTTTCGAAGAGCTATTAGGTAGTTGGCAGGATGAGGGAGACATATGAGCAACCTAAACTTTGGTTCCTCCTCTTCTGATATCATACTAATTTCTTCTTTAACTAACGGGGTGCTTTACTTGAAGATCATTGAGTTGCATATGCAGCTCTTTTTTCTTTATTGAACTAACGGGGCAGGATAGTTGAAGAAGGAATTCCATTTTTATGACAAAATAAAGAGTTCAAAATTCTATGATTAAACAATAACTTGTACAGAGACTTATTGGATGGAGAGAAAAACGTTGGAAATATTAAGAATTATCTTATCAGTTATTGTTATTGCATTAGCAGGTTATAGTCTAATTACCAAAAACTTTGAGTTTATGTCATATTTGATGTTGTTCTTAGGTGCGTTTATGTTGGTAACGGGATTAGTAGAACTTCAAAAAGATAGGAAAAGATTTGAAGAATATATGTTCATTATTGTTTCATTGTTTATATTCTTCGTTTCTATACAGGGCTTCATATTGAATTAACGAGGGCTTTAGTGGAAGACCGTTGAGCTGCTTAGGCGGCTCTTTTTTCTTCTTCAACTAAAGGGGCAGATTAGTTGAAGAAGGAGTTATATTCCTACCCTTAACTGAAACGGTTTTAGATAATGGTGCGGGACCGGAAAAATAGCCTATAAAACTCGCTAATGAGGGCTATAATGTAACACTGATTGATTTATCGCCCAAACTTGTTGGAATTGCTAAAAATAAAGCACAGGAGCTCGATTTAGAAGAGTACTTTAATGTTTTTTTTGTTGGTACTAGCGCATGTGAAAAAAAGCTATTGCGGTACACCAATCGAAAGAAGGCTTTGAAAGTTCATATGATAAGATTTGTCAAACGATGAAGGTAACTAACAAAACAGAGGTGATTGTTGGTATTGAGCCTAGTGTTTTTTTTATGCAACAACTGCAAATAACAATAACTATTTATTGTTTTACGATAAAAAAATATTGACTAAGGATGTATTTTTGATTATTATAGCTATAGGAAGTTGAGAAGGCGGTGAATTATGAAACAAAAGGAATTAGCAAAATGGTTAAAATTAATAATTGTTTTTTGCGGATTATTTGGATTGTTATTCTGTATCTTCGTTGGACCAGAAATCGGAAGATATGTATTACTAGAATCTAAATCTTTTAAACCGTTATTTAATCCTTTTATAGTGTTTATTTGGATAACTGGAGTTCCATACTTTATAGCTTTATGTGTTGGGTGGATTATCTGTTCAGATATTAGCGTGGGTAATGATTTTACAGTTGAAAATGCGAAAAGATTAAAGCTAATAAGTGTGTTAGCAATGATAGAAGGGGTATTATATGCTGTTGCATTGCTATACACCGTTATCATTAGAAATTACAACACTAATCTATTAATGATTCTTTTACTTATTCTGTTTTTTGCAATTGTTATTTCTGTATTTACTTCTTTGCTTTCTTATTTAATGCGTAGAGCAAGTGAAATAAAGCAGGATAACGAATTTACGATTTGAGGTGTAACATGGTTATCATAGTTAATCTTGATGTAATGCTAGCAAAGAGAAAAATGAGTGTTACTGAATTATCGGGAAAACTCGGTATTACAATGGCAAACGTTTCAATATTAAAGAATGGAAAAGCAAAAGCTATCAAGTTTTCAACTTTAGAAAAAATATGTGAAGTATTAGACTGTCAACCAGGTGATATCTTGGAATATAAAAAAAATGATTAAACAAATTTTTAATGTGAGGAAAATGATTATGAAAAAGTATTTAATTGCATCTACACCAATTTTTTTAGGAGTAATTTGCCTTATTGCAAAAGCAATAATAGGGAGTAACGTGGCTTCAGACGGTACCTTAGAAGAACCCTTTTTCTTGATTCCAATTGGTTTTTTACTATTCTTCTTAGGCATTGTATTAGTAATTGGTATGGCATTAATTTCAATGTTTAAAAAAGCTCAGATTTCTAATTAACACATGTACACTAATCTGGGATTGAGGAACTTAAAGACTTATTAAACGAACATTTGAAGTAAAAGATCGATTCCTTTAAGGATTCGATCTTTTTTATTAATTGAACTAAGAAGGATTAACGCTTTATATTATTGAACTTATTGAACTAACGGGGCAGTTTAGTTCAATAAAAAATGTGAAATAGCACCCGTTTTTAGTGGTAAAATTAGGAATGAAGAACAGGGGAGGAGATGTAATTTTGGAAAGAATCCTCTTATTCTTATTACTCTTGATAAATTTATTTTACGTAGTGAGTTTCCTTATCAGTTTTGAATTTTTTACATTTAGTATTCTATGGATAATCTTTTTTATCGTCAGTTTATTCATTTCAATTTTTTATTTGTTACTTTCAAAAAGGAAATCCAGCTATATTGCTTATTTATCAATTGCGGTTTTAGTTGCAAGCATTAGTTCTTCAGGGGCTTATGGTATTCAATATTATTTATCTAACTTTATGGGTTAATATTTTTTCTACTAACGGGGTGCTTTACTTGAAGATCAATGAGTTGCATATGCAGCTCTTTTTTCTTTATTGAACTAACGGGGCAGTTTAGTTGGGTAAGAGGAATAGATAAAAGGCTCTTTTCGTAAGTATTGTTGCTTTCTAAATAAAATAAGGATTTTTTACATTTTTATGGTATTTTATTTACAGGAGCTTATTCAACTAAAGAGCAGGTTAGTGAAAGAAGGACTTAGAATATTGTTTGGATATGCGCAAAGCAATGGAGGGAAGTAGTATGTTTATAGTTAGAACAGCTATTTTATGGATTATTATATCAACTATCATTAATGCATATTTAATGACATTACCCATACCTGTTTTACGAAAAAGAGCTTATCCGGCTAACTATCTAATTAAACGAAATAATAGGATAGATATACAAAACAAAAGGGAATGTGCAGCATTTTCAACAGCATATGTGTTGCGTCATTTTGGAATGGAGGCCGATGGTGAAGAGTTATATACTAATTTCCCTAGTAAAATGAGTTCAGGCAATGTATATCCAAAGGGAATCCGTACGGTGTTAAGAAAAAAGAGATTTAAAACAAACTATTATAAAGGAAATATAAATACATTAAAGTACGAAGTTAGTAAAGGAACTCCCGTAATTGTTTTTATTAAAGTACATAAGGATCGTAATAATTTGCATTTTGTCCCTGTCGTAGGATATGACAAGGAGTATTTCTACCTTTCAGAATCATTAAAGCAACTGGTGAATTGTAATGATGATAACAATAGCTATAATCGAAAAGTTCCAATTAATGAATTTAGGGAATTATGGAATGTGAAAAATATTAATATGCTTCTTTATAGCAATACATACATAACCGTAGACACCACACAGAGCTAATATTAATGACGAAGAATTTTATCTAGACACAAAGAAAAAATACCAAACATTGATGGAGTCTTATTAGTTTTCAATAATCTGGAACTTTTGTTGAAGATGTTTTTACTCTGGCTAGTTGTGCTAACGGGGTGCTTTAGCGGAATAAGGGGATTTAAAATAATCATTCTTTTTTATATACAGTAAATTCAAGGATATAGAGTGATTTATAATCAAACTTTAATCTAAATCAACAAGAAGAAGGAAATCGCTTCATAAAAGCTAATAAATCTCCTAAGACACCTACACCTACTCCTACAACAATTAATGCTAAAAGGACAGTCTGATTAAAATCCTGTATTAAAAAAATAAAAGACTACTGTTCG
>NZ_JBNNUK010000037.1:0-11568 GCF_050279675.1 Viridibacillus sp. NPDC093762 | reverse complement strand
CCGTAAGGGTAATTGTTTGGACAACGCAGTCATCGAAAACTTCTTTGGCTTATTAAAATCTGAACTCTTGTACCTACAAGAATTTGAATCCATGACGCATTTTGAACAGGAGCTCGCAGATTATATTCACTATTACAATCACAAACGAATGAAGGAAAAATTAAAAGACCTAAGCCCTGTGGAATACCGATCTTAGGTCCTAGAAGCTGCTTAGCTAAATATGTCTAATTTTCTTGGGTCAGTTCAAAGATGCTAAATTTTTCTATAGCAGTTTATAAATCGCTTTGATTTCCTCAGTATATTCACTGCTATACTCATTGTTAGAATCATTTATATTCTCAAAGAGAAGTGAATCGCCGTTTTCGAAAGTAACACTCAATGATGTTGATTGATGCGGATAATCACTTAGAATAAGTTCTTTTTTTATTACTTTACTTGTTATATTTTCGCATTTGAATCCTACTTCGAGGATATTTACTTTTGTTATGCCCTCTTCCCAAATAAATATCAATTGCTCTTGCTCATCGTTAAAAAGGTTTCTATGATAAAAATATTCTAACTTATCCAATATATAAGTTTCTGCAATAAATTCTATAACTTTAAATACTTTCTGTATCCATAATATTTTCTTTCACTTACCATTTGTTTAAAATGATTATACTCTGACAGCTTTTCCATATTTCTCACCTCCTACAACTACTATAATTAATCATATAAAGTAAGTATATTGCATATTTGACATTTAATATATTCCGCTCTCACGCAAACGAACGCCATCCAATAAGGGGTTTGGGTTTGGGTTTGGGTCAGCTAGGCATTTGTTTGTGTCAGAGCAAAAGAAAAAACACCCCTAAGGATGTTTAAACTCATCAACCTTTATCTTCTAAATTTTCTAGAAATGCTATAGCGAACTCATCGTAATTTATTAATCCTTTATCATGTAGAAGTCCCGCTAATGATGTTACTGCTGAAAATACTACTGGGATGCCCCCTTTTTCTTCTACAGCCTTATAAAGTAAATCATGCATTTGTTGATCTTCCATTTCCATCACCTCCCACAACAATTATAAGTTGTAGAAGACTGCAAGTCTGTAACTCGAATATGATAAAACTATCAATTTACACTCATTCACACGAACAATACGGATAACCCCAACACAAGCGTATATGGTCCGTATCATTCGTTTGAATC
Organism: Viridibacillus sp. NPDC093762; assembly: GCF_050279675.1. Lineage (NCBI taxonomy): Bacteria > Bacillati > Bacillota > Bacilli > Caryophanales > Caryophanaceae > Viridibacillus > Viridibacillus sp. NPDC093762. The sequence goes on along the minus strand of NZ_JBNNUK010000037.1, from coordinate 10,376 downwards.
AACGTAATTTAAAAATGGACAGAGTCCAAAGTGAATTTCCTAACCTATGATGTACTCCATCTTAGCGAAGTATAAGTTTAGGAATTTATCTTCTTAGGTCGATCTGTTTTCCATTCATTTAGGTTAAAGGTTAAAGGAGAGGATTAATGGTAGGCGTAGTTTAGAGATGCACCCTCTATTATCTCCCCTCATATAGGCAGAGTTCGTAAGACAACGTAAGGCAAAAAAATTTCATGAAACTTGCTCATTCACCTTACTTCTAGCTCTCCTAATATACGATTGAACCATGTCCTTACTGACTTTTAGTTCATCGGCAATCTTTTGAAAACTTTTTTTCTGAACTTTGTTGATACAGTACTTAAAATAAAAGCTAATAATAATTTAGGCAAAAAAGACAGTGGATTAATACTTATTATGGAATTATCAGTTCCACTACTACTTTCCTCAAAGACTGCTGATAGAGAAATCAACCCACGAATATCTAACAATTCCATATGCTTCGTTAAAAGGTCGAGCGCCATTATCTTGTGAGCTAATTTATTAAATATAGCGTCACATCCTTGTCTTATTTCGAATTCCTCGTTAACCATTGTTCTTAACACTTCTCGAATTTACCATTATGTCAAAGCAAAATAAAAAGCACCCCTAAGGATGCTTCAGTTTTAGAAAGAATCATTTTCTAGCCAAACACCATTTTCATCTGTTGGATCATAAGACGAAACTATTTGTAATTTTGCATTCATAATCGCTATTTTTTCAGAAGGATAATTTGATAAAGATGCAATATATGATTCTGCTTGTTTACTGCCTTGATAGTAATGGCTGTTTACAAATTGGAAATGTCCATGTGCATCTCTAGTGATTCTTATTTTAATTTTCTGATTACCCATTTTAACGATAAATTGTCTAACAACTTCTTCGACACTCTCAAATGCTGCATCTTCTAAATAATCTATATCTAACATGATATTCGCCCCCCACACCAATTATAATTGGTAATAGACTACAAGTCTGTGATGTAAATCACAACACTAAACCAACAATACTGATCATCCTAATCAATGATATACGGTCCGTATCATTCACTTGAATCAACTTAATCAATAAATAGACAGAAAAAAGCCCTATCCGATTATGGATAAGGCCATAATTGATTTAATTTAATAAACTAAACATTACATATGTAAATCGATTAACCCCCCTTTTGCATCATGTTTAAACGGCGATTTATTGATTATTATCAACTGGTCATGGTACATCTACGGTTGTTGGATTTCCTACTTAATCGATTCCTTCTTTCAATGGCCTTGATGAGCTAGGCATTCATTTGTGTCAGAGTAAAAAAGCCACATCAGTTAGATATGACTTTATTAATTAAAACAACTTTTGTTCAATCATTGTAATTTCTTGTTGTAGTTTTATCTTTTCTTCTCTTATCTTTGATAGTTCAGTTACTTATTCAGTATCAAAAAAACTCTAATTCTTTTTTAGCTAGCTCAATCAATTTTCGAGATTTCTTAGTATACTCATCTGACAATTCTTTATTTATACTTTTCCCCATAAGCCCCAGACTCTATTAGCACTTATTATAGCTCACTTGGGAATATCTGTAATTATTACTTGTAGCCTATTTATAATGACTAAACTATCATATTTGGTGACCATCAATCACTAGTATTTACTGTTAACTCCTTAGTTTCCTCAGTGTTTCAATAAATTTCTGAAGTAAGATTTTGACACATTAATACTCCTTCATAAAAAAATACATGTAGCATAAATTAGTTATGATATGAAATTGATTACTGGAGGCTAACAGTTTGAATAAAAATCAAAAGAACTTAGGTCAAGATAATCAAAACCAACTAGAAATTCAGGCTGCGGAATTAGCTGTTGTTGGTGCAGCAATAACTACACTCGGTGACACAATATCCACTATTTCAGCAATACTTGCATTAGAGGCAGAACGACAAGAAATAAATAACGATAAAAAGGATAAGGAAGATAATAAAAATATGCAAAAACAGATTGATTATTTAACCTCTGAATTAGAAAAACTAAAGGATCAAGTTAATAAACAGAAACCCTATAGATAATAGTTTGAATAATTACTCCGTGTAAGGTTGAAAGAATAATTCTTTTCATTTTAGTTTAACGGGCTTTGTAGTTGTGGTGCTTAACGATAGTAATCAAATTCTATTTTTGAATATAACTGAATTATAGCGGAACTTTTACCCCGCATTCTTCTATATTTTCGTTAAATTTCAGTTGTTATACTGCACCTCTTGTAGTTCAGCCATACTAATATGAAATTTCTCAACCTCAGCTTTTTCGATTGCTTTCTTTCTCTTGCAAACAGACAGAACCAATTTCATTCTCTTTTTTTCTTCAACTTCAAAGGACTGTTACATATAGTACATAGCTTCATAGCAAACCTCCAATGCATCCCTTTTATAAAACCCTAAAACGTACAGACACCTATTAACTCAAAAAAACATATACTGTGCAAAAAGGATTGATAATTATGCCTTGGCATTATAAAATTGGGTACTTAATAGGCCAACCAGTTGGAATCTCATTCACAAATGGTCAAGGGACTTCAGGTATTTTGTGTGGTGTATCAGGCGGAAAACTTCTTGTAACTGAATACCTATATCAAGCACAATTCGCCCTCAAACAATACGACTTCCACATGATCCGCGATATCAATGGATTTCCACCTTGTCATAACCAACATTTATATTAATAAAGCATCCTAATTAGGATGTTTTTTCGTTTATAGTTGAACATAGAAGGGATGGTGCCAAAATGTTAATTTATGCCCACAAATAAACGAACATTCAATAAGTATTAGTTAGACACTTTCTTTTACCACAATAAAAAGCACCCCGAAGGATGCCGAATTTTTCACTGTAATTAGAGTTTTATTATATAGTTACCTTTTTTTATTACATTTCGGCACAGTTAAGTAACTCAACTAAGTTGCCCTTTATATTCCAATCCAAGTCTTTTCTTTACTTCTTCATTTACTTGATTTCTTAAAGCTACTTTAGAGTAACGTAATTCCTTATCATTTCCTCGAGTCTTAACAGTATAAGCGACAAAATATTCGTCAATCTCCTTTGTACCTTCCAATACCTTCATGCCATGCATCCCCAATGTTCGGCTCACATCTCTTAGATCTTTCGTTAAATTTTTTAACTCTTGATCAATCCACGCTTTAAAAGCAAAATTTGTTTTTAAAGAATCCATATGTTTTTTATCACGCTCTAAAGTGCGTAGTGTCAGTTCTAATATGATTGCATTATGAATATGAATTTGTGGGTCTTGATGAATCATACAACAACATTCTCTTTTCGAATTATTACTGGACTAATAGCAAGAACATTTTCTATGATGAACGTTCTTTTTGCATGTTTTACAAAGCAATAAGCTTGGAAAATTCCATCGGTCATAATAATGATTTTCACACGCCTTTTAGTTATTTCCCCACCTTTCGACATATATATTAAATCAATAATTTGATTGCGCTGCATGGCTTTGATTAGCTGCTCTTTCACTATGTTCACTCCTTTTTCATTATTATACAGAACATTTGTTCCTATTTCAAATAAAAAAATAACCAGTTAACTTTTAATTGCTAACTGGTCTGACTATGTATTACTTTTCTACTGCAAATATCCGCTCTATATTTGCTAATTCCACTTTTGAATTGTTTCCCCTATCAAGTCACCTGCTTCTAAAAGAATTGAAAGGTGAATTTCATTTTTTATTATCTGACTGATTGGTTGAGCAATTCTGAGTAAGTAAGTTGTTTAACCGGGACAAATAGAGCAAACTTCTTATCTACTTTAGCATATTGAGTTGAAAGCATATGATTTCCAATTTAATTATCCTTCATTATTGTTCTCTTGGCTTTTTTAATAATTCTACTCGTTGCCCTAGTATCTGAATCTTTCTCCCACTTTTCGCACAGGTTTATTACCCATTGTGGTTGGGTTTTGCTAGCATCATTTAACCAGTTTCCAACAGAATCTTGAACATACTTAGACGAATCTGATTTGAGTAAATTAAGAATGGGTAGAGCTTGTTGAGGTTCTTGTTTTAGTGTTTCAATGTGCTTTGTCCATACACCACGTGGACGAATAGATTCTACTGAGAATCTGCGAATATTCTCATCATCACTTTTTGCCCATTCTTCTAACAAATTCACACTCATCTCTATATTTTCCGAAAGGTTTTCTCGAATAGACATCCAGGCAATTTCCCGAACACCAAAATGAGGATCTGCTGCGAATGGCTCAATATACTTTAACTTCCCTTCTAATGAGTCATTAGAATTTTCATTCATAAATGCTGCCCAACATCTTACACTATCTGACATATGAACGGCGCATTTCATTATGATTTCTTCCCTTTTTCTATCTACTTTTCCTTCCATCACTTTATCTAGCAAAGCTCCAGTCATACGTATTGCTTTCATGCCAGAATAAGCTTCTTGCTGCTCTAATTCAGATATGACAAATTCTACTTTATCCTCTAAACCAATCGTTGGTAAAATACTCTTTACTAATGAACTATGATTAATAGAAAGCCATTCAGTTAAATTTACACTCTCTATTTCTCCATTATTAAGTAATTCTAAAACTTCATTGGGGATTTCACTAGCTTTTCTGGCCCCTTTTCTGTTTAAAATATCTTCACTGACAGGCATATAACACCCTCCTTTTTTATTAAAATATACCTCCGATGTATAAATGGGGTAATTTTTATTCAACAATATTATTGTAAACTAAACTATTCAAAGAAATCTTGTAACCATAAATATTAATTCGGAAATATTTCGACAAATAGACTATTGTAGTAAAATGGGAGAGATTATTAACAATGTTTTGTTAAAAGAATACATATTAATTATAACAGGTGACGTATTAGACTAACACAATGAAACAATCACTTAAATAAATCGACAATTAGAAAAAGGTGAATAATGATGATATATCATAAAGATAATAGTGTTCTTATTCGTTCCATGATGAAAAGCGATGTAGAAAAGTTTGTCAATTCGTTCGCAGAGCAAAATTGGGAGAAACCCTCTGAATTATTTAATACCTATTTCAGTCAGCAGGAGAAGAATGAAAGGTCTGTAATAGTTGCTGAAGTAAACAATGAAGTTGCTGGATACATTACAATACTTCCAATCACCGAAGTTGGTCCCTTTGCATTTAAAAACATACCGGAAATCGTTGACCTAAATGTACTTATTAAATTTCAGAATCAAGGTGTAGGCAACAAAATAATGGATGTAGTAGAGAGACTTGCCAAGGAGAAAACCAACTTTGTTTCGCTAGCGGTTGGATTGCATTATGGATATGGTTCTGCTCAACGAATGTATGTAAAACGAGGGTATATACCTGATGGTTCTGGCGTTTGGTATAAGGAAAAACAATTAGAACAATATACAAAATGTGAAAATGATGATGATTTAGTTCTGTATTTCCTTAAAGATTTTAAGGAAATACGTTATTGAATATTCTAAAATCCATCTTTTTGAAACGAAACAAACTAAGCATTTTAAATAAGTCTATCACCAAATTGGCATGCAATCTGTTACAACAGTGTTCACAATTATAGGCGCTTGTAGCATTACTCTAATACTTGTTTTCCAATGGATGCGTGCAAATAAAAAATAAGCAACAGCGAAGATATACTGAATGTATAGTTTAATCTGATTCAAATTGTAAGTGATCTATTCTCCCCTGTTTAATACAGACCCATTAATAAAGGCCAATGCGCAATTAAACCCTAATTATTACTGCATCCTTCGGGGTGCTATTATTTTTCCCTAGCTTAAGCAAAAAAATAAGTTGTGCTCTTTACTGTGAATTTGCAATTACAGATTAGCTTATCGACTATAATTCCGCCTCCAAGAAAAGTTGCATTTCATAAATACTATTAGATTCATCCATCAATCCATACTTCTTAAAAGAAAAATTATCATTTTGTTTATCCACCATTCTTTAAGGTAATAATTAATTGACTATAGCCTTAATTAAAGGAGTGGGATTATGAAGATTTTATTAGTCCTGTCTAGCATAGTTTTCCCTATTATTATGGTCTATCTTCAAAATAAAAATAAGATTTTCTTAATGATTTTTAATATGATCGCTGTTATTTCAACCCTTATTTTTGGAAGTATTGCATCCACATCCATTTACCAAATCATCGTTGACAATGCTGTTTTTATGACTGCAATCCACAAGGTTTTTCTCAACCCTCTCTTCTTGATTACTGGGGCATACCTTGGCATATACATCTTATATAGATTAATGATTATTACATTGGATGAAAGATAATATCTTCATCCTTTTTCGTTCGTTTATTTGAATGAAGCTATATTTCTTATCTATCTCTAATACATTCTATTCAAGCATCCTTTGATAAACAAAATCTTACTGTTTGGTTTTTATATTTTTTGAGCCATAGCAAATCGGAAAAGAGAGAAAATATTAATTCCCTCTCTTTTCTATTCGTAAACAAAAAAACTGACAAAAACTCGTCAGCTCTTCATACTACTATTTGTATTAACCATTTTATTTTAAATTGTTTAGATGGTCTAGTCTATTTGAAAACACGATATGCCTTTGATTATCTTGAATGGTCCATTCGTGTAAGCTAGTGTCTCCACAATGAAAAATTACATTTGTATCAAATGGTAGCTTTAAAAATGATTGATATAGTTTGTTTATCATTCCACCATGACTAACAATCGCAATGGTTGCATCATCTGGATGTTCAGAAATGATTTTAGATAGTATCTTTTCCGCTCTGTATCTAAAATCTAATATGGACTCTTGTTCATAAACAGCATCATGAGGTGCTAGATCTATAACTAAAGGATACCTTTCTTCCGCTTCTTCTCTTGACAACCCAGCTATCAGCCCATTATTCCATTCCATTAAATCTTCATCAAACTCGATTTCAATTTGCTGTTTATTGCCCAATAATAAGGCTGTTTGAGTCGCTCTTTTCAGAGTGCTACTATAAATTTTATCTAATTTATAATGATTGTTTACCCATTCTGATAAAAGGATCACTTGTTGTTGTCCAACTTCTGTCAGTTTAAAATCTGCTCTTCCTTCATGTACGTTCAGAATATCTGCTTCTGATTCTCCATGTCGAATAATCAATAGTCTCATATTTTATTCCTCCAATATAGTTGTTTAAAAAGATTAAATCGGATATAAAAGTTAACTGTAATTCCCTTTTATCTTACACTTATTCATATATGAAAATACATACAATTATGGAGTAATTAATTATATTTATCCAATTAAGAAACAATTGTTTTTTTACGTTACCAAAGGTTGAAGTTACCATTATTATTAATTTAAAGGATTTTAGAAATATTTGTTGAATAAGAACCTGTTATACATTAAAACTTGATACGGATTTGTATTAGCCTTATGGGAATATTGAAGATGATAGAAAAAATTTAAATAAAGAATAAGGGGTGTAATAGGATGTTTCCAATATTAGAGACAGAAAGATTACTATTAAGAGAAATAACTATGGATGATACAGAAGATATTTTCGCATATTTTTCGAATGACAGTGTTACTCGTTATTATGGCCAAGATACTTTAAAAGATATAAAACAAGCAGAAAAATTCATCGACCTTTTTTCAAAAAACTATGCAGAAAAAAGAGGCATACGATGGGGCATTCAAAGAAAAGGATTCAAGGGCATAATTGGAACAATTGGCTTTCATGCTTGGTCACCTAATCATAAACGAGCAGAAATAGGGTATGAAATTCATCCAGACCATTGGAGAAATGGCTATGCTTTAGAAGCGGTATCTAAAATTCTTTCTTACGGTTTTGATGATATGGAGTTAACACGTATAGGGGCTATAGTATTTGTTGATAATGTGGCCTCAAGTAAGTTACTTACTAAAGTTGGGTTTCAAAAAGAAGGCGTTCTTCGCGACTATATGTACCAAGATGGTAAAGCTCACAATACATTTATTTACTCATTACTTAAAAAACAAAAATAAATAGTGTTATTTAAGTATTGGCGACTTTATTAAAATATTAGGTCTCTATATGCCATAAAAAAGAGTTGATTCTCCTCATGGTAGAATCAGCTCTATGCTTTTATTTCTTATAATGATTTAATTTTCGAAAGAAGTCGCAATTGCTAAAGCTTTCATAGGATCTTTTACATGATCGATAGTATATACGATTTTTTCTTTTTGCCAAGTAATTCTGTTACCTGAGCGCTCTACGTCAAGGTGAACGAGTCCATTTGGTTTCGGGATTGGGAGTGTGTTAGTTTCTAAGAATTTTGTTGCTTCTTTCGCTAATTTTACACCTTGCGCCCCTTTCGTTGTTAGCGAGCGTGTATTAAGTGCCCATCTTCCTTCATTCCAACTTGTAAATACTGAACCAGCTCCAGCATCCTGATATCCTGTAATGCCGAAACCCAGATCCACTTCTTGTCCTCCGAACTTGCTATAATCTTCAAATGCAATTTGTTCACTCGATTGTGTTAAATTAGCGTACTTTTTAACGTTTAATCGAGCAATCACGGTTGCTTTGTGTTTATTTTTTAACGCCTTATTATTAATAGCTATCGGCTTATCACTTTCCATAAATACCACTTCATAATTACTAGCTGATGATTTTGTTGTTGCTGTTAAATGCTTTCCTTTAGATAAGGGTAATTTGCTTGGTAATATTTTAGATAAATCCGTTTTCAACTGTGTTTTGATTGCCTTCAATACTTCATCTTCAGTTAGAACATTATTCGTTTTGACAACTTCATTTTCTGCAGTATCATTTTGTTCAATTTCACCATTATTGTTCTTATCCTTTACCTCTTGAACTTGCGTTTTGCTTACACTATTCTCATCATTTGTCATTACTTCTGCCTTATCATTAGAGCAGGCAAATAGTAAATTGATAATAACAAGCAGAGATGATACTTTTCCTATTGCTTTCATTATTATCTTCCTCCCTTTAACGGATAAACTACCCCTTTTAGATGGTTTACCCTCAATTTCAACAACATAAACTTGTCGAGTTTTTGTCGCTTTCTAATGTATGAGAGCTATTTCTATTTTAGCATTATCTAATAAATTTTCGTTGTTTAGCTAGAATTGGCGAGTTGGTATGTCATTTCCTTATTCAAATGTTATAGACCTAAATTACTCAAATATTAAAATAAAATGATTGATAGAATAAAGTATTGATATTTTTCATATTAATCTATATCTCTCATTTATAGGAAGGGGCATTTTAATATGGCATTGAAGCCAGAGGTAAAATTATTGCTAGAACAATTAGAACAACCAGGTACATCACCAATGCACGAATTAAGTCCAGAAGAAGCACGAAACGGTATTGCTATAGAAGAATTAGCAGGTGAGCGTGTAGAGTTAGATAGTGTTGTCAATCGAGCTCTAGACACGAATGTTGGAGAAGTTCCTGTTCGAATATATACACCAATAAAAAGCATCGATGCACTACCTGTCTTTGTTTATTACCATGGTGGGGGATGGGTCATTGGCAACCTTGACTCAGTGGATAATCCTTGTCGCCAAATTGCTTCCGAGTTGCAATGTGTTGTCGTATCAGTTGACTACCGATTAGCGCCAGAAAATAAGTTTCCAGCAGCAATTGATGATAGCTATGCGGTAATCGAATGGTTAATAGATCATGCAAAAGAGTTAAACATAGATGCTTCTAGAATTGCAGTTGGTGGTGATAGTGCTGGGGGTAATATCGCAGCTGTTGTATCAATGAAAGCGCGGGATCTTGGTGTCAACAATATCATTCAACAAGTATTGGTATATCCTGTAACAGATTATAACTTAAAAACTGCTTCTTATTTGGATTACGCTGATGGATACTTCTTAACAAAAGACACAATGCAATGGTTTTGGAACCATTATTTAAATAGTGATAGTGATGGAGAAAGTCCTTACGTCTCTCCACTAAAAGCAACTAATTTAAAGGACTTACCACCTGCATTAGTTATTACCGCTGAATATGATCCTTTAAGAGATGAAGGTGAAGCTTATGCAAAAAAATTGCAAGAAGCGAACATCGCTGTTCAACTGAAACGTTACGATGGTGTCATTCATGGTTTCTTTTGGATGGCTGGTCTGCTTGAAGAAGGTGCAGATGCTATTAAACTTGTATCAAGTACACTTAGTAAAGCATTTGAAAATACAACAAAAGATAGCTTAATATAATCAATCTAAAAAACAGGAGTTAAGCATATTGAACTGACCCAAGAAAGTTAGACATATTTATTTAAGCAGCTTCTAAGACCTGAGTTCGGTATTCCACCGGGCTTAGGTCTTTTAATTTTT
>NZ_JBNNUK010000036.1:0-14018 GCF_050279675.1 Viridibacillus sp. NPDC093762 | reverse complement strand
AATAGACCATAGCTAATGCTCCACCCTAAATACTTTTGTGTTATCCTTGCTAAGATGGTAGTACCTGCAGTTGTTCCGCCAACCCGAATGATTAAGCCAATCCCGCACCCAACAAATATTCCTCCAAAAATGGCATTTACCATCAATTCATTAGAAGGAATACTCCAGCCTTCTGTCAGATGAAGAAAAAGCGAGTTAGAAACTACAGCAATAATCGTATAAATCGTTGTTACTTTACTCAAAAATCTATAACCGATTATTAACAAAAATGCATTCAGAATTAAGTTGACTAAACCTGGTGACCACTCAAATAAATAATAGGTAATAATCGTGATACCTGTTACTCCTCCTTCACCAAGCTCATTCGGAATAACAAATAAATTAACACCTAACGCAAAAATAAATGCACCAATAATGATAAAAATAATGTCTGTGGTTCTTTTTTTCATATACTACCTCACTACTTATAAAAATATTTACTAGGAATAAACTCTCACCATTATATCGTGGAACATTTAATTCGAACAGTAGTCTTTTATTTTTTTAATACAGGATTTTAATCAGACTGTCCTTTTAGCATTAATTGTTGTAGGAGTAGGTGTAGGTGTCTTAGGAGTTTTATTAGTTTTTACGAAGCGATTTCCTTCTTCTTGTTGATTTAGATTAAAGTTTGATTATAAATCACTCTAAATCCTTGATTTTACTGTATATAATTATTTTAAATCCCCTTATTCCGCTAAAGCACCCGTTAGTTAAAGAAGGAAGTTACACTTAAGCTGGACTTCTACATTTATCTTTTTTTTCCAGGTCAAACTTCCTTGCTTTGTATCCCTTAATTATCCAGTCATTTGATTCCCAACCTTTTTTTAACGTAACAGTAAAAACATCTAATGGATTATGAGCTCCTGTAAAAGTTGTAAATTCCAGCTTAGTCTGAAAAAGCCAAGAACCCGGATGGTCCAGCTTTTTTATATCAATAATCCTTTCACAGATAGTTCCTATTTCAAAGGTTGTTCCATAATGGTTTTCTATCACTTTTCCTATCTGTGGTCGTAAAAGGTCAATTACCGCATCTTCTAACAAATTTTCTCTTGTTGCTTTTGTATCTGTAGGAAGGTTAGCAAACGCTATTGCCGTTGTTGTAGTTAAAATAACAAAGATAATAAATGTGAACATTTTTTTCATTTAAACACCTACTAGTTAGTTATTTTATAGGTATTTTGTTCATTGACATCAATAATTATTCTGATTCAATTAACTGCTCCTTTAGTTGAATAATAAAAAAAAGAGCCGTCTTGACAGCTCTAAGATATTCTACTAAAGCACCCCTTTAGTTTAACTAAGAATTATCCAACCTTACTAAAAAGTCTTTGGTTAATTGAAGAAACCTCTCTTTTTCTGATTCCCAAAGTTCATGACCTGAATCAACTATTTCCTTCACAATTACATTTTGAAGATTATCGTTATATTTTTCTGCCTCGACCTCTGATAAGAGCGAACCATCAGTCCCACCTTTAATAATTAACACAGGCACTTGTATCTGTTTTAATTCATTATACAGGGTGATACTTTGAGATTCTTTCTGTATACCTTCTACTACATGTTTTGTCTGTTTATTTGTATAACTACTTCTAAGAACTCTTTCTGACCATGATTCGGGTATAGATGGATATTTTGCAGGATAATCACAAAGAATTAAACCTTTTATTTCAGATGAATTTGAAGCAAATTTGAGAGTATATGGAACTCCCATCGAGTATGCCATTGGACAATATTTTTGAACTTGACTATGCATTATTACAGCCTCTATATCTTTAACATGGTCTGCAAAGGAATATCCCAAAGTAGGTTTATCACTTTTTCCACGCCCTCGTAAACTTATAGAGATACTTCTTCTTGACTCGAATTCTTGCAGTAGTTCCACTGACTGTTCTGCATAATTTAAAGCACCAGGAACGTACACTAAAGGGGTTAATCGCTTATCGTAGTCATCACTTTCAAGAAAATGAATTTTCACATGTTCTGAATTTGCCCATCTATTGATAAAGTCCAATTCCGTCACCTCTTTTCCACATTTTACCCTTTAAATTCGTCCATATATTAGCAATGTCCTTCTTCAACTAACCTGCCCTGTTAGTTGAAGTACATCTTTTCACAATCCCTATAATAAAATTAACATAATTTACTAAATAAAATAATTCTACTTTATAATTCATTTTATTAAAAAGAACTCAATTCCTTTTTTTCGAGCTGTACAGTTATTTATGAGATAAAAGTAAAAGCCACTCCAAAAGTTTCGAATGGCTTATTTATTTATTTATTTATTTATTTATTTCATGTAATCCTTTTGCCATGGTTTTTGAAAGCTTTGTCTTAATTCATCTGCAACTCGAACTAATTTACCCCTCAATCCAACAAACCAAGATGGCGTTTCATTTATTTCACCATAATCCAAAGACTTTAATAATTTGGAGAACTTATATAAGTTTGCATATCTTTGAAACTGTGGTAATTGAGCCACTACATCATTTTCTAAAACCATTTTGGAACGATATCCGTTCAAAAAAGATTGAATCAGTAATTTTGAATGAGGATTGTCATCGTCAATAAAATCATCAAGTGCTGTTACAATATCAAGTGCATACCAGTGATATATTGCATCATCAAAGTCGATTATATTGAAACTATGGTCCTTATCCTCTTCAAAAAAGATATTATCCAATTGAAAATCAAAGTGTATCAATCCGAACACATCTTTGTTAGTAGGTAACGTTTGAAGCCAATTCGTCACCCTACTTAGCTCTTGAAGGGCTATTTGTTCTCCTGGATGTTTTTTAAATACACTTTCCATGAATTGTACTGTGTCCAGCCAACTCTTTCTTCTTTCAAACACTGGCTTAAAAGTTTTTGACAAAAAATGAAGTGAGGCAAGTGATCTTCCCCATTCCTCCATCTGTTTTGCAGTAATTGTATCGGCATCCAAATTGATTCCGTTTGCTGCACTAAAGACAACGGCAATAAACGTTCCTTCTGGTGTTTTTAGTTTTTCAATTAGTTCTCCACTTATTGATTGAATAGGTGTTACAGATGGAAATCCATTTAATTGTAAATAATGCATAAACTCTAACTCAGCTTTTATTTGTTCAATAGATTTATCCTGCTCAAAACTAATTCTCAAAAAATATTGAACTTGTTTACGTTCAAAAGCATATACAAAGTTTGAACTTGCACGCCACAACTCCAAAGTTCCCTCGTCATATTCCCAGAATTGAACGAGACTCTGAGCGACTACATCAGAAGCTACTCCTCTTACCATGTTTCCTAAATTCATCATCTTTTATTTTTCCTCCCATTGCCTTTGAGAGGATTAAACCTTAGTTAAGAAGTAATCCCTCTCATTAGCATGCTATTTTGAAATTCTATCATTTTCAATATGTCACCCCTTCCTTAAGTTTCGGCTATACAAACTAAATAGTCCTACATATATACTAATTATACATAAAAAAACAAATACCTCTTTTGTAATTTCTGCCCTGATAGGTCAATAAGTCTTACTACAATAAGATAAAGAGCTGCCGAACCTTGTTTGTTCAGCAACTCTTGCACCGGTTGTTTAAAAATTATTAATTATAAATCCTATTTACTTCTGTAATCTTCTGACCAATAAAATATTTACAATCAATATTACTTAATTTTTGGCTATGTTAAATCTTAATGTTGTTTTTTTGCCCCAAAAGAAAACCGCCCTTTGAAAAGGCGGTTAATTTAACTATCGTTACGCGTTAGTTAAATTAATTAGTTGTCTGTTTTTATTGAGTATCTTCGTCGCTTTTGTACTCCAAAATATCTCCAGGCTGACATTCTAAAGCCTTACAAATCCCCTCTAAAGTTGATAATCGGATCGCTTTTGCCTTTCCATTTTTCAATATAGAAAGGTTAGCCATTGTTATTCCAACACTCTCCGAAAGTGCTGTTACGCTCATTTTTCTTTTAGCTAACATCACATCAATATTGATTATAATCGCCATGTTATTCACCTCAGACCGTCAAATCATTTTCTGATTTTATGTTAATCGCTTCTTGTAGAAGCCGTTGGAGGATAGCAGCAAAAACGGCGATAACCAACGAAGCAAAAATGATGATGAGTCCCATTATTCCAATAGGAGGGTCAACTTTATTTGCTATAAAATGGAAGATCGGTAAACCTAATACATACAAACCACTGATTATAATCGCACAGCACTTTATGTTCTTTAACGCCTTTACAGATAATTCCGAGAACGCTGTGTTCTCGTCAATGTACCGTAAAAGATTAAAAGCCTGATAGAGAGCAAAGTAAAAAGGCACAGCCGATCCATACATCACGATGAAAATGAGATATTTCATTGGGGCAATATTTGGATACAATTTTGATGCGAAATTCGCCATATGGGGTACTAAAAATATACATAAAGCAAGAACTGCAATTCCAGCCAGAAAAATAATTACCTTTAAGAAAGTTGTTGAACCTCGTTTAACATTCATATTAAGCACCTCACTTATTTAATAACATTATAAATTTAACACAAAATTTATCGTTTTGCGATAAATCCGTATTGTTTTTAATTATATTATTATTGTTATTTATATATCCTCTTAATTTTGACATTCATTAAAATATTCACACTAAAAAACTCGACCCATAACTAATGGATCGAGTTATAAATTTGTTTTTATTTATTCGACTTTCATTTATATAGTTGAATTTCAGTACAAAGGTTACAACGAATAAAATTACAATGGTTCCGATTAAAGTGATTTTACCCTTTTTCATTATAGACACTTCCTTTTTTACATTGAATATATGACTACGTAGAGGGTTTAAACACTTAATCTATTCAACTATTCTGCACCGTTAGTTCAACAACTTCTTTAAATCAATTCTTGTGTAGGTTTTATTATAGGTCGTACCATCATCATTAAAAAATATGGCATTTTTTAAATATGGGTCAGAGATAGGTTCGTAACCGTGTTTGCTAATTAACTTTATCATTTTGGGATTTTCTATTGGGTCAACACTTACAAATATTTCAGAATGACCTAAACTCTTTGCAATATTTTCTCTATACCTAATTAAATCTGAACCTATACCATTACCCCGATAATCCTCTTTTACATATAGGTCACTTAATTTAGGAAGCAAAGTGCCTTTTAATTTAAGAACTCCAAAACCAAATATAAGTGAGTCTTGTTCAGCGATTGCCAAATATACTTCCTTTTTTGCAAATTGCTTTAAATAATTCGTGAATAAATCTTTATTATTTCTAATATCACATAAACCCGATAAGTCGTTTTCATTCGCTAATCTTATTATGTAGTTCATTGTTATTTCCACTTCCTTATTCTTCAATAAATCATTATTAGAAATATTCAATTCTTTCTTCAACAATCCTGCGCCGTTAGTTGAATAGCAACAAACTTTTCGAAAACAGCCTAAAGAAAAAAGAGCTGCATATGCAACTCAATGATCTTCAAGTAAAGCACCCGTTAGTTCAATATTACTTCTATTTAATTGATCATAATGCCTTTAACCGCAGAGAATAAAATGTATAACGAAGTGCATAAAATGAAGATACCCCACAATAAACTCTGAGTTCTTTTATATTCTCGTAACCCCATTATAAGTAATGTTATACTCAGAAGTATGAGCATCAATGGTAGTAAGTTGTAGTTTTCCGTAACCTTACTGTAAATACTAATTAACATAACAAGGATTGCAAAAATTATTTGAAATAACATTAAAATATCAAACTTTTTTTCTTCCATTTATTCCTCCCACTGATAATCTGTCACTTTCAAAAGATTCTTTTTTTAAACTAAACTGCCCCTTAGTTATTTAGTTGAATAAGAAAAAAGAGCTGTCTGAACAGCTCAAATCCGCATAAATCTGATGCCACCCCTTTAATAGGTCTCTATTTAGTAAAGTAAACTGTCTACTATAAAGTGCGTGTAGTCTCCCCGTCAATTAATTTAATATGAATATTAAACGATGTACCTCCATCAATATGTTTTGGAACAACTGATAAATCGAGTAGTTCCTTCAATTTAATAGACTTTTCACGTTTTGCTTCTATTGTAATACTATATGGACCAGCTAAATTCATAAGTGACTCCATACGCACTTCATCTTCCATGGAATAGGAATCTAAAAATTCTAAATCAAATGACACATCTTCATTGCTTCTATTATGTAATAAAAGATTACATTCCCCATTTAATAAGTCTTCTTCCACATTCTCAAAATCGCACTTGCCATTCCCATCGTATGAAATTGCCATGATGCCACTTGCTAAAGTTTCTTGGTATATCGTAATGAGAAGTTTCGGTAAAATTGCATATATTATTACAACTATTACTAATGTACGAAAGTGATATTTCTTCATGCCAATGACAAGTAAAATCATAGCGATTATAAACAAAACGGAGCCAATTATACCAAGTACAATATATCCATCTTGATTGCGGATTGGAAATGACATGAAGGTAAAGCTTGCTTCTAACATTACGTTGTAAGGAAATGGGAAATTTAAATACATACATATAACTAGAATAACCATTGAACTAATGAGTGCAATTTTATTTCTTATCATTTTATACCTCAGCCCTAATTACGTCTTTTTTCGTATGTAACTGCTCTTTTTTAACTAAAGCAAATTGTTTTCTTTTTTATGGCTTATTCAACTAACCCACTCCGTTAGTTCAATAAAAAAGGTCGTCTTAAAAGACAACTTAGTTCTTTTTATTGCTGTTCGCTTTTTTCTGTGCTCGCCAAGTATTAATCATACTAGGAACCCCTACAATCATACTCACCATAAAACTCCACATTACAAACCGCAAATTTGTTGTGAATATAGCTACTCCTATGAAAATTGCTAACTGCCCCACAAGTGAAAACCACGAAGCTATCCAAGCAATTTTTAAATTTTCTTGCATTCCCTTCACTCCTCTTATCTATTGTAAATAGGATTGATCCCATACCAAACTACTGTTTAGTTATATACCAATTATTTAATATCCCCTTATTTTAAGCAATTGCTATTCTCCATTTAACGGTACAATTTACTATACAAAGAATATATTTACAATTATAACACATTAAACTATTTTTTATTTTTCTTATATATACTTTCATCTTTCTCCTTCTTCAACTAAACTGCCCCGTTAGTTGAATAAAAAAAGAGCTGTCTGAACAGCTCCAAGAGCTTCTACTAAAGCACCCCGTTAGCTTAACAAGACTTTCCATTTAGTGAAATCACTTTACCATTAACCCTAAATATTCAGCGAGTTCTTTGGTAAATTCTTTTTGCGAATCCAGCTCGGATTCAGCATATTCTTTATTTATTCTATTTTGGGCTTCATTATTATAACCATATGTTTTATATAGAATTGTTAGGAAGTGAGGGCATTCGTACCAGCCCTGTTCTTCCTTTCTTTTCATCCCTTGGATCACCTCTTCAATTGTTTGGAATTTATCAAAGTGTGGAAAAATTACATTTTGTAAGTCACTTTGGACTTCTCTTTTAACTTCATCTAAATCGCTTGAAAGACCAATTTTATACCAAGTATCTGGTTCATTTTTTAACTCAGAAATGCGAAGTCTAAGAACAGAATCAACTTCTGTTGGAAATTTTGGTGGTTTCTCTTTATAAAATGGTCCAAACAATTTATCAGTAAAAATTCCAGTATTAAAAGTAAACTCAACATCTTCTTTCGTATTCCACTTAGAAGATTGGATATTTACAGTCCAAGCAAAATCCGAGAATATCTTTGCGAAATTATTTCCTTTCTTTTTAAAACCTTTAGCCTTAAATAAAGGAGTAATATCATCTTTAATAATCTGCTTTAATACATCCTGCATGATCATCGTCTGATTCTCCATTCCCTATTTTCTCCACGAATAATATTCTCCCTTGTTAATTGAATTCCCTGCATACCCTTATTGAACTAAACTGCCTAGTTAGTTAAAAAACATCGTTCTCTCCATTTAATCTTTTGACCTCTTTCTCTAAATAATCTAGACGTTTATGAATTCGATAAACAATTGGCAGATATGCAATTACGATAATGATTAACCATCCCATTGATTAAGTTCCCCTTTAATCACAGTGTATTATTTTTTATTAACTGTAACATTTCATCCATTCCGATACATCATTTCTTTTGTTCAACTAACCTGCCTCGTTAGTTGAATAAAAAAAGAGCTGTCTGAACAGCTCCTGTAGCTTTGAAATAAAGTTTGTTCCAAAATGTTCCGTGAATACACATTTTACTACAAATACAAAGAATCCATTTTGAAAAAAGATTGATCCAAATGGATTCTTCATTTGTAAATGCAGATTGTGTTTTTATTAAAAGTTTGAGTGAAACTCATAGAAGTCCCTCAAAAAACGGTTTGAATAGTCGGCTGAATAAACATTCAACTTTTTATAAAACGGTATAATTGCTGTCTTGATAAAAAGATTGGATATTTTATTTGATTTCCTCAGCCAGCTCCAAAATAATTCCTTCTGGCCCACGAACGTAGCATAATTTATAAGCATTTTCGTAGTTTTGTATCTCACCAATAAGTTCTGCGCCCATCTTTGTCAATTTGGTAAAAAGGGCTTCAATATCTTCAACAGCAAAGGCAATATGCCGGATACCCAGAGTATTTGCTAAAGGACGCTGTATGCTATTTTCATCTGATGGCGTGTGAAATTTTACTAGTTCTATATTTGCCTCACCTTCTGGCGTTCGCAACACTACTAGTTCTATATTTGCGTCATCTTCTGGCGTTCGCAACATTTCAACTTCCTCTTTTACGTCTTGAAGCCCTATTAACCGCTCCATCCGCTCCACCCACTCGCCTTCCACTTTTCCTTCCCCAAGCATTTCAAGGCCAAAGTCAAGAAAAAACGCTTTCGCGGCAGGAAGATCATTGACGATTATACCCACATGATCTATTCTATGGATTTTCATATCTCATACCACCTTTTTCCTAATTTTATCACAAATGTCTCCTAAAGATTTCTTCTCGATTGCTTAATAACTTTTCTTCTTTATTCAACAAACTGTCCCTTTAACGGAATAATTTATTTTCAATTAACAATTCATTAATCCACCTTTTAGTTCAGATGCTCTTTCCATTCATTATAAAAAAGCCCCTTTAGATAACCATATCCAAAGGGGAAAAATATCGCGACTCTATTTCAAATATACAGCTCCAAGATTTTCTACTAAAGCCCCCGTTAGTTGAATAGCATTATTCTAATTGTTCCTTACCATAATTTTTTCTATTGCATCCAAAATACCCCTCTTCATAATCGGGTATTCAGTAATTGTCCATAACGTAAACAATTTAGTAATTATTTCAACTTCACTAATTTGACCTAAAACAAATATCGCAGCAATTTTTTCATCGTCTTCTTCAGAATCCAATGCTTTTAATGCTGCTTCATTTGCAAATCTATCATTTAAATTATATAGATGAATAATAGCCCAGCCTCTTTTAATATTATTTTCATCTATACTTATTTCACGAATTTCTGAAATATCTAAAGTGGGATCGAAGCGGTTGGAAATACTCTTGAAATTATTTAATGGACGATATTCAAAAGTTGGAATTTCACCTTTTAATTTTTGAATTGTAAAGTCACTAAAAATAATATCGATATAGCCTCCACAAGCAGTTTGCATTCTTAAATGATAATTCGAATTGTCGCTTTCTTTATTGATAAGTTCTAACTTAGCACTTTTCTTAAATCTCCCATTTATATATTCAATTGGGAAATCATTTATCTCCATGTTTAAATAAATACAATTCTTAAAATAAACATTATAATGGAAAACTTCGTTTACATAATGATCTATCCAATTGCCTTTACAAGACTGCTCTCCCCACTCTCTTTCGCAGGAGAATTTCATCCTTACAGAATTTCCACCAATCCAATCTATGGAAAGAATGAATCCATCATGAAAGTAGTCATTACCAAAAAAATCGTCTAATTGTTTATTTTTTATTTGTTTAATTTCATTTTCAAAGTTATACATCTACATACCTCAATTATTATTTATTCAATTTATGATTCAAATAGCCTTTCCTACTTCAGGTAACTGTTCCAAAGCAACAATATAGGAACCTCTTTCTGCTAAAAATTGCTCACGTTCTGTGATTTCATCAAATTTAAGTTCTTTTTTCCGACCTCTTGGGGTAATCCAAATAAATTTTACCAAAGTAAACATCATTTCAATTATTAATGACTTCGTATGTAACTGTTTCATACCATATAATTGTCCACCCATTTTTCCAAACCACAGTTCATCTTCTTTTAAGTACACTTTATAATACTTGTTTCTTGTTTCTTGTTTCTTGTTTCTTGTTACAATATATTGTTCAAGTACATAAAAAGATTGCATTTAAATACACCATTAAATTAATATTTCTGCTTCAAACGAAATAGCCTCTAATTATTTTTGTTATTAATTATCCTGCCCCTATAGTTTAATAAAGAAAAAAGAGCTGCATATGCAACTCATGATCTTTAATTACCGCCCCCGTTTGTTGAATAAAATTAAAGAATATTCGATAAACTATTTATTTTAACCAACGCTTCACTTACTTCTTTTCTCAGTTGTTGTTCGGATATTTCAAAGGCAGTTTCTTGTCCAGGAAGACAATCATTATAATAACAATCAACTGCTTCAAAAACTCCGTTTAAGATTTCGAAAAACGCATCCATACTTTCTGTCTCGTTTTTAAATGTATATAGATAGTCACGTTCAAAATCCTCAACACGAATTACTTCATTAACAAAATCCTCAATTAACCTTTTATATTTATAAACAAACATTGCTTCACCTCTTTTATGGGTTTTCATTCAATCCATTCTAACGATTTTCCTTCTTCAACTAACCTGAATCTTTAGTTGAACAAGAATAAAGAGCCGTCTATGAACTCAATAATCTTTAAGTAAAGCCCCCGTTAGTTTAAGTGAAATCCTTCACAAATTTTAATTGTTATATTATTTCCAACAATAAATCACTTCTAATAAATAAATTAACGCTCACCTGAAGTTTTGAACTAGAACTATTCCAACTATTAGAAGCCCCCACTTTAGAAGGGTATTATCTGTAATAAATATTAGGAGAACTACAGTAATGATGGGACAGTTATTTCAATAAGACATTGTTATGATATTGAAAATACGTTTACGCTTTTCCCTCCTAATATTATTTTCTTCTCCATTACCATTCCTATATTTTTAGCTACTTTTTGCGAAACGATATTCTCAGGCTGAATTAAAGCGATAAATCTATGTTTATTTAGATGTTCTTTTCCATATTTCCAAAGTGCAATCGGTGCTTCTGTTGCATACCCTTGTCCCCAATAATCTCGAGCGATCCAATACCCTATTTCCTCTTCATTTTCAATTACTTGTGGAACAAGACCAGCGTGCCCAATAAGAACATTGTCTTCTTTTCGAACTAACAGCAATAATCCCAAATTATCACCAAATTTGTATGTACTATATATCCAGCTGTATAATGATAATAAAGTTATTGAATTTTGATTATTAAAAGCTAAGAGCCTTACTACATTCTACGTAGCAAGGCTCTTTAAAGTTGTTTCAAATTACATCCATCTGTTTATATAATACTTAAAAATGAATAATAAAGTTGTTTACTTCTTATTGAACTAACGCATGTTCGTTTAAGTGTAACTCTTCACAAATACTTGATATTATATAAGTGAATAGAAAGATAAATTAAAATTTAGTTTAGTAGTTGTAAAAGTAGGTTATTTATATTATTCTCTTATAATTTTTCAAAAAGGAGAATTTATGAAAAAGATTATTGTTTTTGTATTAACGATATTTATATTATTCTCAGGATTCGCAACAAAAAGTTTTGCGTTGTCAGATTCGAAATCTGCGGCAATACAAGCGTTGCTAGATGATGCCTGTCGTATATCAGGTGTGCCGGGAATGTCAATCTCAATACTTGCTGATGATGAAGTATTCTACTTTTCTTCAGGGTATGCAGACCGTGAAAAGGGTTTGTCTGCAAGTGAAAATACACTCTATGAGTTAGCCTCGGTCAGTAAAGCTTTTACCGGAATAGGTATTATGCTGTTGGAAGAGCAAGGGCTGCTCTCAATGACTGACCCTGTCCAAAAATATTTACCTTGGTTTACGTTAAAGTATCAAGGGAAACCTGTTGATATGCAAAGCCTTACACTAAATAACTTTCTTCACCATACCAGTGGTCTAACAAATATTAGGCATACTCAAAATATTCCACAAGGCCATACACCGGATATGTTGCAAAAGACTGTGGAAATGCTCGTAGATGCTGAATTAGCGTTCCCTCCCGGTAAACAGTATAACTATGGAACCGTTAATTATGACGTATTGGGTTTGGTTATTGAGATTGTGTCGCGACAAAGCTATGAAGACTTTATGAGGGAACAGGTATTTCAGCCGTTAGGTCTTCACCAGACGTATGTTTATAAAGAAGATGCTCAAGCCACTGGACAGTTGGCACAGGGCTACCGTTCTTCCTTTTTTATGACAACTCCATTTAAAGCTCCGGAATATGCTGGAAATAAACCCGCAGGCTACATCATTTCTAATACAAAAGATATGGCGCGTTGGATGGGCATACAGATGGGTATCGTGCAGGACATACCCAAAATATTTCACACGGTTATCGAAAAATCACATAGGGGTGATATGTCTGTTTCGGCTGTCAACGATATGTATTATGCGGCAGGCTGGTCGGTAAACGCCGAACAAACGATTATAGAACACACTGGGGGCAATCCAAATTTCAGAACCGAAGTAGCCATACTGCTAAATGAACGAACAGCCGTCTGCTTGCTGAGCAACGGCGCAAATACCAATATAAACCTGGTACTAAAAGTTAAAGATATATTAGACGGCAATCTAACTCAGTCATATGAAATAAGCGGCACACAGCTTTTGGATATCATTTTGTCGTCTATCACTATTATTCTTTGCCTATTGGCCGTTCTGCTATTTCTCTTAGGATTACGCAGAAGGAAAACGAATGAGCGGCAGCCAATGACAAAAAAGAGAATAATCGTAACAGTTATTTTCCTGATCGCTACGATTGCCCTGGGTATACTGTGCTGTGCTTTCGATTGGTCAACGATACTTATTTGGCAAACATATAGTGTTCTTACAGCTTTGATTTCGTCAGCATTATTAACAGCAAGCATTACATGGTTTGTATACACTCACCGATAAAATACCTCGCTCCCAAGATAAACATAATGTTAAGTAATTAAATTTCAATTTATAGGTATGCTAATTTGAAAAACATAAGACACTTCGGTGTCTTTTTTAATATCATCGACAATTTTCCCAGTCAAACCTAATTACATTTTCCTTCTTCAACTAAACTGCCCCGTTAGTTGAATAAAAAAAGAGCTGTCTGAACAGCTCCGTGATCTTCAAGTAAAGCAACCGTTAGTTGAATATTCGATTGCAAACTATTTATTTTCTTTTAAATTTATATTATTTATTATTAAGATAAGAGAAAATAATATTAAAAGTATAAACCCAATCAAAGATAATATATTTGCAATTAGAACTATCAATTCTCCAAATATATTTCCTCCATAACCACCTGGGAACATTCCAAGTCTAGCGTAACTAAGCATAGAACTATTTAATAAAGCTAGTACAGCACTTCCCAAAATACAATAAAGTAATTTCGCATTTTTACTCAATGAGTCCACCGCTCCCTTTAATTGGAAATATATAAATATTTTAACATGAAATCTCAACAGAATTTTTTAGAAAAGAACAAATTCTTTCTTAAACTAACCTGCCTCGTTAGTTCAATAACGAAAAAAAGAGCTGCAAACGCAACTCAATGATCTTCAAGTAAAGCACCCGTTAGTTGAATAAGAAAAGTGAAGCTTATTCAACAATCGCGCCCGTTTGTGGAATAAAATGACAAGGTCACTGAAATAA
>NZ_JBNNUK010000035.1:0-14844 GCF_050279675.1 Viridibacillus sp. NPDC093762 | reverse complement strand
TTATAAAAGAGAATAACGGCTTTGAATAAGGTAGGATTGGTATTAAAAATTATTTTGTCTTTGTTAGTTATGGTGTTTGTTTTTTTTGATTTGGACCATAGGTTACGGGTTTTGATTGCTGCCATTTTCATAATTATTTTATTTATTGATGGGATGTATGATAGAAAAAATAATAATGCTAAATCAGACTTAGTATAGTTGAATAGAATAAGCTTTAAATTATCCATAAAAAACCCCTTACGTGTATAAACGTAAGGGGTTTTTTTGTTTTATTGAATTGCATGTGTATAAATTTCCTTTTTGGTTGGATCCCAAGTAACAATCCCAACAGTTTGTTTTTCATCTATAATGCTAACAGTAATAGGTGTGTAATCGGATGATAAAGAATTTATTCGAGTGCTAATAAATTGTAAAAGTGCGATTAATTCAACATCAGTGATTGTTGGTGTACTAACATCTATCTTTAAATTAGTTAATTGATCAGTTTTATATAGAAGTCTACCAAAAACTTTAGGATTTAAATTCTTAAAATATTTTTGTATATCTTCTTTGAAATTCGTAAGATTATTGGAAGAAATTCTATCTAACTCGCTTAATGAATTAGATGGAAAAGCATAATATCTTTTATCTATATTAGTCCATTTACTAATCTGATTTTGACCTTTTGGAATAAATGTTTCAGCTAAGAACATGCCTGGAATTATATTATTTTCATGCGTCTCTTGATATAACGTTAAAAAAATAGGGACATCTGGTATATCTTTGTTATTTCTGATATCTTTTATAATCTTATTCGTTATCTCTTTACCGTATTTTTCTACATCATTTACATCATCATTATTAACATCTACTTTAACTTCATCTGTATGGATTAACCCTTTTTTATCAGCAACTTGGATATTATAAAATTCATTTAATGAAATTGCTAAAGATATTCCTTTTATTTTCCCATTCTTATTTAGAAAATTTTGTTCTAATACATGAGATAATATTTTAGGATTATCTTGTTCATCTTTTAAAACATCCCCAGTTTCATTCTTAGGTGGATTTAACCCACTTGGTGCATCGTTCCCTTTTCTTTCTAACCATTGATTTATAATGGTTTTATCCAAATATTGACCTTCTTGAAAAGTGTATTTATCAACAGGAAAGTATTTTGTTGATAGTTGCATTAATTCCATTTCGATATTATTTATATCCAATGAATTATCGATATTATTTAATATTAATCCTCTTGAAACATTAAATTTAACTGGTTGTTTAATTTGATATAAATCTTCTTGAGTAGATGATACAGAAATATTTTCTTCATTTTTAATAATTTGATCATTATTATTGCAAGAAACTAAAAAAACTAATGATGGTATAAAAATCAATATACCTTTTTTTATAAACATGTATTAAAACTCCTTAGTAAATACCTATGTGTGTCATTATTGTAAATCTTTAATAGAAACAAATTCAACTTCTTAACTAAGAGTATTCTTATTGCTTTATATGTTTACTTGTACAACACAGCTGTAAATATAAGGTTAAAATACTGAGAGAGTAGGTCACTACCTGCCTTTGACATGTAGTATTTTTTGAATTAGTATATTGAGCAGGGCAACACTTAAACCATTAGCTATTACATACGCAATTAGCGGATATGAACTAGATGATTATTCCGTATGTAGGAGAAGCCAAATGCCGACCGCATAAACAATGTTTATGGAGAAGTCAGGAGATTGGCGTAAAATCATTCGTTACGTCCCACTGTAGGACAATGTAACGGGCTAGTATGTCTTAAATAGACATAGCCAAAAATTTAAAGGATACGTGCGTAGTTTTTTAGCTATTGTACATTTGAAAAGTCGATTAATTCCCACAAGGGAGTAATGGGCTTTTTTTGTTTCTATAAAACTAAACTGAAAGCAGTAGAATTTCAAAGAGAGAACGTTGTTGGTCGATTGCTTGAGGGAATTTTAATGCTAGTATAAAGGCATATTAATTCATTTGATTTTTTTGGTCGCACCCATGCGGGGGCGGACGATAGAAAGTAACAATCTAAGCCTTTGGGCTTCTCAATTGATTCTAACAAGAGTAATTTTGGGTAGGGCAAAGTATGCCTATTTAACAACCAACACACTTGAGTGGATAGAAATGTATCGTAGGGAGAGTACACCCCTAATTAGCAATTGGCTGATACAAAAACAAAATAAGAGGACAGATCAGGTAGGTCACTAACCAAGTAAGGGATGGTTAAGAGGACGTGCTTTTTTTTGCGTCTCAAAAAAGGATGGAGGAAAAGTAAAAATGAGAGATGAGGAGAATTAGCAATCGCTGAGCGATTGCGTGCAGCTGAAAGCTGCACATTGAATTTGCGTTGCAAATTCGGTTGCGCGTCCCAGCGCAAAATGGGCGGAGAATGATTGATGGCACACTCCGATAACAAAGTGCGGAAGGTTGAATTGGATTTACCAGGCACATTGATAATTACATATTTCGTTCGAAGAATGAATCCGACACCTTATTGCATGAACGAGCTTGCTCGTTGGTGCAATAAGGTGGATGCGTAGCGCAGCGGAGCACGAAATTTTGAGAAAATGGGGTGTTGAAATGGCAAGAAGAGGACGTACATCGATCGTAAGAGAGGTCAAAGAAAGCATTGAAGCGATTGATAAAATCGGTATTTCAAAACGAACAGCAAGAGAGGATGGGAACAGTGGTATTCATTCGAAAAAGCAAAAGGAAAATACCATGAGTGACTGCCAAAACTTTGTGAAATGGGCGAGATCCGAGCATGGAGTAAAGTCGATTGCTGATCTAAACGAGAACCATTACAGGGGTTACATAGCTCATTTGAGTGAGAAAGGGATTTCTGAAGGACATAAAATTAATGTTGAAACGTCCCTTCGTCTTTTAGAGAAAGGATTTTTAAAGCGTTCAGAACGCTTTGAGAGCGTTTCTAATCATTTTGAAGGTTTTTGTTCAGCGAAAAGATTAGAGACGCGTACAAGGGGGCTGGATGTGCGAAATCGGGCATACACGCGTGAAGAAATGCAATTGATACGCGAAAATGTATCGCCAGAAGTGTCAAAGGCTGTTGATTTGATGAAAGAGCTAGGTTTACGAGTCCGAGAAGCTACAAATGCGCGAGTAGAACATTTTACACACGAGGAACAAACGGATAGTTGGAAGTTTGAAATAAAAAAAGGCGATGGTGCAGGGATTACGAAGGGGGGACGACAACGAGAAATCCATATTCCTCGTCATTTTGAAAAACGTCTAGAACAGTTACTTCAAGGGAAAGACGAAAGAGAACGAGTGGTCAATGTATCGTACTCAACCATTCGAGACGGCATAAATGTGGCCTGTAAGAAAACAGGGATTGATCAGGCTGGTCGAGGTGCACATGGATTTCGCCATGCCTATGCAAGAAATCGTATGGATCAGCTCATGACAGGTGAACAAAAAACAATGATGCAAAGGATTATAGATAACTGCAGCATAAATCGGAAAGCCGACTACGGCATTTTAAGTGAAACGGATAAAACGCTGTATAACGCAACAAAAGAAGCGATGGATCAGATACATAAAGAATTAGGACATGGAAAGAATCGATGGGAACTAGCAATGCGGTATATGGGGAATTGAGGTGAAAAGATCATAGAAAAAAACACTGTTTTCATTTTTAACTCGAAAATCGTTTATATATCCAATCGTTGAATGTTATATTAATATTGTAAAAATAAACTGATGGATGGAAATGGTAGATTTATACTTATGAATAACAAGTTAATTAAAAGAACTGCAAAAATTATGTTTGTATCTACTGTTCGGTTTTCTTTCTCATTAAATGCAGATTTTGATTTAACTAATCAAACCGTTGCAACTATTAAATTTTAGGAGATTTTATGAAACAATTTATAAAAAAACATTTCTATAAAGTAATAGCGATATTAATAGCTCTGTGTATAATATTTATAACAATTGGAAGTATTTATCCTTATTCTTTTGCAGGGATAGATAAAAATATTGAATATAATCCAAATAATAAAGTATTAGATGAATATAAAAATGATATTACATATTTTAAAAATCAATTAAATTCTCAAGATCTTAACTCATCTAAAAAAGGAACAATAGAAAAAACACTTAATTTATTCTCAAATCCTATTTTCATGAAAAAAGATACTTCTAAAGTTAGTAAAACAGACTTAGAAAAATTTAATAATGAAATAAATTCATTAGTTATAGAGCTTCGTAATTCTATAAAAGAAAATGGAAAAACTCTTTCTATTGATGAATTTAATTCCATTGAAACATTAAAATCACGGTTTGAAGAATATCATGAATGGCTAAGTAGCTACTTAAATAGTCCTTTTGTGAGTGAAAAAAAATGGAATGAAATATTAAATAAGTTTCATGAAAGTCTATTAATTGATTTAAAAGAATTAAAAATTTTTTACAAAGATAAATAAAAAATAAATCTATTTTTTAACGCTAAATTTAAATTGGTTTAGCGTTTTTTTAATACTCTAAACTACGTAAATGGATTGGATAAGTCGTTGTATAACGCAACAAAGAAGATAATGGATCAGATTCATAAAGAATTAGGGCATGGAAAGAATCGGTGAGAACTAGCAATGCGGTATATGGGTGATTGATTACTAAATATAAAAATTTGTACAAGATTGATTTGACTACGAGATATATGAAAAATTGAGGTTTGTAAAGAAAAATACATAAAACTGTATATACAGTTTTATGTATTTGCGGTAATAAGGTTTTTTATAAACAATAACCCCTATAGGGGTCTCGTCAGATTTATGCGGATTTACAACGTTAAGAAAAAAATGGTTACCAAACGGGGCTTTGGGTGCATTTTCATTATTCAATAATCGGGCCATTTTGTTGAATAATATTCTCAAAGAAAAAGGCCCCTTTTTACAAAGGATTCCTGCATTTAGGTATTTTGTAAATTGTATCTATAATTAACGAATAATAAGGGGATGTGTTTATTTGAGAAAGTACAGCAATTTTTCATGGCTAATGGTATTCTTCAGCATAATATCTTTTGGTATGATTCCATATACAGATATTGACGAATTCTTTTTATCTGGATTAATAATAGTGCTATCTATTAGTGGCGTAGTGTTTGGGGGGCTAGCAAAAAACTCTTTAGCGATAGTTTTTAATATTATTAATCTACTACCTTCATTATTATTATTGTTTCTTTTTTTAGTAGTTTCCTCCAGGGTATATTTTGGCTAGGCGCCTGAACAACCTTTGGGTGCTTTTATTTATGTTATCGGTTTTCGGTTTTTCTGAGGTTCGTTTCTTTACATGTACCTGTATTTACGGTTTTACAGTTCCCTACTTTTGTTGTTTACTTTTATTAAAGGATGGTGATTTGAATGTTAGCAAAAGTTATTACATTTTCTTTGCAGAAAGGCGGAGTTGGTAAAACAACAACTTGTGGTCTTACTGCATATTTGCTAGGTCAGAGGGGATATAAAGTCTTGGCGATTGATATGGATAGTCAGGGGAATTTAACTCAATTGGTGAGTGGTTATGATGATCTAGAAGTGTTTTATCATGAAACAATCAAAGAGGCAATGGAGAATGGTAATGTAGATCCATATATTAAAGTTGCTACGGATAACATTGATTATGTACCAGCTGACGATTATTTAGTATTGATTGCAGATTATAAAGGTCCAAAAAGTAAAATTCAATTGCTTAAAGAAGCTATTGGAAATGTAAAAGACCAGTATGATTATATTTTAATTGATACACCACCTAATCTTAGTATTCAAACAGTTAATGCTTTGATGGCTAGTGATTATGTAGTGATGATGTTTGAAACGGCTAAATTTAGTTATAATGCTCTTCCTAGATTTATGGAAACAATTGAGGGTGCGAAAGAAAATGGCAATGATACATTACAAATAGCTGGGATTCTTGCTACATTATCTGATGCAAGACGAATTGATAATAAAGAGTTATTGCAATTGGTACGTGAAGAATATAAGGATTTGATATTTGATACAGTTATTTCAAGACGTGCAGCTATTGGGAGATTACCTGTATACGGTATTATTAATAATCCAGAAATTAGAGCTGCAACTGAACAACACAGAAATTTCATAGAGGAGTTGTTAAGTCGTGTCAATTAAAGATAAATATAATAAAAATCCCAAAGAAGCACCTAAATCAAAAGGTAATAGGGACGTTGTAAGTAAGTTATTACAACAAGATAATGAAATAATACAGGAAATTGCAAATACAGATATACAGGTTTCTGTAAATGCGGTTGAACGTAAAATTAAGAAGGCGACATTTGAATTGGATGCTGATCTTCACAAACGTTTACGCGCAGCAGCAGCATTGGAGGAATGTACAATGTTAGATATTGTAGATGTTGCATTGAAAGAATATCTTGATAAGTTAAATCGTTAAGCAAGTAATTTTATATTTATAGTGAATTAAAGAATCAACTTTGCGAATGCAACAAAGGAGATAGTGGATCAGATCCATAAAGAATTAGGGCATGGAAAAAATCGGTGGAACTAGCAATGCGGTATATGGGTGATTGACAAAGATAAGAATTTGAAAAAAATTAATTGTAAGTGGGAGTTGAATTGGGACATGGATATAGAGGGAAAATGTGCCGAGTAAGGAGAATAATTGTTTCCAATTCGAAGTAGTAATGTTACTATTTATGTAACTTAATCGAACGAAATCAAAAAAGTCAGCATCGATAATAGGACGGCAATCCCGTTATCGACCGCCAGATCACATATAGGGTGTGATTGACGTTGCTAACTTCTTTAGATATATTGATATGTCATTATTTTATATGATGAATGTCAATATATCAAGGAAGTATTATTAGGTCAATTTAATTAATTGTCATTGATAAGAAGCATAGTCATTCACTACACAGTGTTTGATTGTGCTTTTTTGTTTTCTTAAAAGGGAGAAGATTACAATGACAACGAAAAATACACTAACAGCAACTCAACAAAGAGCACAGTTTTACATAACATACGGTGGAAATAAACCGAACCGATCTGTAAAAGAAAACCGATTAAAACAATTAGAAGAGGATTTGCTGCAACAAAATATATTTATGGATGAACTATTTCCACAAAAACAATTCTTAGTATTAGAACAGATCGCATTCTGGTTGTCTGCTAATGGCATATGTAAAGTAGGGACTGACACGTTGGAAGAAAAACTTGGTGTATCAGTTAGAACGGTTAGAAATGCTATTAAAGCTATTAAATTAACGGATCAATTTGTAGTTGGCCGTTTGAGATCGGCTAAATCAAATTGTGGTAAGTACGTCATTGTAGATAAGAAACATGAAAATTTCAAATCGATTATGAGGGAAGTTTTCTTGTTGTCTGAAGCATCTATTGCACAATTAAATGCACAGCAAAATGCACAACAAAAAATATTGAAAGACATTGATATATCTACGTTTGAACAAGAAAATAAGAGTCCTAACCTTTATTTATCTTTAATTAATTCAAAACAAGCTAATAATAAATATATTCATAGTTTTGATATGTTAGAAAAACTTAAAGAAGAAGTGGAATCTCAACAACCAAAAACGGCTGACGAACAACGTACATTGCTTTTAACGTACACAGACAACGAGTATCAGCGTTTGTTTTTCGATTTCATACAATCTATGCCATATCCTTCTATCGTTCGTGAAAACGCCTATAAACTGACTTTAAGAGTAGGTTCAGATGCAGATGTAAAACGATTCATTGCAGCAAAAGAAGTAATTCATCATATTTCAATGGATATAGAATATAACCATTTTGATAATGTAGTAGCTGTTTTTACAGCTGCATTATTGAATAGATTAGAGTATCCTTCGATTCGACCAGCGGAACAAGTAGATCGGCACGTTAGAGCGACTAAAAAAGGTGTATTTTATAATTGGCTAGAAGATTAATAGTGACTAGCTTATTTTGTATGCTTGAAATTGGCTATGAGAGTGTTCGACAATAAAGATGTAAGGTTACACCCCGTTGAAAAAGGAGTGAGCGGACTATGAATGCTAGTGATGTAGCAAGTATATTGAACGTATCAGCACCTTCTTTAAGAGCTTATTCGCAATTATTGGAGCTAAACGGTTATAAGATACATAAAAATGCAAATAAACAGCGTCAATATAACGAACACGACATTGATGTAATCAGCGCTATGCTAGCGCTTAAAAATCGCGGTGAATTATCGCTCAAAGAAGCTGCAATAAAGGTTTCAAGCGCTGACTTTTCGCCTTCAAGCGTTGTTCAATCAATCGCCGAGCGCAAGCGCGATGAACAAAGCGCGATGACCGTTGAACCCTTTGATAATGAGCTTTATCGCATATTAGATCTTATGAGCGATGAGATGGTAGCGATGCGTGCTGAAAATAAGGCGCTAAATGAGCGATTAGTAGGGTTAGAAAGCAAGCAAGATGCTACTTTAAAGGCGATTGAATCGGATAACGAAGGTAATGAACAGATGAACGAACTTATGAATGAAATTAAGAAGCTCAATGTAAAAATAGAATCGTTAGAAGAAGAAAAAGGCCAACAAAAGAAACCTTCTTTGCTAGCAAGATTGTTTAGAAAATAATCGGTATGTAAAATCGACTATTACATTGAATTGGCAAAGGGTGAATTATACTAGGGGGATGGCTATGATTGAAAATAATACAATAACAGGATTTCATATTAAAAGTTCTAAGGAAGAGACAATTATGCAATTAAATACTACCCAATTATATAATTGGCATATCCCTAAAATGTTGCGTAATGAGAGTATTCAACAGGGGGATATTGTTTTAGTTCATTCTAGAAACCATGTATCACGAGTATTAGTTATGAATGTTTTTCGAGAAGAATTAGAAGAGACTGGAAAACATTATAAACGTGTAGTTAAGATTTTAGAAAGAGCACCAAAGAAAGTTGAACAATGTTAGGGAATTCCAAATATTAAAAAGCTTAATTTCTCAGCACTTAAATTGGGGAATTAGGCTTTTTTTTGTTCCATTTACCATAATCAATTGCAAAATTGAAGGCGATTTTCGTCACCAGGAACCAAAAAAGTCAATAAGCATAAATAAATAGATAAAAGCAAATCTATTTTTATGGGAGTGGATGAAATGGATACTCCATTGATTTTCTACGGTGAATTAAAGCGGATTCAATCCCAGCAACAGAATAATTATAAGAATCAAACTGACCAGGAATTATATCAACTTCAAAATAATGATAATGACTCAATACATACCAAATCCCTTACAGAATCGATTGAATTTGATGATTCGGAGAAAGATTTTTCATGCAAACAGATAGATGATTGTAAGCAAAATAAGAAATCATTAAATAATATAAATATCCCTTCAAAACGCGTATTGCCAAAAATTAAATACCGTCATTTTAAAAAAAATACAAATATTCAACAAAGAAAGTTAGAGACACTGCAGGCTGATTCAGAAGATGAAATACAAGTTATCCATTCTTTTAAGGAATTGATAGAAGATAAAGAAGAACGTAATGTAACTCCACCTTCTAATTTGGAGAATATCTATTCAAAAGAAAATATAATTCCATTTACTATATTTTTTGAAATTGATGATTTTCTTCGTCTACCCATTTCGGGTAATATCGTTCAACAATCTGCACTATTGCTCGAAGGTGTTGATCAGGCACAACAATCAGAGAACCATTCACAGTTTATTCATACAGAATTATCTTGGCCTGATCCAATACAATATAGGTTAGTCCATTCAACAATTAATGAAATTATTAGTTTTACTACTGAAAATGAAATGCAACATGCAGAGAATCGGATATATGAAACGATTGCAAATCCAATCCATATATCTTCACCAAAAAAGAAGGGTAAGCCAGAATGTAAACACAATCATATAGAAGTAAGAGTCTCTGTAGTAGTAGGAGAGTATGAAATTGAAATAAATATGAGCAATCAAGTTTTCTTTGAACAGGAAGTTCTTGGTTTTAAAGAAATTTCTAGAAATGTTGAATTAAGAAGTTTTAAATTTACACCTGTTCAATATTGCAAATCATTAGGTGATGGGACATGTACGGTATCTAAAGGAAAAATAGCGTTAAAAGGGGAAATTCTCCAAAAACTTAGGTATTCAGCTAATACAAATCAAAATGCATCACAACAAAAGCAAAAGAATATTCGACTTCACCAAAGAATGGCACTTAAATTAACCGTTCATCTTTCACAAATACAGAAAATTAAAGCTACCTTATGTGATGAATAAACTATGAAAATAACTCATCTTTGTAAGTTGATATTAATTATAATTGTTTCTCTATTCATGTTTAGTAAATAAACTCATGCTGTAAATGAATCAAATGACTATTCTATTAGCCTATTTGAAAGTATTTAATCAACATATTTTACTTATAGAGTTCGAAAGAGCTCAAAAAATAAAGGAGGTGAGCAAATGAAAAATTGCAATAGTTGCAATAAAACGCCGCAGCAGCAAAATGAAGTTCTATGCCCAGTACCGTCAACACAACAAATTCCGGTGGCTGATCATTCAATACCACTTTGTGAGACTCCTAACCAACACCCAACGTTTAAAGTCCCGGTTGTACTTGCAGAAAGATCACTTCAAATTGTCGTAGAGGCAAATATTCCACTTGACCCAAAAGCAACAGAGATTAAACGTGTAACAAAGAATGCTTTTTTAA
This sequence comes from Viridibacillus sp. NPDC093762, assembly GCF_050279675.1. Lineage (NCBI taxonomy): Bacteria > Bacillati > Bacillota > Bacilli > Caryophanales > Caryophanaceae > Viridibacillus > Viridibacillus sp. NPDC093762. The sequence goes on along the minus strand of NZ_JBNNUK010000035.1, from coordinate 4,120 downwards.
AGCAAGTGAAACTCATTCCTGTAAGGTTTGATCAAATTGATGATACAGACTTCTTTGAAGTAAAGAAAGCAAAATTATTTGTATCAGGGTTTATTCGGAAAAATATTGAGTATTCTTCTCATGATTGTCAAGGTGTATTACATGATCGAATTGTTGAAGTACCGTTTTCTGGATTCGCTGAGCTTGATAGTGGAGACTTCCTAACTAGACCTATTATTGGTATTTCAGATAGTGAAAAAGCATATTTCTTAAACGACACTAATGGTGAAGTGCCTCGATTGGACAAATATTTCTTCCAAAATTCTGTAAAATACAATGAACAACCATATGGGGAATTATTAGGTGCTAATTTCTATGAAATTGATTTCTCTCCAGTTACTGTAGAACCAGAAGGTGAGTTTAGCCCATTACGTGAAAAAATCGTTATGGATATTTTCCTGAAAGTGTTACAAGTTCAACAATTTAAGGTACATGCAACGAGAATTATACCGAACATGGACAACGGTCTTGGCTAAACGTTTGAAAGGTTCAATTAAGTATAATCTACTCCAAAAGTAGTGTTGAATTGTACACAATATAATAAAAAATAAACTATATGATTATCCCTCAATCATAAAAGGTTGAGGGAATTTTTTATGTAATGAAATGAAATGAATTACGTAAAAAATGGGAACATCGAAGTAGCGGTTCATCCTAAAACCTTTGTTTGTATTTTGGTTCAACATTTACTTCGAAATAAATGTGAAAAACGTATGAAAATGTATATTTTCATACGTTTTTTTGTGCGGTTTTACTGGGTTCTTCGTTTTGTGATACACTAACATACATAAAATGTACGATATCGGATGAAATGAGGGGTTCAGATGGCCAAAGAAAAGAACGTGCAGCCATTGCGTACAAAGGCAGAAATTGAAGATTTTCGGTGGGCGCTGTCCAAGTATGCGAGTGCGAGGGATCTATTTCTGTTTAACATAGGGATTAACGTTGGGTTACGAGTGAGTGATCTGGTGCCATTGAAAGTGGACGATGTCCGAGGGAAAACACATTTGGTAATCACAGAGCAAAAGACGAAGAAAACAAAACGCTTTTTGATTCCACGGGCCACAAGAGAGTTGATCGAGTCGTATACACGCGATATGAGCCCATCTGCGTGGTTGTTTCCCAGTCAGAAAGGAAACGGCCATATTTCCACCACACAAGCGTACAGGGTCCTGCAAAAGGCTGCGGAAGCGCTAGGAAGAGAAGATATTGGCACGCATACCATGCGCAAAACGTTTGGATATCATCATTACAAGCAACATAAGGATGTCGCAGTATTACAGCAGTTGTTTAATCATTCTGCGCCCTCGATCACGATGCAGTACATAGGGGTCACAGAAGATGAAGTGGATGCCACCATGGAGGATTTTTCTTTGTAATAATTTTTTACATATGTTACTGATGTAGGAGAAAAAACATTAATTAATGTTTTTGAGAGATAGAAAAAAGTGAGCAAATAATATATATTTGCTCACTTTTTTATTTTTTAGTGAAATTTATAAAATTAATTTTCATTTTTTTAAAATTTATTTCTATCTAAAAACATTAAAAATAATGAACCTAAGAAACTAATAGTTAATAAAACTAATGCCCAAGTTGTTTGATAGTTTAATATGATTCCAAATAGAGCAATTAAAGATAAACAAAGGTATGAATAGGGTGTTTTAAGTAATTTCATAATATTTAAGCTTTCTTTCTTTTTAAAAATCACGTACCCACCGGAAAGTTAGGCTCTGCCTAACCCCACAATGTAATTGGGGCATTTTCTTCTTATGCTCTTTCCACTTTTCAAAAAACGAATTCTAAAAAAAAACTAAGTTCAGGAAAATGTAACTACGTATTCTCCTGGAGAACCTTTTATTTCAAAATAATATTTTTCTTTTTTCTTTAAGTCTTTCAAAATAATACTGTTACCTTGCAAAATTTTTAAATCTTCTTTTACAACATTACCTTTCGAATCTTTCACACGCATTATAATATCCCCTTCATTATTAATACTGTTTGTTATTTCTTTATTCCAAAAAATATTTTTAAAGATTAAATAATCCTTTTCTTCAAAAAAGATAGAATTCCATTCTTCGGGCTTACTAACTTCTTTAGCATATCCTATTTCCATAGGGAAAAATATTTTATTAACGGAATACACATTTTGTATAATAGAATAAGTTGATATTACTAAACTAAGAACAAATAATGGGACTATTATACGTAATACCCATTTTCTTTTGGCGCTCTTTTTTACCTCTTTCGTAATTTCTTTTACCATCTTTTTTTCCTCCTTAAGTAAAGTATCAAGAGGAATATCAAGCAAATCACTGATTTTAATTAACGTATCCAAATCAGGGTAATTTCTATTAGTTTCCCAATTTGAAACAGTTGATCTTGATACGTTTAATGAATCTGCTAATTCTTGTTGCGTTAAATTTTTATCTACTCGTCTTGATTTTATATTCTCAGCAATTCTACTCATGATATATTCTCCTTTTTCTTTAGTCTTACAAGGTTTCGGTGGAAATGTAAGATTTAAATACTGACATTAATTGAAATCACTGATGACAGTATCTCTGACATCAGTGATTTCAACAAAATATAACTAAAAATCATTTTTAAGAACCTCAATTAATTCCAGATTTCCTTTTCAAAAAACGAATTCTAAAAAAAACTAAAACATTTTTGTAACCAATTTTTCTTCTTTTGTTCTTGCTGTAATACCATAATCTTTTGTTTTTCCTGAAATTTTATATTCATTTGTTGCATTAATAGCCTGTCTCTTATTTCAATTTTATCATCCATATTTTCTTGCAAAGCTGCCAAAATAATTTCCCTTTCTTCTTCTAATGCAGCCTTCACAATATCTCTTAATTCACGCTTTGTTAAACGGATAATATCACTATGAACGGTCGGCGTTTGATCCATATTCTTCTTTTCAAAATCCGTTGAAACAATTACTTTGATAGCGTCTGAAACAGGAACAGAATTAGATAAAAGTTTTTTTAATTCCCTGAACGCCCTAAAATCGCGTTCAAAATAAATACGCTGATCTTTATCATTTCGAATAAAAGAATAGCCTTCTTTTTCTAATTCAATAGACCATCTTCTCAATGTTGATGTGGTGATTTCTAATTCGATAGCGACATCTTTTGAAAAGTATCCAAATTCATTTTCAATTTTCATAGCGTTTATCACCCCGTCTATATCAATTCGCTACGAAGAAAATGATTCCTTTATCTTGAAAGTATAAAAAAGAGTAGCAAATACTATTCACTTTCTATACGAGGGATTGATTGGACTTTATCTGCCATCAATCTCATTTAAAGAGGTTTGCGTGCAATTTATAAATAATACTTTATTTAAAATACAACACCCTTTTTTTAAAAGGAATTCACTTTCTGATATCAAATGAATATAAATGAAGTGAATAAAATGATGGAAAATGAATTTGATTTGAACAATAACAATATACTTTCGAGTTTTCATATTCGGAAAATAGATGAAGATGGATTAAATCTATGTCCTAAAATGTATACATGGTACATTCCTAAAACATTGAGATCTTTAAATATTCAACCGGGAGACATTGTCCAAGTATATGCAAGGGGACAGGTAGCACCTGGATGTGGCAGTGTTACAGCAGCTATTTAACCATTCCGCACCATCGATTACGATGCAATACATAGGGGTGACTGAAGATGAAGTAGATGCGACGATGGAGGATTTTTCTTTGTAATATTTTATTTTTTATATCGATATAGAGGAGGGGAAAGATATGATGAAAATAATAGGTGCTATGTTTATAATTTCATCTGGATTGATTTATACATTTGAAAGAGTATGCTCAATACTTTCATCTAGTATAGTTAAAGCAGGTTTTTTTTCAGGTGGAATGACTGGGGCGGTTCCTGAAGTTGAAGTGGTTGGGGTATTTAATAATGTATATATACCTGGGCTTTTTATTGGAGGATTATTAATTTTCATATATGGTTTTTTTATAAAAGAGAATAACGGCTTTGAATAAGGTAGGATTGGTATTAAAAATTATTTTGTCTTTGTTAGTTATGGTGTTTGTTTTTTTTGATTTGGA
>NZ_JBNNUK010000034.1:0-17573 GCF_050279675.1 Viridibacillus sp. NPDC093762 | reverse complement strand
TGCAAAACACATAAGATTGAATTTGAAAAAACTAAAAAGAAAAATTATTTTTATAAAATAATAATCGAAAATCAAAAGCAATTTAGCATTATGTTCCCGTATGTATATGGTAATGGAAGTATGAATAATTTGGCTTTATGGTCGTTAAAAAGGGACGTTTTTAGTTTTGGAAAAAGGGAATTTAAAGCCCCTTATGGTATTGAACACACCACTATAGTTACTCTCCTTGAAAGTGATTGTGTATTTTGGATTGGTTTTGATGGGGATAATGTTGTTGCAATAACAAATGATAGGCAATTTTCAACAATTGAAAATATCTCAGATAAAATACCGCCTAAAACCGATTTTTATATCACTGAATATGAAGACTAGAAATCTCTTATTCAACTAACGGGTGCTTTACTTGAAGATCATGAGTTGCATATGCAGCTCTTTTTTCTTTATTGAACTAACGTGGCAGATTAGTTCAATAAGTAGGTATATTTGAAAGTACATCGAATTAGTTGATATATATTGTTATTTAATTAATATGGCAAGTTCACATGTTTTTTAATAATTATATTTCGCTTCATCGGGTAGTCTTCTGTAGAAGGCTATCTTTTTTTGCGAAATATGTTATTTGTTGTTTACTTTTTAAATACTTAATCGTTATTTGTGTAGGAGGGGGATTATGGATGAAGAATTAGGATTGTACTTAAATAATAAATTGAAGGCTGTGTATTTTCTTTTGCTAAAAATGGGGGCAATCAAAGAAGACGCGGAAGACATCGTCCAGGAAACTGCTTTTCAATTTGTGCAACATTTAGATACGCTTCAGGAAGAGTATGTCGATGCGTGGCTTTACAGAGTTGCAATTAATAAACATTATGATAGTTTAAGAAAACTTAAGTATAAAAACAATTATGTAAAGACATTTAATATCGAAGATTTAATGGATTGGAAAACCCCAGAGCAAATTATTATAGGAAATGAATTACATACTTTACTGTCAGAGTGTTTAAGTAAGATACCACAAAAAGATGCAGAACTATTGCTCCTCAAATATAGCGGAGATTTGTCCTTAAAGGATATATCTATTATTTATTGTACAACCGATAAATCAATTAAAACACAGTTAGCCAGAGCAAAGAAAAAAATGAGAAAGATAATTGAGGAGGCACAACCGTTTGGATAAAGATTCAATTTTTAATACCAAGGATGGGTTTCAACCACTTATAAAAAAAGCGAAAAAGAAATCATTAATGAAGACAATTATTGTATCCACCATTGTGACGATAAGTACCCTAATAGTTTTAGGAATTATTTTCATCATAATGTATCTTCAAATGCAACATTCAATGTCAGAGTATTTTTCAGTGAAGATGGAACAAAGCGAAGTTTATGGTGCGAATATCCATTACGATAAATCTACAAAAAGTGACAGTATTGATTCCGCTATTAATCAGGACCAATATGTAAAAGATATTGGAGGAATTCCATACACATGGTACAACGAACAAACTTGGTTTAAAATTTATGATTCCCCTACAAGTATTTATGATAGTTCAATAACACGTTCAAAATCTTCAGATAGTCAGCAATTTTATCGAAATGGACAAAGGGTGGTTAATTTTTATATTCCTGGTGGAAAAAAGGTAGAAGATGACCGTATGTTACTTCAATCCTTAGCTCCATCTAATATAGTAGAAATAGCCATTTCATTTAAGGAAGAAATGAATGCAGATCAAATACTAAAACATTTTCCAACTGCACAATGGGCCTGGGTGCAAAACCCTGATGCAGATATATCAATCATTCCTGGATATGTAATCGGAGAATATGCATATGGCTTTACAATTACATCTCCTGAAAAAGGTGCTGTAAGTTTAGCAAAAGACGTGAAAAATTTTGAAACGGGATTATCAAATTTATCTCGACAAGAAGAGAAAGATACTTATGTAGAGCCACTTATAAAAACAATCCAACACAATGGTACCGTTCAGGTGAGCGGAATCATTATAACAGGGAAGGTAAAAGATTTATTACCACTAATTGAACAAGATTCAGTAAATTATGTGAGCGTAGGAGTTATCATGCCTTATTAAGAGCAAAGAACAAGAGTTGAAAATTTTAATGCACTTATTTGAATTGAAAGTTAAAAGTGTTTGAGCTAACTGGTGCATTAGCAAAAGATTATTGAGCTGCATAGACAGCTCTTTTTTTATTAATACTTTTGGTAAGATTGTGAAAGCAGTTATTCCGCCATAAGCAAGTACTATCTAAATTTTATATTTGAAAAATATAATGCATTGGATTCTACTAATCTTTATTGGAATTTAATACTACATACTTCAAACTAATTATCTACTCTAATAAAATTAATATTGTAATATACTATTATAAATAGGTTAACAATGTTAATTTATGTTTTATTCAAAGAGCTCTAGAATGAACAGTAAAAAATACTATAAGGAGTCCTAAAATGAAAAAGAAAATAAACTATTTAATCTTACTTTTAACTGCCATCTTTATAGTTGGTTGTACTAACGTAGAAGATGCATCCGTTGCAGATAAAGAAACAGATTCACAAGATGTAACCACAGTTGAAACAAATTCAAATAATAGCGAAAAAGAAGAGACTATCACTACGGTTGTAGATGAACCAGTAGTGGAAGAAACGCCAACCGAACAAAATAATGACCTGTTCTCGGGATACAAACTTATTGAAGTTGATGGTGGCGATTTGTCTGGACATCGTGAACCCAACGTTGTTATTGACATTGGTTATGGGGACCGGAAGTATTGGGCTTTCACGAATGAACATGGGCAACTGATCCGTGTCATTGCTGACGAAATCGTTCTACAAGATGACGATAACGAACCTGTAACATCGTCTGGCAGATACTACAATGATGAAGCAAAAGTTCCTGGTGTAGAAAGATCAGATTTAGATGAAGGACATATCATTGCAGATTCTCTCGGAGGGGTATCCAATGCTTACAATATTACTCCACAAGAAAGTACGCTTAACCGACATGGTGATCAAGCATATATGGAAGATGCCATTCGTAAAGCTGGTGGAGCTACTAATTTTGAAGCAATTATCACATATCCTAATACGGAAACGCAGATTCCTTCTCATTATAAGTACACTTACACTTTAAAAGGGAATAAGATTGTAGATGAGTTTGATAACGGCAACCCTGATGAGACAAATAAATCTCTAGGCTTAACTGAAAGTAAATCAACTAACTCAAATAAGTCAACTAGTTCTAATAAGTCGAATGGCACTGAAGATATTTCAAGTGTTGATACAAACGGTAATGGACAGGTGACGATTAAAGAAGCAAAAGCAGCAGGTTTTAGTATGCCAATAACGAGTGATCATTGGTTATACCCATATATGCAAGATAATGATAAGGACGGTATGGTAGGTGAGTAAGCCCCTAGAACTTTGAGGCAAAATAAATGAACGAAAGAACAGTTTCCTCGTGGGTGTCTGTACTCACTAACGGAATGCTTTAGTTCAATAACGTTCTTCAATTATCGGGCGCGATTGTTGAATAAGCGTCACTGTTCTTCTTCAACTAACGAGGGCTTTAGCAGAACAGGGCTGTCAGTAGACAGCCTATATTGTTATTTAATTAAATTTGCAGGATAGTTCAGTGAAAAAGGAGATAAATATTGAACTGGATAAAAATGTCGTTATGTATTGTAGCATTGCTGCTATATTCCATAGTTTTAGTGAAAAATAATAGACTACGTAAAATAGTTAAGACAGAACCAGATAAAGAAATTATAAGAAGTAAAGTAAAAAAAAGCACAAATATAATGATTGTGTTAACAATCCTTGCAACGATTCTTTCAATAATTGCTGTTTTTTTATAGTAATAATGTGATAAATAACGTAGTTATTATATAAAGGGGTAAAGATTTTTTTATTCAACTAACGGGTGCTTTACTTGAAGATCATTGAGTTGCCTAGGCAGCTCTTTTTCTTATTGAACTAACGCAGCAGGTTAATACAATGTGCTGTTTCCAAGAAAATCGTTACCTTTTCACTACTTTTGTAATAATTACCTGCTAAGATCGTAATATAAAAAGGGGTTATTTGAAATTTCAGTAATATGGGGGCGAAAAAATGTTTAATAAAGACTCAGAGAAGAATAAAGGCTCAAAGAAGAGGTTTGAAGAAATCTTTACAGAAAATGGCGTGGCTAATGGAAACAGAATAATAGTAGATAGAGAAACAGGAATTCACTATTTATTTAGTTGGAGCGGATATGCAGGGGGGATTACCCCGCTATTGGATAAGGATGGAAAACCGGTGATAAAACCAAATAATGAATAACGCACTTTATCTTGTTCAACTATAGGGTGCATTAGTAAAAGATCTTTGAGCTGTTTAGACAGCTCTTTTTTTATTCAACTAACGGGGCAGGTTAGTTGAATAACGAATCGTCTGAAACTTAAGATTTTTGCAAACGTATATTAGATAAAGAAAGGAGCTGTCTTTGTAATGAAAAGTAAAGTGATGTTAAAGTTTGTTATAAGTATTTTCACAGTTCTTTTACTCTTGCCAGGGTGTTCAAGTAAACCTTCTTTAGATTTAGTCGGCTCAACTGTTGAAATTAGAAATGATGAAGGAATTGGTATTACTTCGGGAGAAAATAAGGGTGAAATTATAGTACCTATTGCACTCAGTTATGATTTCGTTTTAAAGAATACTGGTGAAAAGACTCTTGGAGGAATCAAAAAGCTAAATGAACAGAAATATGAATATGACGATGGAATAAAGGTATATATTGAACCTAATGAAAAGTTAAAAGCAGTTTCAGAAGAAGTAATGGGCATTAATATTTATGAGGAAGACAAAGAAGGAAATTTAGGAATGGGAGGAAAAACGAGTTTTCCTGTTCTTGAACCAAATCAAGATGGAAAATACACCCTTGATTTTATTTTAGGTGCGTTAGAAGAAAATCCCGATATAAAACTTGCCCCGTCATCCGAACAATTAGAGAAGTTGAAGGAACAAGCTATGGATGCAACTTTAATTGTTTCTGTGGAAGGTGAAGAAATCGCGCGTTTTGACCTTAGTAATTCAGATGAAGTTACCTTAAACACCTTTTAATAAATACACTTTTGTTCTTAAACTAACGTGTGCTTTACTAAGAAGATCTTTGAGCTGTTCAGACAGCTCTTTTTCTTATTCAACTAAAAGGGCAGGTTAGTTGAATTAAGAAGTGATAAAATATGTATATAAAATTGTACTTTGGGACGTGATTAAAACGGATAGTAAACTATTAGAAATATATGTGGGATGGGAAGATAAATTAGATAATGACGAGTGGTATTTTAGTAATTCTTTCGAATCAATTACAAAAGGAATGTCACCCGAAGAAGCGTTTAACTACATTCCTAATGTCATTGAGGCGTTATTTAAATTAGATGATGACTTTTTGGTATGGGAAACACTTTACTTCTTAATAAAACTGTATCGTCTTGCTGATACCACTCAGATACATCCACACATGGAAAGTAATTGGTCTGAGTTAACACATCATATTAAGAAATTTAAAGACTCTTATGTTACTCCATTTAAAGTACTTATGAGACAGCTAAGAATAAAAGAATGAAATTTTAACCTTGTTAAGCTACCGGAGCGTAAGTTTAATAAGAATTAAGTGATATTATGAGTGAGGTCAGATTTTAGTCATTCAATTAGAGGGCGCGATTGTTTAATAAGCGTCTCTGTTCTTATTCAACTAACGGGTAGCTTTAGTTGAAGAAGAGATTTAAAATAATCAATCTTTTTATATGCAGTAAAATCAAGGATTTAGAGTGATTTTTAATCGAACTTTATTCTAAAGCTACATTAAGCACTTTTCTTTGTTCGTCTAGTTATTTCTTTTTCTAGCAGGTTTTTTAGTTTTGTCTAATGAAGCTTGAGGTGCAGACATTAAGTCAGTTACATTATCAGGAAGGGGTCTTTTATCACTTGCTGTTACTGTATTGTTGGCTTTTTTATTTTCTATTAGTTCCATCAAAGCTGTCCGATATTCAGTGGTATATTTCTCAGGATTAAAGATTTGTAATGATATATACGAACCAATTAAAGCCCATTTACCATTATTCTTAGATGGGGAACTAGTCTATTTAAAAACAACTTTCAAAGCGACTTTGCAATAGTCCAGCAAAGAGGCCGAATGCGCAGTGCGGAGGTCATTTCAAAACACGTCAAAACATTTCCTTGTCATTACATCGTATTTGACCTATTGAAACATAGGGGGAGGACCAAACTAATTATTAAGGTCTAATTGCAACGCCGTTAAGGCCTGAAATTTTTACTATTCATACGGTCATCAAACGTATTAAGCAGCAAGGGAACCCGTTTAGAAACTTCCGAGAGGTAGGGAAATGCAGGATTTTAAATCAGTTCTTAATCAGTTAAAAGAAATAAAATAAAAATTACCACTTTTAAAACAGAACACACGTGCGTATAATAAAAACAAACGGGTGTTCTTATTTTGGTTTAGGAGTGGTATTGTGAAAGAACAGTTAATAAAAGCAATGCAACGCAATCAGTTAGTAAACCTGATGTACGCGTCAAAGACTGGAGAAATAACAAAAAGGCGTGTGAAGATCATTAAGGTGGTCAATAATTGGTTTCAAGCTTTTTGTTTTACGAAACAGTCAAAACGTACTTTTATTATCGATAATGTTCTTGCGGTTGCTCCATTAATTCAGAAAGAACGTGGTGTTGTATGAACTACGAAAACATGCCAAACAAAAGCATTCTTTGCATCGACATGAAGTGCTTTTATGTGAGTTGCATGGCTTCGCTGCATGGATTAGATGTTATGACAACACCAATAGCGGTTATTGGTAGCTTTGAACAACCAGGTAGTGTCGTACTAGCTGCTAGTCCAGCCATGAAAGAACGATTCCGAATCAAAACAGGGAAACGCCTCTATGAAATTCCAAAGCATCCAGATATTCGCCTATTCGAACCTAAAATGGACTTCTTCATCCGCGTTTCAATGGAAATTACACGCCTGCTCAACAGTTATGTCCCAAAGGAAGCCATCCATATTTATAGCGTTGATGAAAGCTTCATTGATTTAACAGGAACAGAAAAATTATGGGGACCAGTTGAACAAACCGCGAAGAAGATACAAAGGGATATTTACAACCAATTTGGCATTCCAAGTGCTGTCGGCATGGGACCTAATATGTTGCTATCAAAGCTAGCGCTTGATTTAGAAGCGAAAAAAACAGGCTTTGCTAAATGGGCATATGAAGATGTGGAAAAGAAGTTATGGCCTATATCACCACTCTCTAAGATGTGGGGTATTGGGCGTCAGACAGAACGCTCGCTTAATCATATGGGGATTTTTTCAGTAGGGGATTTAGCAAAAGCAGATTTAAAAACACTAGAGAATCGTTTTGGTATTATGGGTAATCAGCTTTATCATCATGCGCGGGGAATTGATCTTTCTGAGCTCGGTGCACCAATAATTGAAGGGCAAATTAGTTATGGTAAAGGACAAATTTTAATGCGCGACTATAACAAAAAGGAAGAAGTGCTTGCAGTTATTTTGGAAATGTGTGAAGACATCGCAAGACGTGCACGCGAGGAATTTAAAGTAGGGCGGACCATTTCACTCGGGCTCTCCTACAGTAAAAATGCATTTGGTGGAGGTTTTCATCGTTCGCGTACAATTGATGAGCTAACAAATGAAACAATGAAAATTTATCAGGTCTGCCAGCAGTTACTCGATGAACATTATATAGAAGCTAGACCTGTACGCCAGCTTACCATTAGTATTACAAAGCTTGAATCTGAACGTTCAATGCAGCTTAGTTTGTTCGACACTGACCGCTTTCGTCGCCGTAAGCTCGGAGCTACAATGGATCAACTACGCTCTCGCTATGGGCCGACTGTACTTTTGCGTGCGGTCTCTTATACAGAAGCTGGTACCGCTGTCGCACGCTCACAATTATTAGGAGGTCACAAAAAATAAGGGGGATGTATATTTATTCAATATCCATTTTATTGCTATACACTGTTTGAATAATAATTGTATAACGCGACGGAGTAGTAATGTCTTGTGGGCATGTGGATAACTAAGTGTTATCTACGTATAGGTCTAGTTATGCACAACTTATGCACTAAATCCACAAGTTGAAGCAGTTCGCATAAAAAGGCTGTCGTAATATTGAATGCGAAGAAATTAATTAAAAGTATGTTTTGGTGAGTTCTTTTATATCATGTCATACAAAATATCATGGAAAAGCAGGTGTTTTAAAATGATTCGTGACAGAGGTAGTATTAAATGGGTTTCGATGATGCTACCAGAACATGTGCAACAAATTAGAGCGTGGAAACATGAATCAGAAGAGAGATTACCGAATGAATTGACGGAATGGGAATTAGAAGAACTGCAACAGACTATTCAATTCGCGTATGACCAAAAGTTAATTGTTACGCTTAAAACTCTGGTTGAACATAATTTAAGTCACTGTACAGGTATTATTACGGATCTTAAGACATCCACTCGTGAGCTATCATTAGAAACGGATACAAGCATTCGGCGTATACCACTTGATGCTATTTACAGAGCGCAATTAGAAAATAATTATTGTGATTAATCTTTAAAGTAAAGATCGATTACATTAGAAGGCCTCTATACCAATGTATAGAGGCTTTTATTGTTATATAAAAAACAATGAAATCAATCACGTTTTCCGAAAATCACTTTTAATAACGGAGGTGTAATCATGTCCGCCGCATTCCACCCACAAAAACGAGCTCTTCATGATTTGGTTGCAAACACTTGTGTAGTTAATGTTAAGGGGATAAATAAATGATAATACAGAGTCTTTATCATTATTTAGTGAAGTTGTTTATACGTGGTCCAGTAAGGTTATTTGGCAGATATACGGAAGGAGTTAAAGGATTTTAAATCTTAAAAGTCATGCGAAAAAATGAAGTTTACATTAATTAAAGAGATAGTCTCAACTAAAACAAATAAATTTTTAAAAAATGTATAAAACTCACCAAAACAGCCCAATACTATACCAACTCCCCATTGGAATGTAAAAATTCCATCCTTAAAAAACCACCCTCCCCCGGGTGGTTTTTTATTTTGCCTCTAATCTTTCTTTCATTTCTTTGAAAGAATAAAACAATAAATGTTTTTGTATCCCTCTTACTTTTGTGGTGGCTGCATGTGCTTCCTTTTCGAATGTCTGGAAATCTTGCTGTTCATAAGCGATTAAACCTTCAATGACGTGTGGCATCCATTCTTTTTTTAGGTTTGGTATGAGTGATTTTGCTGCCTCAAAGTTGCCGAGTAAAGTTTCAATATGTGCGATAGTGTAGCTACGAATAGGTTCTTTTTGAAGTTGCTTCGCTTCTACTAAAGCGGTTTCGTAATCTTTGTCCAGAGTAGCTAGCAAAGAACGATAGTTGTGTTGGGTATCCTGTTGTTTATAACTGCATAGTATTTTTTGTACGCTTAACTTTTGCTCTGTTAAGCTTTCATGTGCAACCGCGTATGGGTAAGCAAATGCGAGTTTTGTTTTATGCTTTGTTATAAAGCGGTCCATTTTACTAATGTTGTTTGACCAAAACAAAGTGTTGCAGTATGGGAACATTGTGAGAGCGAAGACATACATAAATAGTAAGGAAAAGACTACGACTATAGGTAAGTCCATTATAAGTAGGAATGTACAACTGATGATGGCGATCAAATAAATCATAGTTAGTTTAAATAAATGCATCGATCCCGCTCCTTTTGTTTATTATAAAATAAACAATAAATAATTGTATTGTAAACAAACTGTCCTTTGTGCGAAAACGATTATTGTGTTTTAGAAATATACATTGTATAATCTAGTTATTAAAAACATTGATAAATCAACGTATATTCGTTGTTATTTGTTTTCTCTAGAAATACAATTGTAATTTGTGGGAGAATGTATTTTCTAGAAATACAAATGTTTATTGGGTGAGGAGGATTTTAAAATGAAAAAAATTATGATAACCGGTGCGTGTGGTCAAATAGGGTCAGAGTTAGTATCTAAGCTGCGCGAAACATATGGAACGGAAAATGTTTTAGCAACAGATATTCGCAAACCAGCTACACAAAAGGGACCTTTTGAAACACTAGATGTTATGGATGCTGGACGCATGAATGATATAGCGAAAGATTTTGAAGCAGATACTTTAATGCACATGGCTGCATTATTATCGGCAACAGCAGAAACTAAACCGTTATTTGCTTGGAATTTGAATATGGGTGGACTTGTTAATGCTTTAGAAGTTGCACGTGAACAAAATCTGCAATTTTTCACACCGAGTTCAATCGGTGCATTTGGACCTTCTACGCCCAAAAACAATACGCCACAAGATACGTTACAACGCCCTACTACCATGTATGGTGTAAATAAAGTAGCTGGTGAACTATTATGTGATTACTATTACCAACGCTTTGGTGTAGATACTCGTGGAGTACGTTTCCCGGGTTTAATTTCTTACGCAACTCCTCCTGGTGGCGGTACAACAGATTATGCGGTTGATATATACTATAAAGCCATATCTGAAGGGAAGTATACTTCATATATCGCACAGGGCTCATACATGGATATGATGTATATGCCAGATGCGTTGCAAGCTATTGTAGATTTAATGGAAGCAGATCCTGCGAAGTTGATACATCGCAATGCGTTCAATGTAACGGCTATGAGTTTTGAACCTGAAGAAATAGCAGCTTCAATCCGCAAACATATCCCTAATTTTAAAATGGCTTATGAAGTGGATCCAGTACGTCAAGCCATTGCAGATAGTTGGCCAAATTCTATTGATGCAAGTGCTGCACAAGAGGAATGGGGCTTTAAAGCAAAATACGACTTAGATGCAATGACAGCAGATATGTTAAAAAAGTTACAAGAGAAAGAAACTAAAACTGCTTAATGAATAGGCATTTGATAGAGCCGTACCTTCTTAATTGAAGGTACGGCTTTTTTATTGGAGAAGATAAGTATTTTAATAGATAGAACTGCATATTGTAATGGGGTGATAGATTTAAAATTATTCTCTTTTAATTAATATTTTTTCTCGAAAACACACCATTTTAATAGTATATAATAGCGCTTACATGTATAATTATGTAAAACATATTTGTTTGAAAAATTTGACTACTTATGTTTTTTTGAAAAGAAAATCTATGGATGTGACTACTCTATTCGTATTAAATAGCGTCATGAAATTTTGGATGCTACAAAAATTGGCTTGCCAGATGAAATATGAGGGAATCATCTTAGGCATTATCGATTCAAAGGATAATAGAACCATAATTGAAGAATGTATTAATAGCTTTAATAGTAAGAGATTAGCATCAAATAAGATTCCGAAGAACGTTTTGTACACACAAGTGTTACTATACAATGTCTCTAAGAAATTACAGGATGGCTATGTTTATATGGAAGTAATAAGGTTGATAAAAGCTTTCGAGACATCACACTAGCATCTATTTACACTGGTACAAATGAAGCTATGAAAATGATTATTGTAAAGAATCTCGGTTTATAAGCATTTGTTTTTAAATAAAATCATATTACTTAATTAAGGGGAGTTGGATGAGTATGATGCAAACGCCATTAGTACTAACTGATTTTGTGAAACGTGCAGAGAGATATTTTCCGAAAAAATTAATCATTTCAAGAACGAGTGAGACGATGATCCACCGTATTACTTATAAAGAGTTTGGACAGCGTACACGAAAATTATCTGAAGCATTAACGAAATTAGGGATGAAAAAAGGTACTAAAGTAGGCTCGTTAGCGTGGAATCATCATCGCCATTTAGAAGCATATTTCGGTGTGCCATGTGCAGGTGCAGTGCTCCATATGATTAATATTCGCCTATCACCAGAGCATATAGTATATATTATCAACCATGCTGAAGATGAAATTTTACTAGTAGATAGCGATATTTTTCCGTTAATTGCTCAAGCTGCACCTTTACTAAAAACGGTCAAACATTTCGTTGTTATGCAAGACGGGAAAGAATTACCTGAAACAAACTTGGAAAACGTTCATTCTTACGAAAAGCTGTTAGAAGAGGCATCAGATTCCTATGAATTCCCTGATGATTTAGATGAAAATATGCCTGCTGGAATGTGTTACACAAGTGCCACAACAGGCTTTCCAAAAGGTGTCGTTTATACGCACCGTAGTTTAGTACTACACAGCATCGCACTTGGTTTAGCAGATTCACTTGGTATTCGCGAGAGCGATGTAGCTATGCCAGTCGTACCGATGTTCCATGTAAATGCATGGGGGATGCCATTTGCAGCAGTGAATTTTGGTACAACACAAGTATTGCCAGGACCAATGTTCAGCCCACAGCTTTTACTCGATTTAATCGAACAAGAAAAAGTGACATTAACGGCAGGTGTACCGACAATTTGGCTTGGTGTGTTAAAAGAACAAGAACAAAATCCACGCGATTTATCGTCTTTACGTGCCATCGTATGTGGTGGATCAGCTTCACCAAAAGGTCTAATCCGTGCTTTCGAGGAAAAATACAAAGTACCATTTATCGTTGGTTACGGCATGACTGAAACAACGCCAATTGTCAGTCTTTCCACGTACACAACAGAAATGGAAAATTGGTCTGCAGAAGAAAAGCTTAATATTCGTGCCACACAAGGCTTGACGGCAACTCTCGTTGAAACACGTGTTGTCAACGAAAATGGAGAAGTTCCTTGGGACGGTAAGACTATGGGGGAGCTAACTGTTCGAGGTCCTTGGATCGCAGATGAATATTATAAGGATGACCGCACGGAAGAAGCGTTTAAAGATGGTTGGCTATATACTGGTGATATTGCTGTCATGACACCACAGGGTTATCTCAAAATTACAGACCGTACGAAAGATTTAATTAAGAGCGGTGGAGAGTGGATCTCATCTGTAGATTTAGAAAATGCACTCATGACACATGAGGCTGTATTTGAAGCAGCTGTAATCGCAGTTCCAGACGAAAAATGGCAAGAACGCCCACTAGCTTGTGTTGTCTTGAAAGAAGGTAGTAGTGCAACGAAGGAAGAGCTTCTTTCATATTTAGAAGGACAATTTGCAAAGTGGTGGGTACCAGATCATGTTGTCTTTTTAAAAGAAATCCCGAAAACATCAGTCGGCAAATTCTTAAAGGCAAAATTGCGTGATGAAGTGAAGGATTACCAATTATAAAAAAAGAGAGAGTCTTAATTAGAGACTCTCTTTTTTTTGGATTAACAAATTTTATTGAGAGCGTAAAACAAAAAACCACCCATTCGCAAACATGCGACCAGGTGGTTATACTATTAATCTTCAATTAACTTACTAAAGTTAATACGCTTGTTTAGTGCTAGCATAATCGGAATACCAATCCCCATTACAACTAATTCACCTATAGCAACTGTTAGCCAAGTATATAGAAACGGTAACTGGAATGCGAGATACAATTCGATGGCAATTAAGAACATCGTAAATGTAAATACAAGTGTACCGAAAATCATTTGCTTAACATGTCCTTTAATAAAACGTTTCGCAAAGATTGTGATGCTTAAGGCTAAGACTGATTGACCAAGGCCAAAGATTAAATCATACATGCCAAGTGGAGAAAATAGATTTGTAATAAATACACCAATCACGATACCTACAAAGAATTTCTTGTTGAAGACAACAAGATGATTGAACATTTCAGCAATACGGAACTGTATAGCACCGAATGCGAGTGGGGCAATTAGCATAGACACAGCTATATAAAGCGCTGCGATAATTCCGCTAGTAGCCAAAGATTTTACTTTCATTATTCATTTCCCCCTAGTTTTTTTTCGTGGGATGGTTACGAACCACGTAAAACAAATGCAATCATAGCAGTATTCATGCTTATTTGTAAATAGTCATGAGTAACAAATGTGTAAAATCATTAAAATATTGACTGTATTATTTTCCTTTTTTTAAATGAATTTCTTATTTAGAGGTGTTAAATTCTGTTCGTTATAACTATCGAAGTATAAGCGCATGCGAAATCACTAAAGAGAACAGATCATGTTGAAAAAGGCTCAGAAACTTTTGTTTCTGGGCCTTTTTCTTTGATTGAAGAGAATGATACTCTAATGAATGAAATCTTCGGAAATAGGAGGAATAAGAAAATCATCTAAAGGACGATTTTGAGTCATTTATTATGTAGTTTTCACTTCTCTCGTTATCTGTAATTAAATGCCCTGAAATTTACCATTCTTCAAAGTAATAAATGAAAAAGTGTATGAAGTTGGTGTATCTTCCTTTTCTCTATGACTATACTTCAATTCATTTATGAGAAGCTTAGTTTTGAAATAGGCTAAGGTTGATAGCATTTCCTTTATTTATAAAAGTTCATAAAATGTTCACAATTTAGCGATATACAATAAACGTTGATGTTCAGCCATTCAACGCGTTAAAGCGACAAAGATATTATATTTTGAATTGTCGAAAGATTCATAATTTTGTTGACGATTGACTTTTCGCCCTGTAATATAACACTAATTATAGTCACGCTAGATTAATAGAAGTGGTTACGATTCAAATAGGGGGGATTTCATATGAAGAAGGGTTACAAAAAGTTAATATTTTTATTATTTGCAGCAATGCTAGTATTAGCAGCATGTGGAACCAAAGATAAATCTGACTCTGGGGGATTAGACGATTCAGGATCTGAAAAATCAGATGAGAAAACATATAAAATCGGGATTTCTCAATACGTTGAACATCCATCTTTAAATGAAGCTACTGAAGGATTCAAAAAAGCAATTGAAGATAGCGGTCTTAAAGTAGAATTCAAAATTGAAAACGCACAAGGGGATTCGAGTATTAATACAACTGCAGCAAATAATTTAGTTGGTGACGGCATGGATTTAATATTTGCTAACGCAACGCCAAGTGCTCAAGCAGTTGCAGCTGCAACATCTGATATTCCGGTTCTTTTTACATCTGTAACAGATGCAATAGGAGCAGAGCTTGTAAAATCAATGGAAGCTCCAGGTGGAAATGTAACAGGAACTCTTGATACACATCCAGAAGCTATTCCAAGTACAGTGAAGTTTTTAGCTGAAGAACTAAAAGCTAAAAAAATAGGAATGATTTTCAACTCAGGAGAGCAAAACTCGCGTGTTCAAGTGGATATGGTAAAAGAAGAAGCTAAAAAATTAGGTGTAACAATTGTAGAAGCATCTGTTTCAACATCTGCAGAAGTAAAACAGGCAACTGAATCATTAGTAGGAAAAGTAGATTCAATCTATATCATTACGGATAACACAGTTGTCACAGCACTTGAATCAGTGTTGGATGTGGCAACTGATAAGAAAATTCCTGTAATGGTTGGAGAATTAGACTCAGTTAAACGTGGCGGTCTAGGTGCTTACGGCTTTGCGTATTCGGATATTGGTTATGAAGCTGGTGAAATGGCAGTGAAAATCTTAAAAGATGGTGTAAAACCAGCAGATATTCCAGTGGCTTATCCTAAAAACTTGAAATTCGAGATCAACAAGAAAGCAGCTGAACAACTTGGCTTAGACATTAAAGACGAATGGAAAGCAGAAATAGTCGAATAGATAGGAGATGATTCTACATGTTTACAGCAATCTTTGGCTCTGTTGAGCAAGGAATCATCTATGCAATTATGGCGCTCGGAGTGTATCTTACATTCCGAGTTTTAGATTTTCCTGATTTAACAGTGGATGGGAGTTTTGTGACAGGTGCTGCAACAGCAGCGACTTTAATTGTACTTGGTTACCACCCAGCGTTGGCAACAGCAGCGGCGATTGTCGCAGGTTTTTTAGCAGGATGTATGACAGGAATACTTCATACGAAGGCGAAAATTAATCCTTTGTTATCTGGGATATTAATGATGATTGCTCTATATTCCATCAATTTACGTATTATGGGGGCAACGACAGAAACCGCAATTGGGCGTCCAAACGTACCACTTTCGAACGTCGATTCGCTGTTCACCATCTTCTTTAGTTGGTGGGGTAATCTAAGTATTGATACAGCAATAAATAACACTTTAAGCAGCATCGGCATCGAAAATGTTCCAAAAACATGGGGTACATTTTTCATTATGATCATCGTAACTTTTGCGATTAAAATTATTTTCGATAGGTTTTTAAAAACTGAAGTTGGTTTAGCTATTCGTGCAACGGGTGATAACGACAAAATGATTCGTAGCTTTTCTGCGAATACAGATACATTAATCATTTTAGGGCTGGGTATTTCAAATGCTTTGGTTGCATTATCAGGTGCCCTTATTGCGCAGTATACGAAATTTGCAGATGTAAGTATGGGTATAGGGATGATTGTTATCGGTTTAGCTTCTGTTATTATCGGGGAAGCGATTTTAGGGACGAAAACAATTGTCCGCACAACTTTAGCAGTAATTGTCGGTGCGATTATCTACCGAATCGTCATTGCTATCGCACTTCGCGTTGAATTTTTAGATACAGGTGATATGAAACTTATCACAGCATTAATTGTGGTCGTGGCGTTGATATTGCCTAAATTCTTTGAAAAACGTAAAGAGCGTGCACGCAAAGCAAAACGTCGAGCAGAACGTACGGTTACTAGTGAACAGGAGGCGAAACATCTTGCTTAAACTAGAGGGGATCAACAAAATCTTCAACGAAGCAACGCCAGATGAGAAAATTGCCTTAGATAATATTAATCTAGATTTAAAAACAGGTGACTTTGTCACTGTAATTGGTAGTAACGGTGCTGGGAAATCTACAATGATGAATATGATTTCGGGAGCTTTATCACCTGATTTTGGTACTGTTGAAATAGACGGAAAAAACGTAACCAAATATCCAGAATATAAACGCTCTCATTTAATTGGCCGTGTCTTCCAAGACCCAATGGCAGGTACAGCACCAACAATGACCGTAGAAGAGAACTTGGCGATTGCATATTCTCGCAATAAACGTCGTGGCTTGCGTACAGGAGTCGATAAAAAGAGACGTGAGTTTTTCCGTGAATCATTGGAAGCATTACATCTCAATTTGGAAAACCGTTTAACAGCGAAAGTAGGCTTACTATCGGGTGGCGAACGACAAGCTTTATCTCTACTAATGGCAACATTTACAAAGCCATCAATTTTATTATTAGATGAGCATACAGCTGCACTTGATCCTTCACGTGCAGAGCTTATTACGAATTTAACAAAGCAGTTAGTTGAAAAAGATAATCTGACAACATTAATGGTTACCCACAATATGCAACAAGCGCTTGATCTAGGTAACCGCCTCATCATGATGGATAAAGGCCAAATCATTTTAGAGGTTGACCCAGAAGCGAAAAAAGATTTAACAATCGCCGATTTAATGGATGCATTCCAACGTATTCGCGGTGAAAAGCTTGTATCAGACAGAACTCTACTAAGTGTTTAATAAGTAAGGATTTTAAAGCAGGAGCCATATATTGAACTGCCCCGTAAAAGTTAGACACCATTCTAACTTTTACGGGGGTTTTTTTATGGCAAAAGTACGAGTTGAACAACGTATTCAAGCGGT
>NZ_JBNNUK010000033.1:0-18083 GCF_050279675.1 Viridibacillus sp. NPDC093762 | reverse complement strand
CCGTTCCCATGCCGAACACGGAAGTTAAGCTCTTTAGCGCCGATGGTAGTTGGGGGTTTCCCCCTGTGAGAGTAGGACGTTGCTAGGCACATTAAGGCACAACTGATTTAATCAGTTGTGCTTTTTTATTACTTATTTTTATAATTAACTATAATATTGTACGTAATTTTAAAAAAGTATATAGTCTATAAAATTACATACCCTGAAGCTAAATATTTGAGGAATTCTATGTATCTATCATGATTTATGTTTAAATACTCTTTTTGAGTTCGTTTTTCTTGTACAAATATCAAATAAAACATATGGTTAAAAGAAATACAATCAAATAGAATGGCAGAACTTATTCTAATAGGAGGTATGGAAAATGACGGTAGTTTATGATTTTACGGTTAAGAAGATAGATGGGGAGCAGCAGAATTTAAGTGAATTTACTGGTAAACCATTGTTAATTGTGAATACAGCAAGTAAATGTGGTTTTACGCCACAATTTAAAGAACTACAAGCAATGTATGAAGAATATAACGAACAAGGATTTGAAATTTTAGGCTTTCCTTGTAATCAATTTAATAATCAAGAGTTTGCTAATATCGATGAAACAATGCAATTTTGTCAAAGAAATTTTGGAGTAACCTTTCCAATGTTTGCAAAGGTGGATGTGAAGGGTGACAATGCTGATCCATTATTTAAACATTTAGTTTCAGAGAAAAAAGGTTTACTAACTGAAGGGGTAAAATGGAATTTTACTAAGTTCTTAATAAATAAAGAGGGGAAGGTTGTAGCGCGTTATGCACCTCAAACTTCACCTGCTAAAATTGAAAATGACTTAAAATCTACGTTGAAGTGAAAAATTCTAAATAATCTTATTTATCGAAGAGTCCTTGACAAGTGAATAGTCACGTTGTTAATCTTACAATTAATATTCTTTTACAAAACAGGAGGAGTTACCGAAATGTGGGAAACGAAATTTGCCAAAGAAGGTTTAACGTTTGATGATGTATTGCTTGTACCAGCACATTCTGAAGTATTACCGAAAGATGTAAGTTTATCAGTTAATTTAACACCAAAAATTAAATTGAATATCCCTATTATTAGTGCTGGAATGGATACAGTAACTGAGGCACCAATGGCAATTTCTATGGCTCGTCAAGGTGGTATTGGTATCATCCACAAAAATATGAGCATTGAAGAGCAAGCGGATCAAGTAGAGAAAGTAAAACGCTCTGAAAATGGAGTTATTACAAATCCGTTTTTCCTAACACCATCTCATCAAGTATTTGATGCAGAACATTTAATGGGAAAATACCGTATTTCAGGTGTTCCAATTGTAAATAATGATAAAGAACTTAAATTAGTAGGAATTATTACAAACCGTGATTTACGCTTTGTACAAGACTACTCTCAAAAAATTGATGAAGTAATGACTAAAGAAGATCTAGTTACAGCTCCTGTTGGAACAACTTTAGACGATGCAGAAAAAATACTTCAACAATATAAAATCGAAAAATTACCAATCGTTGATGATAAAGGCGTCTTAAAAGGCTTAATCACAATTAAAGATATAGAAAAAGTTATGGAATTCCCGAACGCTGCTAAAGACCATTTAGGTCGTTTACTTGTAGGTGCTGCAGTTGGTGTTACGAAAGATTCAATGGTTCGTGTACAAAAATTAGTAGATGCACAAGTAGATGTAATTGTTATCGATACAGCACATGGTCACTCTCAAGGTGTTTTAGAAGTAGTAAGAGATATCCGCGCAGCATTCCCAGATTTAGATATTATCGCAGGTAACGTTGCAACAGCTGAGGCTACAAAAGCTCTTTACGAAGCTGGCGCTGATGTAGTTAAAGTAGGTATCGGACCTGGTTCGATTTGTACAACTCGTGTTGTAGCAGGTGTTGGTGTACCTCAAGTTACAGCAATTTATGATTGCGCGGCAGAAGCTCGTAAACAAGGTAAAACAATTATTGCTGATGGCGGTATTAAGTACTCAGGTGATATTATAAAAGCTTTAGCTGCTGGTGGACATGTAGTAATGCTAGGTAGCTTACTTGCAGGTACTTCTGAATCTCCAGGAGAAACTGAAATCTTCCAAGGTCGTCGATTCAAAGTATATCGTGGTATGGGTTCAGTAGGGGCTATGGAAAAAGGTTCAAAAGATCGTTACTTCCAAGAAGATGCGAAAAAGCTTGTTCCAGAAGGTATTGAGGGACGCCTTCCTTACAAAGGGCCTCTAGCAGATACGATTCACCAATTAGTTGGAGGTATTCGCTCAGGTATGGGATATTGCGGTACGAAAGATCTTCGTGATTTACGTGAAAATGCACAGTTCGTTCGTATGACTGGTGCTGGTTTACGTGAAAGCCATCCACATGATGTTCAGATTACGAAAGAATCACCGAACTACTCAATCTCATAATTTCAAGACTTTCCCATCCTTTCTACGTCAAACTAGATGTAGAAAGGATGTTTTTTTATACACCGTAGTTGCGAGCGCTGATTCTATGTTAAAATGAGCGGAGTAAGAGGAGTAATATGAACACAACACATATGGAGGTATTATGGTGAAAACATCAAGAAAAAACACATGGTTACGTATAATCATGGTATCCGCTTTGCTGTTAAGTATGTTTGTAACAATACCTAAAGCAGCGAATGCAGAAGACGAGCTTAATCTGCGCGTTAAAGGCGCTATTTTAATCGATGCAGACTCAGGTAAAATTTTGTACGAAAAGAATGCGGACAAGTCTTTAGGAATTGCAAGTATGTCAAAAATGATGACAGAATATCTATTACTAGATGCAATTAAAGAAGGTAAAATTACTTGGGATCAAAAATATAAAGTGTCAGAATACGCGTATAAAATTTCCCAAAATCGTGCACTTAGTAACGTACCCCTACGTGCTGATGGTGAATATACAATTCGTGAATTGTATGAGGCAATGGCAATTTACTCAGCAAATGCTGCGACTATTGCAATTGCAGAAACAATTGCTGGCTCAGAAACAGAATTTGTAAACATGATGAATAAAAAAGCAAAAAAACTAGGTTTAAAAGATTATACTTTCGTAAACTCAACAGGCTTAAATAATGCAGAACTAGACGGTATGGAGCCAGCAGGTACTGGTAAAACTGCTGAGAATAAGATGCCCGCAAAATCTGTTGCTAAATTAGCTTATCATTTATTACAAGATCACCCTGAAGTATTGAAAACTTCAAGCATTACGAAAAAAACATTCCGTGAAGGCACAGATGATGCCATAGACATGTCTAACTGGAATTTCATGCTACCGGGTCTTGTGTTTGAATATGAAGGCGTAGACGGATTAAAAACTGGTACAACTGATTATGCTGGTTACTGTTTCACAGGTACTGCATCACGTAACGGAACACGTCTAATCGCAGTTGTTTTAGATGCTGTAGACGCTAAAGGGGAAGGAACATATAAAGCTCGTTTTGATGCAACACGCGCATTATTCGACTATGGTTTCAATCAATTTACTACAGAAGAAATTGTTCCAGCCAACTATTCGTTTAAAGGACAAAAAACTATCCCTGTAATTGATGGCAAAGAAGATAAAGTGAATATTGCTACAAAAGAAGCCATCTCAATTATGGTGAAAACTGCGGATAAAGATTTATATAAACCAAAATTAGTATTAGATAAAAAAGAACTGAACGCACCAGTTAAAAAAGATACTGTTGTTGGGCATGTTGAAATCGAAAAAACTGAAGGTAAAGATTATGGATTTATCGATGGAGAAGTAAACAATGCAGAGGTAGTTACTACAGCTACTGTTGAGAAATCTAGCTGGATTTCCCGAGCTTTCAAAGGTATTGGTAACTTCTTCTCTGATTTATGGAATAAAATATTCTAATATATAAAAAAGGCAATCATAACGATTGCCTTTTTTTATGCTCTAATTTCCCAAGCTTTCATTAATTGTTGCACTGATTGACTAATTTCTTCATCTTTAATTCCCCCAAAACCGAGTAGAAACTGTGTCGATTTCCCATTTAGTAATGTATCCATCATATATTCCTGAATGGGTATAATACGAATACCTTTTCCTTGTGCCAAGTCTTTCAAATCTGTTGCATTTTTTGTATGTGAAATTGTTAGTACGATATGCATACCTGCTTGTTCACCGGAAATTTTAACAGTTGGTGAAAATGGTTCTAGAGCCATTGTAAGCTTTTCTAATTTTTTACGATAGATTTTACGCATTCGATTTAAATGCTTCGCAAAATGGCCGTCTCGCATGAATTGTGCGAGAATATGCTGTTCGAAGCGAGGTACAGTCGATGTATAGTAATTAAACGCCTGATTGTACACTTCTACTAACTTTGGAGGTAGTACAAAATAGGCAATGCGTAGTGAAGGCATGAGTGATTTTGAAAAGGTACTTATGTAAATCACGCTGTCACTTTTATCCATTCCTTGTAATGCAGCAATTGGTTTCCCAATATAACGAAATTCACTATCATAGTCGTCTTCGATGATATAACGGTCATCCTTTTGAGAAGCCCAGTTTAAAAGCTGTGCTCTGCGCGGGGCAGATAATACTGCACCAGTTGGAAATTGATGTGAAGGTGTGACATAGACAACATTAGCTTCAGAGTGCTCCAAATCATTTATCAATAGACCCTCATCATCTACATTTATCGGTATAGCGGGACGATCCGTTTGCTTAAAGATGTGATGAGTTAATGGGTAACCCGGATTCTCAATTCCAAAGCGAGAAGAGGCCCCTAAAAGGCGAATAATCATAGGCATTAGTTGTTCTGTCCCAGAGCCAATTACAATTTGATTGGGTGCGCATATAACACCTCTTGAGTGATATAAATACGTTGCAATTTCCTCGCGTAATTCTTGTTCTCCTTGGGGCGAACCAATTAGTAATAATTCTTGAGATTGCTCATCAATTGCTTCCTTCGCATATTTCCTCCAAAGATGGAATGGGAATGATTCTGTATCAATTTGTCCCGGATTAAAATCTATTTTAAATTTTTCTCGGGATAAGGAAGTTGGGATCGCTGGATGTTGAATATCTTTTTCTATATAAGCAAGTTCTTCAACAGCTTCAACGAAATATCCGACACGTGGCTTTGAAGCAATAAAGCCTTCTGCTAACAATTGTGCGTAGGCGAGTTCAATTGTTGTTTGACTAATATTTAAAAATTCGGATAGTTTTCTCTTTGAAGGAAGTTTAGATTCAGTTGGTATTGTACCTTCTGTAATGCCCTTCTTAATGCCTTCGTAGAGCTGTTCGTACATAGGTTTATTAGAATTTCTTTCTAGCTGAAACATAAGCATATCCATCATATCACCCCTCCTGACCATGTGACTTGCATATAAACTGAATCTTTTTATATGGTCAATTTTCATTATACTAACATCATACAAGAAAATGGAGGCGATGGAAATGGCAAGTCAAACAGGTACAGATCGAGTAAAACGCGGAATGGCAGAAATGCAAAAGGGTGGCGTAATTATGGATGTAATTAATGCTGAGCAGGCAAAAATTGCGGAGGAAGCGGGCGCAGTTGCTGTTATGGCTCTTGAGCGTGTACCTTCTGATATTCGGGCTGCTGGTGGAGTAGCACGTATGGCAGACCCTCGAATTGTAGAAGAAGTGATGTCAGCCGTATCAATTCCTGTAATGGCGAAAGCACGTATTGGCCATATTGTAGAAGCTCGTGTTTTAGAAGCAATGAACGTAGATTACATAGATGAAAGTGAAGTGTTGACACCAGCAGATGAAGAATACCATTTGCTAAAAAGCGATTATAAAGTACCCTTTGTTTGTGGATGCCGTGATTTAGGTGAAGCAACACGTCGTATTGGTGAAGGGGCATCGATGCTTCGTACAAAGGGGGAGCCAGGAACGGGTAATATAGTTGAAGCTGTACGCCATATACGTCAAGTGAATGCACAGGTACGTAAAGTTGCAAACATGACACCGGATGAACTAATGACAGAGGCAAAAATTTTAGGTGCACCTTATGAACTTTTATTAGAAATCAATCGTTTAGGTCGATTACCGGTTGTCAATTTTGCTGCTGGTGGAGTAGCAACTCCTGCTGATGCAGCGTTAATGATGGAGCTTGGAGCAGATGGTGTCTTTGTTGGATCAGGTATCTTCAAATCTGAAAATCCTGCCAAGTTTGCAAAAGCTATTGTAGAAGCAACTACTCATTACAAGGATTATAAATTAATCGCTGAAATTTCGAAGGAACTTGGAGTTCCGATGAAAGGTATCGAAATCTCTCGCTTAAATCCACAAGATCGTATGCAAGATCGAGGATGGTAAGATGGTAAAAATCGGTGTTTTAGGTTTGCAAGGTGCTGTACGTGAGCATGTTCAGGCTATAGAAGCAGCTGGTGCTGTTGCAATTATTGTGAAGCATGCAGAACAACTAAATGAGCTTGAAGGTCTTGTACTACCGGGTGGCGAAAGTACAACGATGCGGAAGCTAATTGACCGTTATGGCATGATGGAACCCCTTCGTCAATTCGCTGGGGATGGTAAACCAATATTCGGTACTTGTGCAGGATTAATACTATTAGCGAAAAATGTCATTGGTCAGCAAACACCCCATATAGGCGTAATGGACGTTATTGTAGAGCGTAATTCATTTGGTAGACAGATTGATAGCTTTGAAATACCCCTATCTATAAAAAATATGGATGAAAACTTCCCGGCGGTATTTATACGTGCACCTCATATTGTATCAGTGGGATCAAGCGTTGAAGTGTTAGCACAGTATGCTGGACGCGTTGTTTTAGCAAAAGATGGGCAGTTTTTAGGCTGTTCATTTCATCCGGAATTGACAGAAGATCAACGAATCATGGCATACTTTGTGCAGATGGTTAAGCAAAGTATTTTGACCACACTTGCAAAACGGTGAAATCTATTGTAAAGTATGGATAAAATTCAAATTAAACACGATGATAGGAAGTAGTAGCAAGTAAGTTTTTTTATAGAGAGTCGACGGTTGGTGGAAGTCGATAAAAAACCTTGTGAATCCGTCCTGGAGTTGCTCAGCTGAATCTTTAGTAGGCTGTGGCCGGCCAACAAGCCGTTATGAAACAAGTGGATTGCATCTAGGTGCAATCAATTAGGGTGGCAACGCGGGTATGCTCTCGTCCCTTTCATGGGGATGAGGGCTTTTTTGTTGCTTATTTTTAGTGTAACCTAGACCTAAAGTATTGTTTTGTAAGATAACATTGATACATTTCTATTATCGAATTTACAAAACTGGAGGAATGAACATATGTTAGATATTAAACGAATCCGTGATAATTATACGGAAATTAAAGAGAAGCTATCTCACCGTAATGAAGATTTAGGGACTTTTGATCAATTTGAAACTCTTGATCAACAACGTCGTGATTTAATCGCAAAAACAGAAGTATTAAAAGCTGAGCGTAACCAAGTTTCTGAACAAATTGCTCAAAAGAAACGTAATAAAGAAAATGCGGATGCTGAAATTGCACATATGCGTAAAGTTGGCGATGACATTAAAGCATTAGATACAGATCTTCGTGAAGTAGAAGGTAAATTCCAAGATATGATGATGCGTTTACCAAATATTCCGCATGAAAGTGTACCAGTTGGAGAAACAGAAGATGACAATGTGGAAGTAGCTAAATGGGGCGACATTCCAGAGTTTGATTTTGAGGTTAAAGCGCACTGGGATTTAGGTACAGATTTGAACATCATTGATTTTGAAAGTGCTGCAAAAACAACAGGTAGCCGTTTTGTATTTTACCGTGGCCTAGGTGCTCGTTTAGAACGTGCTTTAATGAGTTTCATGATGGATTTACATTCTGAAGAACACGGTTATGAAGAGATGTTACCACCTGTAATCGTTAACCGCGATAGCTTAACAGGTACAGGTCAGCTTCCGAAATTTGAAGAGGATGTCTTCAAATTAGTGGATACAGATTACTTCTTAATCCCAACTGCAGAAGTACCGGTAACAAACTTCTTCCGAGATGAAATTTTAGATGCAGATATTTTACCGAAAGGATTTTCAGCTTATAGTGCTTCTTTCCGTTCTGAAGCGGGATCTGCAGGCCGTGATACGCGTGGTTTAATCCGACAGCACCAATTTAACAAAGTAGAACTTGTGCGTTTCGTGAAACCAGAAGATTCTTATGAAGAATTAGAAAAATTAACAGGTCATGCTGAGAAGGTTCTTCAACTTTTAGGCTTACCATATCGTAAATTAAAAATGTGTACATCTGATTTAGGATTCACTGCCGCGAAAAAATACGATTTAGAAGTATGGATTCCAGCGCAAGGTACGTACCGTGAAATCTCTTCTTGCTCTAACTTTGAAGATTTCCAAGCACGTCGTGCCAATATCCGTTTCCGTCGTGAAACAGGAGCAAAACCTGAATATGTGCACACATTAAATGGTAGCGGTCTAGCAATTGGTCGTACAGTTGCAGCTCTTCTTGAAAACAATCAACAAGCGGATGGCTCTGTAGTTATCCCTGAAGTTTTACGTCCATATATGGGCGGTAAAGAAGTAATTCAAGCACCAACTAAATAATTTATATATGAAAAGGCTAATGCTATGGAGTTTTCTCCTGCATTAGCCTTTTTCTGTTTTATTTAAAATGCCCTCTGCCTCACAGCGGATTTGATAAAATTGCTGAATAGTGGGATGAGCTCCAGCGATGTTTAAATTTTGTAATCTACGTTTTCCTAAACGGTAATCAAACATGGCTAAAGCTTGAATGAGTACATTTTCTGATAGTAATAATTCTTCAATGGGGAACTGTGTATAGTGCATGATAGCTTCATACAAGTAAAAACTTTCGAAATTTCCATGTTCCATTAAAGTTGCTTCAGCTAAATCATAGACATCCACTAATGCTCGTCTTTCAGGGGATCCTAACATTACATTGAAGTCTCTATTATAAGGTATTGGTTTTAGCATATGTTGTTCTTTTAGTTGCGCATATAGTATATTCCTCGGAACGATAAAACTTAAATCATCTGCATTTAAAATTTTTTGTTTATCTAATGTAAGCCAAACGCTTGCTGGGTTATCATGTGCTTTACGATATGTTGTTGCATAAAGCTTCACACGACCTTGCAATTTTTTGCAAAGAAAGCTTTCGTATCTTTTTTGGATTTTGCTGAATTGCATAGGTTATCTCCCTTGAGTTTAATAGCGAATACCTTCTGCCTCACAACGGATTTGATAAAACTTTCTTTCCAATGAAGACTGTGGTGCGGTCATGTTTATTAATTTACGTTTCCCTACACGACGATCAAACAATGCGTATGCACGGATAATTGGGTTTGTGGAAGCTAGTGCATCTACAATTGATAAATGAGGGTATTGAGTAAATGCTTCATATAAATGTAAGCTAGCCATTTTGTTTTGTTCGTCTATTTGTACTTCTGTAGAGAGTAGTTCGGGATTGTAATTCCCTTGAAATTGTTCGTTAATAAATGCAGTATCAGCTACATTAAAAATTTTGTCTTTATTTAGCGTTAGCCAAATGTGTGGCCTAACATCACGAGATTGATTATATGAAGAAGATTGAAGTTCGATCTTTCCTTGTAATGGCTCGCATAAGAAACATTCTACGTCTAATTTTAATTTGGAAAATGGTATAACTTTAGGGACAGAAGTTGCTCGTTCAGCTTTTTTCTTACTACGTAAACTGCTGAAGAAATTGCTTAATAATTGACCACATTCAGCTGTTAATATGCCCTCGGTTACTTCACACTTATGATTAAATCGTGAGTCATCTAGTAAATGATAGAGTGAATCTACACAACCTGCTTTGCTATCCCTAGCTCCATAAACGATACGTGGTACTCTGGATTGTAAAATTGCTCCTGCGCACATAGGGCAAGGTTCTAGAGTAACGTAGAGAGTTGTTTCTTCTAATCGCCAACTACCAATTTTGTTGCAAGCTTGTTGAATTGCCATGAGTTCAGCATGGGTAACTGCATTCTGTGAAGTTTCGCGTAAATTGTGTGCACTGGCAATAACTTCATCCTTGTAGACAATAATGGCCCCAATTGGTACCTCTCCTAGTGCTGCAGCCTTTTTTGCTTCTTTAATGGCCAATTGCATAAAGTATAGATCTTTTTTTAATACGTCCATAGATTCATCGCTCCTTGCCAAATAGTGTAGCACGGTTTAAACCCAATTCGCATATATTACTGGAGAAATAATGCTAGAGGAGGTTGCACTTGGTTTATGTAGTGAAGCAAGGTGATAACTTATATAATATCGCCAGGGCGCATAATACAACAGTCGCGATGATTGTTGCAATTAATGAAATTCCAGATCCAGATGTTCTAGTTGTTGGGCAAGCACTTGTATTACCTGAAACACCAAATCCAAATCGCCCTACAATTGATACAAATGGATATGTCGAATGGTATACAGCTGAAATTCCAGAAAGTTTAATAGCTCAACTGAGAAAACGTGCACCACTATTAACTTATATGATGCCATTTTCATATGAAGTAAGACGTGATGGTACTCTTACACCGATGGACTGGGGAAGTATATCAGAGATAGCGGATGCTAATCAGTCGGCAACAGCTATCGTATTAACAAATATAGAGAATAATGCCTTTAGTGATTCATTAGCGCATACTATTTTAAATGATACTACATTACAAGATTTAATCATTGGAGCAGCTTTAAGTGAAGCTTCTAAAAAAGGGGCAAAAGATATTCACTTAGATTTTGAGTATTTATTAGCTGAGGATAAGGAACGTTACGTTGAGTTTTTGAACAGGTTCAGACAAAGAGCTCATGCTCAAGGATTAACAATTTCAGCAGCAGTACCACCCAAGACTAGTGCAAATCAGCCAGGGAAGTGGTATCAGGGGCACGACTATAAAGGGATAGGTGAAGCGGTTGATTTTGTTGTCATTATGACATACGAATGGGGATATAGCGGAGGCCCACCAATGGCAGTATCACCAATTGGTCCAGTACGCCAGGTGTTAGAATATACTATTACCGAAATACCCGCTGAAAAAGTAATGATGGGGCAAAATTTATATGGATATGATTGGACATTACCATATAAAACAGGAAATCCACCTGCAAGGGGGTTGAGCCCTCAACAGGCTGTGGCTTTGGCAAGAAACCAAAATGCGGCGATTTCGTATGACCCAATAGCAGAAGCGCCATTCTTCCATTATTGGAGCAATGGGGTAGAGCATGTGGTATGGTTTGAAGATGCACGTTCAATTGAAGCGAAGTTCAATTTGTTGAAGGAATTAAAGTTAAGAGGTATAAGTTATTGGCATATGGGTTTTGCCTTCCCTCAAAATTGGGCACTTTTGCAAGAAATGTTCCACGTGAAAAAACGGTAATATTAAAACCTTCAGTTGATACTGGGGGTTTTTTTTACATAATGGTGGTTTTGAAACTAGCGTATGAGTTATTTGTATTAATAAAATGTACTAAACGAGGCGCTTCTGCTTTTCTTATTACTATGATAAAATGATAAGCACTGATTAAAAAGACGATGAAGGGGGACTTCTGATGCCTGTACCGTTTATCACCGTTGAGGGGCCAATTGGCGTCGGAAAAACGTCACTTTCTAAAATAGTTGCTGAGACTTTTCAGTTTCACTTATTAAAAGAAATCGTGGACGAAAATCCGTTTTTAAATAAATTTTATGAAGACATTGATGAGTGGAGTTTCCAGACAGAGATGTTTTTCTTATGTAATCGCTATAAACAATTAACAGATATAAAGAATCATATACTATCGCATGAAAAAGCTGCGGTTGCAGATTATCACATTTTTAAAAATTTAATCTTTGCTAAAAGAACATTAAAAGAGTCTGAATTTCACAAGTATGAAGAAATATATCGCATATTAACTGCTGACATGCCATGTCCAAATGTAGTCGTTTATCTTCATGCAAGCGTCGATACTTTGATGAAACGAATTGCCATGAGAGGTCGAGAATTTGAGAAAATGATTTCAAGAGAGTATATGGAGCAGCTTGTTGCGGATTACCATGTATTTATTAAACGATTTGAAAAACAAAACCCAGATATTCCGGTAATACGAATCAATGGTGATGAAATTGATTTTGTAAAAAATCCATCAGATTTACAAAAAATCTTAAGAACTATTGAAGAAACATTAGAAAAAGGGAGTTTCGATTCATGAATTTAAGAGAGAAATACGGCATTCCTGCAAATGCAGTTATTACAATCGCGGGAACAGTAGGTGTCGGCAAATCGACAATGACGAAGGCATTAGCAAATGCATTAAATTTCCGTACGTCATTTGAAAAGGTTGATTCGAATCCTTACTTGGACAAGTTCTATGATGATTTCGAAAAATGGAGCTTCCATTTACAAATTTACTTTTTAGCTGAGCGTTTCAAGGAGCAAAAACGTATTTTTGAATATGGTGGTGGTTTTATTCAAGATCGATCAATCTATGAGGACACAGGGATTTTTGCTAAAATGCATGAAGAAAAAGGCACGATGAGCAAAACCGATTATGAAACATATAAAAACTTATTCGATGCAATGGTCATGACACCTTATTTTCCTCATCCAGATTTGCTAATTTACTTGGAAGGACCAATTGAAGATATTTTAGAGCGTATTGAAGAACGTGGTCGTCCAATGGAGCAACAAACACCAAAGGACTATTGGTATGAAATGTACGGACGTTATGAAAACTGGATCGACAGTTTTAATGCATGTCCGGTATTGCGTTTAGACATCAACGACTACGACTTAATGAAAAATCCAGATACAGTAGAAGTAATTGTGGAACGCATTAGTCACTTTATGGAGCAGACATCACATTTACGTCGTAAATAATTATATTAGAAAGGCTGTCATTTAAACGACAGTCTTTTTTTATAGTAAATAATAATACGTTTAGAATTAATATAAGAAATGGTGGAATATAATCATATACAAGTGCATTATTTTATATCTTGACATAAAAGGGGGTGCATTTTATGAAAGTAGCAATTTACTGTGGATCCAAGATGGGGGAAAATCCTATATATGCTGAGAAGGCAATAGAGCTTGGGAAGTTTTTGGCTATAAATGGTGTTGGTGTTGTTTATGGGGGATCGATTGTAGGTCTAATGGGAAAAGTGGCAGATGAGGTATTAGCTCATGGAGGAGAAGTAATTGGTGTTATGCCTACTTTTATGCAATGGAAAGAGGTTACGCATCAGGGTTTATCAGAATTGTTTTTTGTAGATACTATGTATGAGCGTAAGTCTAAAATGGGCGAGTTATCAGATGCTTTTATTGCTTTGCCAGGTGGCGCGGGGACGATGGATGAGTTTTTTGATGTACTAACACTTTCCCAAGTAGGTCAGCATTCGAAAGCGGTATGCTTATATAATATCAATCATTATTATGATTTCCTTCAAGCGCATTTACAACATACTGTCGATGAAGGCTTCATGTTGAAAAGTCAGCAGGGGCAAATCGGTGTTGTAAGTTCGCCTGAAGAGCTCTTACTATTTATAAATCAATCATAGAAGCCACAAAAAAAGAAACAAACATAAATGTTTGTTTCTAAAATTTCTGACTATATGTATTTGAGAAAAAATTCGTCACTTTAGCAACGAATACAATCTCAATATTATGCGCGTGTTTTTAAAAATAAAATGGAGGAGGAAGAGGGATTCGAACCCCCGCGCGGTATGACCCGCCTGTCGGTTTTCAAGACCGATCCCTTCAGCCAGACTTGGGTATTCCTCCGAAGAAAGTATGTTGTTGTCTTTCTGACAAGTAATACTTTATCATGTATTAAATATCTCGTCAACACTTTTTAATAAAAAAATAAAAACAATATTTAGAAGGTCTATTTTTATGGCGTTTTTTAAAGTGGAAAGTATTTTATTTAAAAGGTGAAGAATAGCTTGAAATAAGATGCTAATCGATCTTAGAACTACTCCTTGATTAATTATAATATTTCGTTTCATGCTTTTATATTGATTTTTTTTATTATTCTTCGTATACTAATAGATGCCGTGCTAGGTGGGAAGGTAGCGGTGTCCTATAACTCGCAATCCGCTCTAGCGAGACTGAAGTCCTTTTCTAAGGCTGTCCGTATGTTTGGTCTGCCTTTTGCACGTAGTGTTGACGATTGGGTCCTACGCAATGCGTACCCGCGAACCATGTCAGGTCCGGAAGGAAGCAGCATTAAGCGGCTTATCGCATGTGCCGTAGGGTTGCCTAATCAGAGCTAACGACAAAAGTAACGCTTATGTACGGCTGTCGAAGGAAGGTGCACGGCATTTATCGTGCAAATTTCAAACTCATTCGTCGTTTTTGGCGAATGAGTTTTTCTTTTATCTAAAGGTATCGAGCGGCTTTAATAAGCGCTCTTATGGTATAATATACACATTCAACTAATCGGCGAAAAAGGAGAGGTAAACGTTGACGTATCAAGCTTTTTATCGTGTGTATCGCCCGCAATCATTCAGAGAAATGTCAGGACAGTCGCATGTTAAACGGACACTCCAAAATGCTCTCCTTGCCAATAAAACTACGCACGCTTATTTATTCTCTGGCCCTCGAGGCACGGGGAAAACAAGTACAGCGAAAATATTTGCAAAAGCATTAAATTGTGAGCATGCACCAACTGAGGAACCGTGTAATACATGTGCAACTTGTATTAGCATCACGAATGGGGCACACCCTGACGTCATTGAATTTGATGCTGCATCCAACTCTCGCGTGGAAGAAATGCGTGAGATTATTGAAAAAGTACGCTTCGCACCTGCAAGCGCTCGTTTTAAAGTGTATATCATTGATGAAGTTCATATGCTATCTACAAGTGCCTTTAACGCTTTACTTAAAACTTTAGAAGAACCACCTGCACATGTTGTTTTCATATTGGCAACGACGGAGCCACATAAGCTGCCGGCGACGATTATTTCACGTTGTCAAAGATTCGATTTTAAACGCCTTTCTTCTATTGACTTATTAGAACGTATGAAAATCGTTTTAGAAGATATAGAACTACAATATGATGAGCAAGCGTTAAAAGTCATTGCTCAATCTGCTGCAGGAGGTATGCGTGACGCTTTAAGTATGTTGGATCAAGTTGTATCTTTCAGCGGGGATAAGTTAACACTTGCAGATGCCTTATTCGTGACAGGATCTATAAGTCAGGAAGTATTCTATGATTTAGCAAAAGCATTAGGAGACAAAGATATCGCGCAAGTATTAGCACTTTTAGAAAAGCTAATAAGTGAAGGGAAAGATGCGGTGCGTCTATCAGAAGATCTCATCACATTTTTCCGCGACTTATTACTAATTCAAACAGCTCCTGATTTAGAGGATCTACTTGAGCTTGCCTCGTCAGATGAAAAGTTCAAAACTCTTGCCAATCAATTTACCACGGATACATTATATGGCTATGTTGATATCCTTTCAAAGACGCAACAAGAGATGCGCTTTTCACATCATTCCAAAATTTACTTAGAAACGGCCTTGTTGAAAATGGCGCAATTTGCTCCAGGTCAACCTATTATTCAAGTGCCTACTCAAACAAATAGTCCAATGATGCAATCTACCGGTGAATCGCCTAATGTTGCAGATCTTGAAGCGAAGATTGCCTCATTAGAACAAATCGTTCTCCAATTACAACAGGGTGGCCAACAACAACGCAATGCAGCACCTGCCCAACAACGACAACGACCAAAAGTAGATAGTGGTATGAAAATTAATGTTGGTCGAATTCAAGAAGTACTAAAAGTAGCGACGAAAAAAGATTTACAAATGATAAAGTCAGCTTGGTCTGAAGTGCTAAATCAGCTTCAAAAATCGCAATCAGCGCTTTTGGAAGACGCTGAACCTGTGGCAGCATCTTCTAATGCGTTTGTGTTAAAATTAAAGCAGGGAGTTTATTGCACGATAGGTACTAATAATGGTACATTTTCAGCGATGTCTACAATCTTACAACCATTAACAGGCGTGGCCTATGAAATTGTAGTAGTGCCCGAGGATAATTGGCTGAAAATACGTGCAGACTTCATTCGTCAGCATGGTCTGGACAAACAGGTTCATTCATTAGAAGAACCACCTGCAGATAATGTAAACGAAATGACAGAACCTCTTTTTGTAGAGGAGCGAATTCCTTCAGAGGACCCGCTTGTCGCAAAAGCAGAGGAGCTTTTTGGCAAAGGTTTTGTAGAAATACTAGAAGAGTAAATTTTAATTATTTTGAGGAGGAAACTAATATGCGTGGTATGGGAAATATGAATAACATGATGAAACAAATGCAAAAAATGCAAAAGAAAATGGTGGAAGCTCAAGAAGAACTAGCTGCTCAGGTGTTTGAAGGTGTAGCTGGTGGTGGTATGGTGAAAGTTGTTATATCTGGTGAGAAAAAAGTAACTGACGTTATTCTTGATGAATCAGTAGTAGATCCGGAAGATATTGAAATGTTACAAGATCTAATTATCATTGCTACAAATGAAGCAATCAAAAAAGTAGACGAAACTACAAATGCTACAATGGGACAATTCACGAAAGGCATGAACCTTCCCGGCATGTTCTAGGAGGAATTGATATGCATTACCCTGAACCAATATCAAAATTAATCGATAGTTTTATGAAATTGCCAGGTATCGGGCCGAAAACCGCGGCTCGTCTGGCGTTTTTTGTGCTAACAATGAAGGAAGACACTGTTCTATCTTTTGCAAAAGCGTTAGTTGATGCTAAACGTAACTTAACGTATTGTTCAGTTTGTGGTCATATTACTGATGTGGATCCGTGTCATATTTGTCAGGATAAACAACGTGATGCTTCGACGATCTGTGTTGTTCAGGATCCTAAAGATGTGATCGCCATGGAAAAAATGCGTGACTATCATGGGCTATATCATGTACTTCATGGTGCAATCTCGCCGATGGATGGTATAGGTCCGGAAGATATTAATGTACCTACATTATTGAAAAGATTACAAGATGATCAAGTACAAGAATTGATTTTAGCTACAAACCCTACTATAGAAGGTGAAGCTACTGCAATGTATATTTCGCGTTTAGTGAAACCATCGGGTATACGCACAACCCGTATAGCCCACGGTTTACCTGTAGGCGGCGATTTGGAATATGCTGATGAAGTAACTTTATCAAAAGCGTTAGAAGGAAGACGTGAACTGTGAAGTAAGGGGAGAACATGATGTTTTTTCGTAAACAAAAGCTACGTCAAGAATTTGATGAGAAGTTAGTGGTTCTTATGAGAGAAACTAAAGAAGATTGGCAGCAGACGCAAGAGATTGAAGGTTTACTAGATGATTATGATCTAGATACAATCGCGCAGCGTAAAATTGCCGAAAGTAAACACTTCTATCTATTTAAAGAAGCGCGTATTCGAAAAATCTTATTAAGAAAATGAATTAAAAACAGCATCCCAATCATATATTTCACTACTATCTTAAAAGGAGTTGGATATATATGATGTGGAAACCGATTGTTGGTTTCGTAGGGGTGTTGTTTTTTTTCTTCCTATTAATGAGAACGAGAAAACGCTGGGGTAAGGCAATTGAGTGGCTATCAATTTTTTGGTTTCGCATAGCATTTTCTTTTGTCCTGTTGTTCGCATTACACTATTTATTGGGTTTTGCAGGAGTGTTTGTTCCAATTAACTTTTTTTCTAGCTTGTTGGTTGCGTTATTAGGTATACCAGGAGTAGCTTCGGTATTAGCAATTTCAATCTACTATAACTTTTTTTGAAAAAACACTTGCGCACGCTTATAAAGCGTGTTATATTAGTTAGGTTGCTAATTTAAGTAACGCATCAACTTAAAAATAACTTTAAAAAGTTGTTGACACCGAGAGGTGAGGTTGATATAATATAAAGGTTGCTACTGAAAAGAAGTAACTTATCAGGACAACGACTGAAAAGAAATTTTAAAAAGTTGTTGACAACGAAATGTTATCTTGATATAATATTAAAAGTCGACTAGATATCGACCGGATATAATGAACCTTGAAAAC
Organism: Viridibacillus sp. NPDC093762; assembly: GCF_050279675.1. Taxonomy (NCBI): domain Bacteria; kingdom Bacillati; phylum Bacillota; class Bacilli; order Caryophanales; family Caryophanaceae; genus Viridibacillus; species Viridibacillus sp. NPDC093762. Next base: position 79 of record NZ_JBNNUK010000033.1, on the reverse strand, counting down.
TGAACATGCAAGACGTTAATCAATAAATGTTTTTGAACATCAACTCTGTTGGTGGATCAAAACAAAAATAGATATCATC
>NZ_JBNNUK010000032.1:0-18847 GCF_050279675.1 Viridibacillus sp. NPDC093762 | reverse complement strand
GACGTTGACGTGACATAATAGCACGCTCCTTTAAGTTGGTAGTCTAAGTGTACTAGCCCTTATTTTTTATGTCCAACTTAGTGTAGCCGATTCAAAAAGTCCCTTAAAAATATTGTGTCATTTCCCTTAGACCTAACTATATTCGATAATAAACTCTAAATCTCCACACTATAGACCCTATTTAGGTTGTCCTTCCATATACAGGTTACGAATTTAATTGAATAGATTTTCGGAAACTAGCATTCGATGATAGGCATGACAATTTCCCTCTCTATCTACTCTATCACAATAATATTTTCACTTTAACAATTCTATTCTTGCTTGCATCCCAGTATGATAATAATCGATATAGAAATTAAAATAATTGTATTGAAATTATTCAATTAACAACATAGTGAAGAGAGAAAACTTGGAAAATAAGATATGTAACATTTATAACAATGGTTATGGGTGTTTTTTAATACATTGGCTAAAAGATTATAAATTTACTTTTGATAATGTTCATGAAGGCAAATTAAAAAGTATATTTCATACAGACGGTAGAGGAGGTTTTTCTTCATATTCAAAATGATAGATATTTCAAAGTATTAATCGCTCGTATCTAATTTAAAGTAGTTTAGGAGTTTTATCATGATTAAGGATAAGGTTGTAAAAGTTTGTTCATGAAAAATCGATTCGAGGCTGGTTAGAGTAAATAATATTAACTATTTATGTTAAGTAGATTCACTTCTAAAAGTCTATTTAATTAGCTCTGTTAAAATTTTATGTTTACAATAAAAAAATAAAATGGGGCTGTCCCAAAAGTCGCTAAAAACCGACTTTCGAGACAGCCCCGAACATATAAAGTGGATAATCATATGGTTTCAAATAGTGAGCAAATATTGAGTTATATTAATATAAACAAATCAATTTATTTAATTCTTCCCCTATATTATCCAAGTTTTTTTGAAATAAATCCACTTGCATAACTTGTATTGTTAATGCATTAAAAGGTGTATTAACTGTATAGCTCTCAACAATATCATCATTTTTAAGTTGCCCCTTAAATAATGGATAAATTAATAATATTTTTGAACAATTATACATTACCCCATAGGTAACCATTTGATACAAATCTGTTTGAGAGATTTGCACTTTACCTTGTGTTATAGGATTTTTATATTTCGCATCTAAAATCGCTACAATTTCATTATCCTTAATTACCGTTATATCTGGTTTCATAAGATATTTTTGAGGACTTGAAACTAAAAATTTTTGTGGAGATTGATGCATAACTTGCAAATCAGAACTATTTTTTAAAGCTACAACAATGGTTTTTTCAAATAGTACATTAAGAGGAATCATCAGTGAGAACGTGAATTTAGTTCCACTATAAAGTGCTGATAATTGATTGTAGTAAAATAACTTTGCCAAGTTGAAAATCGGTTCATACTGACTATTTAAGCGATTAAATTTTACAAGTTGAAAGGTTTCTTTTGTAAGTTTAACTCTTTCGACTTCATGAAAAAATTGTATAGCTTCTAGTAACATGCCTTTGTTCTTCTTATTATTAGTCACTTTAATGAGCTGAAGGGTTATACTTTTAAAAATTTTATTTAATAAATTATTCTCACTAAATACTTCATAATTAATGACATGTTGGTGCAGCATACCATAATTTTGTGCAATAGATTTTTTATAATTTATCTTTCCTTTAATAAACGCACTATTTTCCTCTACTCGCTGATATGAATTGAACATATTTCTTTTTATTTCTTGTAATAAATTTTCAACAAATATACGTATAAAAATTTCTAAAATATCTCGGTCATCCACCTCTAAGCTATTTGGGCTAGGTAGTTGTTTGGCTTTCAGAAAGTTTGTATATTGTAATAAACCAAAAAATAGTTTTGTCGCCTGATTTCTAAGTTCATACTCATCAAAAGTATGGCTATTTGGATCCTTCAAAATTTTAGGTAGTACTTGAATTTTTAAATGTTTGGTAACAATAAAGCCGACATATTTTTTTATCGTAATTCGATTATTTGCCCGTACAATCAAATTTTGACTTCCAATGATGGAATCAAATGATTGAAGTTCTTCCAACTGAATAGTTGATAAATTTAAGGTAGTCGTTTGATCTTCATAAACTGTAATTAGACCTACATCCACAATTATCCTCACCCTTCAATTAACTGAATAATTGCTTGTTCAAATTCATCAATAGATAAATATTGTACAACCCCTTGCTCTGTAATAAAGCTGTTCCCTATCACTTGATTAATTGTTTTATATTCTTGATAGAAGTATTCCATTAATAGTGGTAAAATTTTGTAGTACCACGTATTATATAAATCTTCGATTGAAATAATTCCCATAAAGTATGCATGACCAATTCTATAATCACGTCCTAAATGTTCTTGGATTCCTTCATTTAGATGAATTAACAGTTGATCTAAGAGAATCGAATCATTCACTTTCACACTTAACTCTAAATAATCTTTAGTGAAAATGTTTGGATCTGGTTCAAGCTCAATAAATGCAAATCTTCTACGCAACGCCGTATCTAGCAAGGCAATGGAACGATCAGCAGTATTCATAGTACCAATAATATAGACATTCTCTGGAATAGTGAAAGGTTTTTTAGAATACGGTAAAATGGTTTTTATTTCATTTCGTTTATCTTTTTCGATTAATGTAATAAGTTCTCCGAATATTTTCGAAATATTCCCTCGATTGATTTCATCTATGATAAAATAATATGGCTTTGATTTTCCATTAGTAGTTATCAGCTCATCAACGTCCTCTGATAGTATTTCTAATATATCTGAAACAGTAATTCGAGGTAATTCATAAACAGATTTTAACGTTAATCTTTTTTGCCCATTCATTTCATGAATATTATGAGGCTCTTCAAATTCTTTTAACCATACTACTTTACGAGTATGTTGATAGTCATATGTTTCCTTATACTCATAATCTGTTGTAATAATTCCAATATCTCGTATCGTTTCTGGACCATCATAAATCAGGACCAAATCTCCAATCAACATTTCATTTACAATATTGTTTAAGGAACTCGCATTTTGTTTAGGATTTTCGTCATCTGTATCCCTTTCTAGAGACAGGTGATTGTATATTTCATCATAATCCTTTTCAGTTAAATCTTTACCATATAAGAATCCAACAGAAATGTGTTTATTTTTTTTACAGAAATCATAAATTTCATCTTCATTTCTTCGTCCTAATGATACTTTCCAAACTCTTGATGATGATTGAATTAGTTTTAACTGTTCCATTTGAATTTCATTTTTATAAAATTGTGTTGAAGCAGCTTGAACAAACGTTTTAAAAATCCCATCATCTATTTTGTAACTCAATTCCCCATTCTCGTCATCTAGATTTGGACGAATTCCCTCTATAAATTCTTCATAAGAATATGACTGGTGAAACGTTACAAACTGCACACGTTTTTCTTTTTCAATGTTTTCATAAGGTTCATAATGGCCCTCATTTTTCATTTCAAAGCTTTCTATTATTCTTTTTGTCGTAAACGTTTTTCCTGTTCCTGGTGGCCCATATAGAATAATATTAGGGTTAAACTCAAGTATCTTTGCATATTTATGATAATCTGCCATAATTTCGTCCATTATAGATTCAGATTCATTTTCTGATTCATTTGGAACCTCATTTTTATTGTTCGATTCCCCTTTTCTCGGTGTTTTTCTTCGTCCAACTAGAATATTGTCATATAAATGAACTGGATGATCCACGATAAAACATCTTTTTCCCTTTAAGTCTTCTAAAACTATTTTCAAATATTTTGCTTTGTTTTTTGCTTCATCTAAAGCAAATATCAATAATTCATCCAGCGAATATTTTTTAGGATTCTTAGAATTATATAAAGATTGGAGTGGCTCATCTACTTGCCAGTCACTATTTTGAAAGACGTCAATTGAAATAATTTCATTACTACTATTTAACTTTACATTAATGTCTTTTTCTTTTGGTTCAAAGTTGTTTGTTTTTTCATAAGATATGTATACTCTTCTTTCTTTTGTAAAATCAAACATAGTAATTTCTTTTGGAGCATCATCAGTCAACTGAATTTCAAAAAAGCCGCAGCCTTTAGTAGCTTTTGTTACTTTATTTAATAAATTTAGATCGAAATTGAAATACGGATATTTTATAAACTGCTGTATTGATATTGGCTTATTCAATTTTATTAATAAATCAAAGGTAACAACACCATCTTCGTTAATTCGATTTTCAAAGTTTGTATATTCCCTTACTTTCCAAATTTCTGATATTTTAGAAGAGTAAATTGGAAATACAATGTCTCCTGGTTTAATTCCTCCATACCATGAACTATTTTGCTCTCCTGCAGCATAGAACTTATCTTCAAACTGTTCAGGATATTGCCTATTAAATTTCCCGAAAAAAATTTTTGTCAATCTAGCCACTCCCTTTCATAACTTTATAATAGAAATTATATCTATTATACTACCTTTTTACATATATTGGCTCAACACTTTATTATTTTCATTTAATATTATTACTTTAGTATGTTAACAAAAATTTTTCAGATATAAAGATGCTCCGTTAATCAACATTATTAACAGAGCACCCTAAAAAGCTTGGTTCTATTGTAAAAAGAACCAAACCTTATTTCATATTACTGGAATATTAGATTTTAAATCACATAACCAGCTCCAACGTAAATACTTTGCGAAGACGGGTTAAAGCCATTTCTTTAATTTCTTTTTCAGAAAGTAAATCTAAAATGGTTGCACCTCCTACAACATTAAAATATCTGCATGCTTCTACGAAGTGGTCACGTTTAATTTCAATTCCTTCTTGCTTTAATTGTATTAATGCCTTGAGAACCCCCTTACGAATCACATCATTGGAGTTAAAATTACTTGAGAAGAATAGAACTGCGCGCGCTGAAAAATCTGCTTCACAAAAGAAATCTGTTAGCCAATAGGGATTATCCTTGTTTTCCTCATCATACGTCATATAACCTGTCCACCATAAACGTGATAACTTATGGACGAAAAGGGAGCGTTTATGACCCCATTCGAAAAACATAGCAGACTTGATTTGTTGATCCTTTTTTATTTTCGCATCTTTGGCAATACGGTAAAACATAAAATCTCGTAACTGTTGATGTGCTAATCCCACCCATAGACGTTCCTGAGTTGCTTGTGAAATCGTTAAATGTTTCAGTGCCTCATAGACTATTTTTACATTTTGACCGTCGCTCACTAAATAATCTTCATCTAGATAAAACTGTGGCATAACAAAATCGATTTTCGATTCAATTAAACGTCCTGGCTCACTTAAATAATTTTGGAACCATTCTTTATCTAGCTGATAGTAATGCTGCACATTATCATTAAAATTCAAACGTAAATCTTGTAGAGCATCTTCAGAAATAAATTGTAACTTCATCATTTAATCATCCATTCTATTCAATTTTTCAACTTCTTTAAATGCTTGTTGTAATGGATTGTGGAGGACAAGCTGTGCAGCTTCCATGACAGAAAGTGAGCCTTCACTAATTTGGTGTAATTGATGATTACTTGCTTCAAATATCCGTTCAAGTACTTGGAACCATTTATACTCACTATATTCCTCTTCATGCTCTCTAATTGTTGCAAAGACTTCAATTAAAACTGGTAAAAAGACAAGCGATAGAATGGTATCTTTTAATCGAGAATTTGCATTCGCTGCATAGTGTTGATACATATCTGTTGGTAGGCCAACTAATATATAATCTGTTACTAAATCCACTGTCATTTTATCGCCTTTTTCTAAGCGACGAACGTTAATGATAGAAGGTAAATTTTGAGCTTCTAAATCATCTTCTGAGATATGAATATCTGCTGCCTCACCCAGTGCTAGTATACTTCCTTTTTCAAACTGAACCGGAAACCCGCTATAAAATGAATCTAAATTTGGATTCTCATAGTTTGTAATAGTATCTGTTGCAAGAATAAACGTATGTACCTCGATTTTCCCACTCAATTGTTCGGATGGAATTTCAATCGAAATATTAGAATCCTTCGACTTAAACACTTTACGGAAGCTGGTTGGAGAGCATTCAATGTGTAGGGCATATTCTGCATGATTATTCGCAATGAGTTGTTCAATTTTCCTATCGTTTAATACTGCTCGCATTTCAATTGATAATTGTCCAAATGATTGTTTAACATCAATCAAAGTGTCGAATGAACTTTTTTTCGTATAGTCATCATTGTTATCTGCCAACACTGGATACGGGAAGTTCGCACTAAATTTCATATAAACTTACCTCCAATCGACAAAAAGCTTCATAATCAATTTCCACATTTAAAGCAATTTGTTTTTGCTTTCCTTTATTTTTGAAACGAACTGTATTGTTATTAATGCTGATTTCTTCAAGCCCATCACCTGTTAATTGTTTAACTGGGATTTTCACTTCACTTTGTTCGCCAAGTGCTTTAAATTCTAGGCGCCCCTTTTCAAAGCCTTTAGGTGCTTTGACAACAACGCGATACAACCCATTATCTTTTGATAAACAAAGCTGCTTTACTGTTGTTTCGATAAATTTATTTTTTTCCTTGGTTTCGTTTCCGGGTGGATTATCGCCACCATTTGCACCGCCTTCGCCGAAATCTGGGTTCGGATTACCTGCTCCGCCACCTTGTCCTTCCGATCCGCCATTGGTACCGTCATCTTTTCCTGTACCACCTTCATCTCCACCATCGATAATGCCTATTAGTTCTTCCATTGCAGATTGATCTTGTTGTTTTTTCTTAGGCTTCTTTTTCACCTTTTGTTTTTTCTTTTTTAAGACTGACTTGATTTTGATGTTTAGTGATTCTTGCAGATCAGCCCCTGTACCTTCTAAAAGCGATGTATCAGGAAGAAAATCACTCAGTCCAATCGCATCCATTGAATCCGTTACTACATTTTGAAATTGTTCATGGACAGATTCTTTTATAAAGCTTTTTAAATCTTTGAAGGCTTTTTCCGCAATTTTTGAATTATCTTCATAGCGGCTAGGTTGCCATTCATTATGAGCTGGATTTTCCATTTGCTTAAATACTGCATTCATTTGTCTACCCGTAATAATCAATAAGCCTGTGAATGAGATGCTTCCACTAATACGATTTTGCTCGAACAAACGCATGCCTGCTTTTCGTGTCATCAGAACTTTTCGATTTAAGTCATCACCCTGCATGATGTATAGCGTAGCTTCGCCTTCCTCGAATGTGCCTATTGTTTTATACACTTTTTTAGGATAAGGAATACTTATTGCTTGTGGATCTGTCAGTACTTGAAAATATCTTTTCACATGATTAAAAACTTCAACACTATCATCTAGTTCTTTAATGAGTGCAGCGATATTTTCATGAGAAATAATGTTATCTTCAATTTTTACTATTAGTTTTTTTTGCCAAATGGTAATGAAAAAGTTTTTAAGAATTGATTGTTGTACGGTTTGTTTCCAATCACTATTTGGATCAAATGCCGCCACATAAATATCTGTCCCCGAGTCATTACGGATAAAAGTTGAATCTATATGTAACTGACCTTCAATCGCATTAGAAATAGAGTTATCTGTGAAATACCCTGTTCCTAAAGTCGTCAATTCCTCATTCTTTTTATAAGACATGATATTGGCTACACCGATATAAGATTGATAATTTCCTTGATCTTGTGAAGCGTAAAATAAAGTACGTAATTTTGAGTTCGCAAAAGGTGCAGATTTACCGATACCAAAGCTTCCACCTGAACTATCTCCTTTATTAGATGAACCGGCTTCTCGCACAAGAGAACTCCACGGCGTACCAAGTTTACCGGTTTTCGCCCCTTCTAGCCCCTTTGTATTAAAATCACTAATGCGTAAAAACGATATTTCGGAACCGTTCAACATTTGTTTCGCTTGCTTAATAAACTGTTCACTTTTATCATTTTTGTCTTTCCAGGTGACTTCACACCTATTTAATATACTCAAAAATTCCTCTTTATTCGGGAACTTGTCTGTTGGAATCATAAATCTATTAAACTCAACCACCACTGGTTTTGTCTCATCTTTTATAGCATCTAATGAATTTTGACAAATCTCACGTGTAAGTGAATCAATTTCATTTCCTCGAAATGTTTCAATACCAGCATTATTAATTGAATTAATCATACCTCCAGCAGCTGCTGGGAAGTTCCAAAATGCGTGCAAATGTATCTCCTCCTTATATACAATATTAGTATAATATTAAACTACTGAAAAATCGCTAAAATCTGCTAAATAGTTAATAATAAAAATACAAACTTCCTCCATTTTCAAAAAATTGCTAATGTTACTCACACTCTCCTGTTCAATCTACAAAAAGAGAAAAGAGTTAAAACTTTACTTGCTTCAATTAGAAAAGATGATTGAGTAATGATAAAACTGATTTTAAAAGTGATTTATTTTCAAAAAGAGTTAAAGAGTCCCTGAAAAGCAAAAAAATCAAGAATGTTGATTAATCAACATTCTTGATTTTCAAAACAGGGCGTCAATGAGTCAAAATTGGACTTATTAAACCTCTTTATTTTAATTTTTTTCAAACTAATAAAGTATTTCTCTTATGCTTCTATATCAAGTACCGCAATAAGTACTGTATGGCACTGTTGATGTAGGTATCGTAGCATATTCATTTTGTTCGCCTGAATACTCATAAGGATTTGAAAGTACATTTAATAGTCGCTTCATCACACTATAGTCACCTTGCTTCACTGCTGCTTCTAGTGCAGCTTCAACCCGATGGTTACGTGGGATTACCGCTGGATTACTATCCCGCATTAACTGATTCGATGATGCTTGAGATTCCTGCTGCCTACTTAGCCTAGCTTGCCAAAGCTCATACCATTGTGCAAATTCTTGAGTCCCATAAAGGGCAGTTTCATCCATCGCGTCTAAAGTTAAAGCGCGAAAAGTATTAGTATAATCTACACGATACTTCTTCATCATACTTAAGAGTCCGTTAATAAGAGCTTCATCTTCGGCCTCTTCGTTAAATATCCCAAGCTTAGCTCTCATTCCTGCGAGCCAATTGGATTGATACAACTCATTAAAACCTGATAGTTGATCTTGGGCTAATTCGATAGCCTGCTCCAGATTATCATGCAGTAAAGGCAATAGGGTTTCAGCGAAGCGCGCAAGATTCCAACCCGCTAGAAACGGCTGATTACCATAAGCGTAGCGCCCTTGAGTATCAATGGAACTGAATACTGTTTCTGGGTCATAGACATCCATAAAAGCACAAGGACCATAATCAATAGTTTCACCACTAATGGTCATATTATCGGTGTTCATCACTCCATGAATAAAACCAACGAGTTGCCATTTGGCAATAAGCTTCGCTTGACGCTCGATCACTTCTTGAAGTAACGAAAGATATTTGTCCTCATTAGCTTCAATGTTAGTAAAATGACGCTCAAGTGTATAATCAGCAAGGGCTCGGAGTTCATCTATCGTACCGAAGTTTGCAGCATATTGAAATGTTCCGACACGTATATGACTAGCAGCCACACGAGTCAAAACTGCACCCGGTAGTTCGGTTTCGCGTAAAACTGGTTCACCTGTTGTTACTACTGCAAGACTACGGGTTGTAGGGATATCAAGGGCATGCATTGCTTCGCTGATGATATATTCTCGTAGCATTGGTCCTAGTGTTGCACGACCATCCCCCCCGCGGGAGTATGGAGTTCTACCTGAACCTTTAAGCTGAATATCCATTCGTTTACCATTTGGTGAAATGTGCTCTCCTAACAGTACTGCTCGGCCATCTCCCAGCATATTAAAATGGCCGAATTGATGCCCCGCATATGCTTGAGCAAGTGGCGAAGCGCCTTCAGGAATCTGATTTCCTGCAAATATTTCAATACCGTCTTCTTTTTGTAATTCTTGAACGTCTAAACCCAAAGATGTTGCCAACTCACTATTGAAAATTATCAACTCCGGCGAATTTGCAGGAGTTGGATTAATACTTGAAAAAAATGAGTTCGGCAAACGGCTATAACTGTTGTCAAAGTTCCAACCTGTTTCATTATTTTTAGTCATGGTTTCTCCTTTTGGTCTTTATATACACTTTCTCTTATATGAAGTAGTAACGAAAAACATTTTATGTTTTTTCGTTATCTTCTTTCTATAAAAACACAATGCATTTCTTTTTAATGTTTACTTCTGCCTATTTATTATACCGTTTGCACAGTTTCAAGTGTATTTAATTTTCAGTGTTGCAGAATTTAAGAGCCATCTATCTTCACTTCAACTCCCATGTGTTAGACGATGGTCATAAATTTATATAACTTCAGAATTACCTCAAATTATGAATTGTCATGATTATTAGTTTTAATGAAATCCGACATAATATCGGTGGCTGGTCCTCTTAAATATTCGTAAGTATACTTAAACATGTCAACGTTAAGAAAAAGCCGAATACATACAGAAGTAGATTCCCCTCATTCCTTACAATGGATAGAATCGTGCCTAATAATAGACATGGATATGCTAAGAGTGGTAGTAAATTATGCAACATTTCGTTTTTTAAAATGAAATCATTGATCATTTCTATAATTATGAGAAGAATACCAATATTGAAACTTGCCAATTTTACTTTATAAGTTAAATTCTTCAGAATAGAGGTGTGTTGTCCAGTCCACTCTCCAAATAATACTTTGATCGATGTTTGAGTTTCTTTACTATGTAATTTTGGATACATAGGCTGCAAAAAAGGAGCCTTACCTTCTATTGACTCATAGCCCCATGCTATTTCTTTCCCAGCAATACATTCTTTTGTTATATCTTGTGAATATTCTAGGTTATCAATGTATTTCGGATCCAATAATCTTTCAGGGTCAATGGAAAATGCTAATCTTTTCCCTTCGTGATCGCCAAAATATCTTTTTTTATTCGGGAAAACTCCATAATGTATAGCTGATGATATATTTATAAATGGGTGCAAATACATCTTCATCCTACCCATACTCGGATCAACCGGAATCCATCCTTCATTTTCAATATAAATTTCACTCCATGCATGAGGTGAAAATTTCTTAAGTGTCCAGGTTCCATATAACATTCTTGTGGGAATATCGATAGCTCTACAATACGAACAGAAGATTGCACCAAACTCTCCGCAGTCACCTTTTTTCCTTTCTTGAAAAACTGCAACCCCTCTTCCAGAAAAATGTGAGGCGTACTTGTACGTTTTTATAATATATAGAAATAATTTTTTAGCCTTTTCAATATCTGTACTTACTCCTTCTACAATCCTTTGTGCTTCTTTTTTTATCTCTTCACTTACAGGTATTAGATTTGTAGAACGCAAAAAGAACTCCTTTTCTTCTTTTGTTATATTCGATGTATAACTTTTATCTCTTCTGCTTCCTTGATAATCAATTGTTATTTCTAATTTTTGACCTGGATCTAGATTGTAATACCATAGATTATTCAAAAAGGAATGTTTAGAAACTTTTTCTGGTATAAGATTAGGTATTGTCGTGATATATTGTTGTGTGGAAGATTCCTTTGGTTCTGAAAACCATACTTCAACATTTCCCTTAGTCATATTTTCATACTGATATTTCAATTTAAAATTTTGCTTCCTCATACATCACACTCCCATACTTTTCGTTTTAAATAGAACTATTAATCAACACATATTTTCAAATCGCTCGATCCCCTTCATTCGAATCCATATTATAACATTTTTGTAAGTGCATTTGATGATTTACCTCTTATTAAAAAATCCCCTTAAGTCAATAAAGACTTAAGAGGAAATCCCTGTTTTAGAGTAAATGAACAATAGTTTCAAAGGCAAAATACACGCTAATAATTGTTAATACAATAGCAACTATATTTTCCACCTTACTCCCTGTTCGAGTTGTAAGCGGTAATCGTACTGTGATTTTTAGTGGAAAGAATAACTTAATACCATTTTTTGTAGCCATATCAAGCAGATAATGGCTGACCATTCCTAGTAATACACCTGCTGTGATGGATTCATATGAAATATATGTATTCATAACAACAGACATTAATAATAAAAATAGCAAACTATGTGTGAACGAACGATGACCAAATATCTTATTGACGATTTTTGATGTGATACGGAACGTCCGTCCTATTTTACTGCCACTGTGGCAAATATCTGGAATCAACGCTCCTACAACACTTGAACCAATGAGTACCAATGGATCGTAATTTGAAATTTGTGCAAAAGCAAGACCTGCTGTAATGCCGCCTAAGATGTGAGTATTTCCTGTCATGCTTGTAGTTCTCCTTAATTCTAATAAAATGTGTGCCCTTTTACATTACACTAATCGTAGTCATAATTATATATAATAGTATTTTTTTGATAAACCAACTAATATGATAGGTTATTTTACCTGAATGTTTCATTAATAAGTCACCGAAAACTTCTTTTGCTTATTAAAATCTGTCTCCTGTACATACAAAAATCTGAATCCTTGACCCACTTTGAACAGTTGCTCGCAGATTATACGAATGAAAGGAAAATTAAAAGACCTAAGCTCGGTGGAATACCGAATTCAGGTCTTAGAAGCTGCTTAACTAAATGTGTCTAACCTTTTTTGTAAAGTTCAATGTATTAATGTGCTTTAATAATTTTTTTTCTTAATAAGGGAAACCGAGGAGACCCTTGTTTAATGCTTTCGATAGATTCAATAATTCCCAACAGTATACTAAATATATATATATAAATATGGGTGATTTGCATTTTACTAATTGCTATCAGCTCTTACCCAATTCCTCAGTTAAGCTTGGAGCATCTCTTCTCGTCTTAGTCAAGTAGAAGACCAAGATTATGATTATTAAAAGAAAAATTACACTCGTACCGAACGTACCTAAACCAAGGCCGCCTGCATGTTGTGACTGTGAAAGGTAATCTCCTAGTGATGCACCGAAAGGACGGGTCAGAATATAAGCAATCCAGAAAGCCAACACTGCACTCAATTTGAATACATAGTGAGCAATGGTCACCAGCCCGATTAGTGCGGCAAATATTAGAGCAGACGTCAAGTAACCTAAGTCGAGTCCCTCTGCTATAAGATCGCCAGCTGCAGTACCTAAAGCAAAGGTGAATAGAATGGTCAACCAATAAAAAGCTTCTCGCTTAGTCGTGTAGATGGAGTGAATGGATAGTGTCTTCTCACTTACATACCATGCCACAAAGGTAACCAATAGTGCCACCGTAAAGAAGATAGTAGTCATCTGCAAAGGGACTCCTAAATTATCAGTTAAGTTATCAGTGATCAGTGTACCGACCACACTGATTAACACAACTGTAAGCCAATATATATTTGGCACATAGACTCTAGCTTTGAACTGGATTAACAAAATGATAATCAAAAGAACACTCATGACAATGGTTGTAATGGTTAAACCCATATTTAACTTTTCAATCATATAATCTGCGCCGGTCTCCCCTACCGTTGTTGCCATAATCTTAATGATCCAGAAGAATATCGTGATGACTACAGGAACCTTGTACAGCATCTGTCTGTCGTTTTGTTGTATTTCTCCGGCTTCAGCAGATATCAATGCCTGTTTTCTACTATTACCTTGATTATTATATTCCATTTACTATTCCTCCCTTATCTTTCTCAATCTCTGTTGTAGCATAAAAAACCTTTCAGATTAAATGAGGTATAATGCAACTTTTGCCCCTCAATCCTTATGGTGAAACTATATAATACAATTATGAAAAATAAATGAAAAAACGTTAGAAAAGATTAGTTATTAATCTTTTCTAACGTGAATGAAAAACATGGTTTTGTATTTTAGTCGTTATTTACTAGTGGAATTATTATAGTAAATTCACTTCCTTTATTCACTGTACTTGAAACTTCAATCGTGCCATCTAATGATTCTACAATAAATTTACCAATTGATAGTCCAAGACCAGAACTTCCACTGTTTCGAGAACGGCTTTTATCTACTCTATAAAAACGGTCAAATATTCGCTCTAAAAGATCTTTAGAAATACCAATCCCAGTATCTTTAACTTCAATATAGAGTTGCTCAATTTGACTATCAGATTTAAGTATATACGAAACGCTTACCTTCCCCCCATTTGGTGTGTACTTTATTGCATTATCAATTAATATATACATCAATTGCTTTAATTTTTCTTTTTGTGTACATACAATTAATGGATTTTGCACTTGTAAATTCAGCTTTATCTTCTTTGCCTCTGATATATGTCCAAAAGAGCGTAGGGTTTGTTGCATTAACTCTAACAAATCAAAACTTTCAACAACAGTTGCCTGTTCCCCTGAGTCTGAACGTATTAGAAATAACAAATTATTAACTAATTGTGTTGTACTTCTTATTTCTTCTTTTAAATCTGATAATACACTTTTAGAAAATGATGAAAACTTCTTACCTTCTTCAAATTCAATGACTTCTATCCCAGCTTTCAAAACACTTAAAGGTGTCCTTAGCTCATGGGAAGCATCGGCAATAAACTCAGTTTGCAAAGTATACGAATTAATAATTGGTTTCATCGCCCGTTTAGTCATTATTTGTCCAACTATAAGTGCAATAATCAAAAAGAAAAGTGATATTCCAATTAGAATAAATAAAAAGTGAATAAACATACTTCTTAAAAAAGTAATATCTTTACCAACATAAATAGTTCCTTTTTGCACACCATTCTCATAAATATTTTGTGAAGCTATGAGTAGATAGAGTGACTCATCATGGGACAATTGTATCTTTTCATATTTAGTTTCCATTTTATCTGGATTCCAATTTTCCACTTTCCCCATAATAGATTCACGTAATTCGGGTGAAAATTCATCCATTATTATTAGTTCTTTATTTGTATCCAAATAATAAGTTAAGAATACTCCTTGTAAGTTATTTATATTAGAGACTGGCACATTATTCTTATCATCATTCTGAGATCCTGCTTTGTTTATATTTAACTCTTTAATCTCTTGTTTAGCAATATCGAATAACTCGACTTTTTGTTCAGTGTACATATTTATAAAAAGGAAGCTACTTATTACGACATTAAATAGCAGTAAGAAAATAATTAGCATTTTACTGTTATATAGTGCTAGATTTTTTCTTGTAGTAGCGAATAAGTTTATATTATGTTTCAACTGAATACCCTACTCCCCGGATACTACTAATAATAGTTTTTTCTCCAGGTACATCTATTTTTTTTCGAAGTAATTTAATATATGCATCAACGGAATTACTCCCCACTTCTGCATGGTAACCCCATACTCGATCGAGAATTACTTCACGTGTGAGAACCTTTCCTTTATTCCGGATTAATAAGTCCAATAAATGGAACTCACGAGGGGTTAAAGATATTTCAATGCCCTTACGGTGTAAAGTATGTTTTGTACGATCTATAGTCAGATCCCCCAAAATGAAAACGTCCCCATGTAAAGGTGCAAAATTTCTTCTAGCAAGAACACGAATACGGGCGAAAAGTTCTTCAAATTCAAACGGTTTTGTTAGGTAATCATCCGCCCCAGAATCAAGACCTTTTACTCTATCCATAACATTATCTTTTGCTGTTAAAATTATTATTGCTCCTGTATATCCACTTTTTCTTAGCTTTTGACATATCGAAATTCCATCTAGTTCAGGTAACATCCAGTCTAAAATTAATACATCATAATGTGAAGACAGAGCATATTCATATGCTTCATTTCCATTTGTATACCATTCCACTGAATATCCTTCTTTTCTTTTTAGCATATGTTCTAACATCTTGCCTAAACGAGGATCGTCTTCGGCTAATAGAATTTTCATAACTGCACTCCCATTCATAAATCCTGCGCTTAATTTTTTATTATTTCACTTTTCTCTGATACATAATCGCTCTTTGTCACGATAATTATACCTCAATATTAGAAATAACTTATTTATTCAGTTAATATAAATTTGAAAGATAGAGATATTTTACAAATCTCTATTAGAGGTTAGACGTTATAGTAGACTGAAGGTCAAGAGAAAATGAAAAATAAAAAGACTTGCCATCCAGCAAGCCTTTTCTTTAGATATAGTATTAACTATTGTACTTTTATGAGATTAATATAATCCTCACTTAGTTATGATACGGTTCACCTTATTAAAACAATTACAAAGTTTCATTTAAACATGGCAATTATTCTAAGTTATAAAAGACTCATCGAAAAGTCCGTTTCTAAATAACTCTAATGGAACAACTGCTTCAGCTTATCCAAGTAAATCGTACAAACAGTTGTTCCAAGTCAATGCATATGTAAAGTTACTAGCCATTCCATACTCTACTTTACCGCATTTACTTTTAAGCAACTATACTCTCTAGGTATATAGTATTTATTGTAAACTACTGGATAATTCGCATGAATAAAAACACTCTCTAATAATAAATTACAGTCTTCTCCACCAACTACTTTATGTTTCTGTGATGAGGAATTAACAGACGTTGAACGCTTTATTTCAATCGTAGATCTATTTGCAAGCTCATAAATTTGGGTTTCCAGCATTTCTAATAATTGAACACTATCTTGTAAATCTAAATTCATTTCAGATACTGCTTCAATCGCCATATTCGTAAAAGAATAAGCTACAACTTCCCCTGCACTTTTATACCATCGCTCAAACGCAACAATGGCGGCAGACTTTCTACATAATACTTGCTGCGTATATTCACTATCCAAATCAATGCTAAAACTCATCTCAACATCATCTATTTGTTTCGTATGAGATTTATATAGAGGATTCTCTATTTTCTCTAAACCTATTTTTTGATTATTAGCTAGGATTTTAGTAATGAAATTCCCTTTTCCATGCACTCTTTTAATCAGACCATCGTCTTGTAGTAGAGAAAGTGACTGTCTTAATGTCATTCTACTAACTCCGAACATTTTTGCTAGTTCGGGTTCCGCCGGTAATTTACTATCTAATATGAACGTTCCATTCATGATGTGTTTATATAATTCATCATACACAGTAATATACAATGATTTTTTTCTTTCTTGCATGTTCGCGATTTTGAATTCCATCTTCACACACCTATACTATTTTTATATTATGGATTTTCGTCTATTTGTTTCTTTAATATGTATGATAAACTTACTAAATCTTTAAATATCTCAAATATATAATAAAAAATGTGTCACAGTTTATTATCTGTGACACATTTACTTGAACTAACTTCCGTTAATTAGTTTTTGCTGATTTACCTAATAGAGTCACAAACATCCCTAAACTAACAACCGCAATAATTGAAAGGACAATTAGGATAGTTGAAATTTCTACTTTATCAAGCATTGCTGCAGTGTATGTGATACCGATAGAACAAGCCACATTCAATGTTAAATTGTAGAAACCAATTGCTGTTCCTGTTTTATCTTTTGGTATTGTTCTTATACATGTTTCAAGCATAGGTGCATACATGAAAGCAAATGAAGCTGAGAATAACATCATAGAAATAACAAAAATGACAACAGTGCTACCAACAAATAAACTTGGAATTAATAAGCTAGCAGTAATACCAACTAGTGCAATAGAGATCGCTTGTTTACTGCTTAAATATTTTGCAATTTTCCCAGAAAGCATACCAACAATAATTGCTGTAAAGTATCCAGGGATTAATAATAATGAGATAACATCTAGTTTTAAACCATATACCCCTTCAAGAATAAATGGGAAAGTAAAAATATAGCCTAATTGAACTGAATAAATTACAAATGCAACTGATAAAGTTCTAATAAAATTCTTATTTTTGAAGAAAGAAATATCTATTAGGGCTTTAGGACTTTTACTTATATACACTAAGAATAACGTCATAGCAATAATAAAACCAAATAGATATAGCCAATTAAAGTCTGAAATAAAGAGAATTACCGATGTAGCAATTGCTGCAATCAAAAATAATCCAATTACATCAACGTAGCCTTTTGTAGACTTTTCTTTCGGTAAATATTTCATGATAAATGGAACAAGAGCTATTGATACTAAAGGAATTATAAATAGAGTCGTCCAATGTAAATATGTTGAAACAAACCCTCCTGTTACAGAACCAATTACAAGTGACAAAGAATAGCTACTTGTACTAAACCCTAAAAACTTTTTCTGTTCAGCTTTTGGCAAGTGCTTTGTAACGTAAATCACATATAATGTTTCAGCAGAAGCTAGACCAGCTGTTTGAATAATTCTAGAAAAAAGAATCATCGCATACGAATCTTTAAAAACGTAACCCAGCACAGAACCAGCACAAATCATAATAACACCCGCAATTAAAAGCGTTCTGATATTAATCGAATCAGCTAAGGAAGCATATACAACTGCTCCAATACCAATTACAAGACCTGCAAGAGTAGCTTGCCAGCTAACCGTTGTTACTGAAATTCCAAGGTCATCTGCTATTGCTACTGAAACTAATTTAAACGAATTATCAATAGTTAAAGCAAATACAAAGAATAGTAAAATTATAGGTACTGCCTTTTTTACATTATGGTTTTGCGATGCTGATGATTTTTCACTTATTGCGACCATTCTATGGCTCCCTGTCTTAAAAAAATTTAATTTAATCCAATGTTTAAGATGTTATTATTTCATGAAATCGATTGCTACATTGAGAAGCAGTAAAATATTATAATTTTACTACTTCCTCTAACTCACACTCGTTATATTCCACTAAAATAGTTATTCAGCAAGTTCTAATGCAATTTCCATCATTTTAGTAAACGCTGTTTGTCTTTCTGATTGCGTTGTTTGCTCATGTTTAAAGATATGGTCACTAATTGTTAAGATACAAAGGGCATTTACACCTGCTTGTGCAGCATTCATGTAAAGTGCAGCAGA
>NZ_JBNNUK010000031.1:0-20842 GCF_050279675.1 Viridibacillus sp. NPDC093762 | reverse complement strand
TGGGTATATCTGAAATCCATCCTTTAGATATAAATCCAATTTCTAAGCTCAACAATAACCATCCTTTATAGAAATACTTCAAATCCATATTATATTATTTCCATACCGCTATTCCACTAAACTGCCCCTTTAGTTCAATAAGAGAAGAATCCTTATCCCCTAATCTTCACTATCAATTTCTGTACATTTCAATAACTTCTGATTTACCGTTCCACTCCAACACTGCTTCCATCTTTTCATTTTCCTTAATACTAACTTCACAACTGTCATCGTTAGAAGGAGGACCAGTACATTCACTATTACCTGAATGTACATTATTTTCTTCATTGAAAGTCTCTTCATTCACTCCAAATTCAAACCATGAACTCTTTATGTTATATCCAAATATTTCAGGTGCAGGTTCTTTTCCAATGTATTCGATTGAATAGTCTGCCGACCCTCTTTCTTCACTAATCTCAGTTTCGTACATAACAATCCAATTTTTACTTTTTCCATAAAAACTATATTCTTTCCCATCTTGTGAACAAGCACTTAAAGTCAAGGATAAAAAAATAAATACAACGCCTAAAATCTTATGTAATTTCACAGTTGCACCCCTAAATAATATTATTTATATTCTATATTAGCATTATTTACCATTTAAATATAGTTCTTCTTGAACTAACCTGCCCCTTTAGTTGAATAAGAAAAAAGAGCTGTCTATGCAGCTCTTAGATCTTCTACTAAAGCACCCGTTAGTTGAAGAAGAATCACTATTTAGTTAGAGTGAAGATATTTCCTCCATTCTTTCCAGGCTTCCATATAATCATTTAAATCATGCGGATGAACTTTAATACATACTCCAATACGTGTATATAACTGAAAAAGAACTTCATCCAAAAGCCGTTCCTTATTAATAGAATCATTATCCCACAATGGAAATAATGAAAAAAGCGTACTTAAATTTAGACTATCAGGCGAAGAACAAAAAGAATAAGTAAAATCGTATATTTTCGGACCGATTAATGGTGATGGGTCGATGACTCCTTTTAATTTGGTGTCCAAATATACAAAGTTATGTACACCAGTATCTCCATGTAGATAATACTTCTCTTCTTGATCATGATATGATTTTAATTTATTTACCAAAATCTCTATCCTTTTATGGTCTTCACTTGGTAATAAATCTCCTATATTCCTTCGGGCAGACTCCAAACTACTTTGGTTAAATTCTGACCAAGAATTTCTATGTATTCCATCGATTCTACCCCAAGGTGTGTCTTTATCCACTTTCTTGTATTCATTGAATAACTCTTTAATTAAAAGTGTCATCCATTCTATTTTAGAACCTCTATTAAAATGGGTCTCTCCAGAAATATAAGAGTAGGCAATAAATTCTTTTTCATCGTCTGTATAAAGAACATCTGGCAACAATCCTATATCATTATAGGCCACAAGAAAATCCTTAGTTGCAGTGATAATCTCAGGGGTATCTATTTTCATCACATAGGTCGGTATCTCATTATAAAGGAGAGTATATAAAACACCATTAGTTGTACCACTTTTTAACCTCTTCACTTCCAAACCATCATTTATTATCAAACCTTTATTAATTAAAATATCAATAATTTCATTAATTTTTTTCATCTATTACTCCTCAACATTTTATTTTTATCAAACTTTATAAGTTATAAAAAAGTCATCTTACTCAACTATCCTACCTCCTTAGTTAAGTATATTTCTTCACAATCTCACTAAAATTTTAACATAAATATCCAAAAAAGTGTTATTCAATTATATGGCCCGATTGTTGAACAAGCTAATAATTTTTTCTTCAACTAAACTGCTCCGTTAGTTCAATAAAGAAAAAAGAGCTGCATATGCAACTCATGATCTTCAAGTAAAGCACCCGTTAGTTGAATAAGGACTCGTTATTCAACTATCGCGTGTTCGTTAGCTTAAGGTACTTCCGCGATATGAGTAAACCAAACAAATGAGGTCATTATTTACTTTTATTTAAAGGAACGACTAATTCTAATTCCTTTATTTCTTCACTAAAGCCTTCACTATTTGTTCGACTTGGCTTGAGTGTAAATGATTTTGGTATCGTATCCATTGGAGGCAAAGTCAGTACCATATGATGACCATAGTTCCCAACAGCCATGCCTGCTTGTAGTTTCAGTTTATCATATACATGACCATTATCATCGACTACAGAGAAATCAAACCATGGCCAACTATCGTTTTCATCCATTTCAACAGGATAATCAATCGTTAGGTCTATTCTTGTTGATAGAGGTGAAAATGTTACTTTGTCGGCTGTTAATGTATAAACTTTATCAATCGTTTTAGTTGTAGCCTTTGGATAAAACTCAAACATATCGCCTTTTATTTTTTCAAGTGGGAAAGCCACCTTCAATTTGCCCTCATAGCCAAATAAATCTTCTCCATGGACCGCAACCTCAATTTTATCGCCATATTCATTATAATTAGAAAAGGTAAATTGATGATGTTCAATTATTGTATTCGAGTTTATGTCATCTTGCCCTGTTGAACCAATCGCTGGTTTAACTTCTTGTCCATTAATTGTTATATAGCTAAAGCCGGCCGTTTCTTCTTTCATCGAAAGTTCTTTTTGACCTGTGTAAACAACTGTTACGATTATCCGGCTACCATCATAAGCTGCTTCTTTTACAGTCATTGTTAAGCCGTTTTTACTATCCTGTTTATCAATTACTGTCGTAAGTTGATCGTGTTCAATTTTATCTGAGGCAATGTCTCTAAAGTCCTTATAAATCGGACCAATTATAGGGATATTTGATAATGCTTCCGCCATGCCTGTTGAAACAAATCCAGAACCAAGCAAAGATAGGCATAACCCACACGCTACCAAGATTGACCCTTTTGTGGTTCTTCCTACTTTTCTTTTTTTCTCGGCTTGAAAGATAGCCATCTTCTCCCTTGCCATTAGCTTTTCAACAGGTACATTTATGTTGTCGATAGATCGATTGAATTGGTCTTTATTCATAAAGATAGTCCTCCTTTAAAATGGGTCTAAGCTCTTTTTTCGCTCTATTTAAATGTGATTTCACAGTTCCTTCTGGATAATTCATGATGGTGGCAATTTCCTTAATGGACAAATCGTGATAATACCTCAACAAAATAATGGTCTTAACAGTAGGATTTAAAAATTTAAAGGCATCTGATAAATCCATCGAATGCATGATAAAATCAACATTTTCAGAAGCGATTAATTCAGTAAAGATTTCCTCATTATCTGTAGTAAAATGGCGGGACTCTTTCCGAATGAAATCAATCGATTTAAAAACTAGAATTTTTGTAATCCAACTCGAAAAACTTTCAGGTTTTTTTAATGTCTTTATTGAAATATAGGCTGTATAAATTGTTTCTTGATAGACATCAAGAGCATCTTGTTCATTTCTAACATATGCATAGGCTGTTCGGTACAGCTTTTGTCGAACAGAACCAATCAGTTGTTCAAATGCTTCATCATCACCTTTTTTTGCTTTTTTCACTAATTTTGCTAGATCCATTTTGGTTCTCCTCTCCGTTACACAATAAAGTCGTATGAGGAAGTAAATCGGTTGCAAAATAATTAAATGTATTAAAATTGTTATCCATTATCTTTTTCCATTTCCTTTATAAAAAATTATTGTTACTTATATTTGTTGCATGAAAAAAGACCAGGCTCAATACCGATAATCACCTCAATTTGTTACCTGACTCATTAGTTCAATAAGTTCACGTTAATCCTTCTTAGATCAAACCCCTCGTCTTAGTACAGCAAATAAGAAATCCCACTCCTAAATTAACAAAAAAGATCAATTCCTTTAAGGAATCGATCTTTTATTTTAAATGTTCGTTTGTTTTTATAACTCGTTGATTGAACTAAAGCACCCGTTAGTTTAATAAGAACAGCGACGCTTCTTCAACAATCGCACCCGTTTATGTAATAGCAGTTTACTTCTTTTTGTTTGCATGCCTTTTTGCAAATGTAGAAGGGGAAAATGAAACTTTGTATTTCCCTTCAAGTTCCTTCATTACTTTTTCCGTTAGCTTTAATCCTTGTTGATTATGTATTTCTTCAAGTTCAATCCCATTAGGAACTATTCCATCATTAGCCCAATCAATCCACTCACCATATTTTAATATCCATTTTGTTAATTCCGATTGCAGTTCGATGGAAATTGGAACATATGATATTTCAAAGTTACAGAGGCATTTATTACACCATATAGCATCAGCCCCGATATCTGCTTCTACTCTTAAATCATATGTTTCATCACATTTACAGTTTTCAATCATTGCTTTTTCTCTCCTCTTATCTTTTCTCTACTATTTTTTGAGTAACGAGATGATTTCTTTGTTTTGTTCAATTGAACAACAAGTTAAACAACACTATTCAACTAAACTGCCTCTTTAGTTGAAGAAGAAATGAGACGCTTCTTCAAAAATCGCGTACTTATATGGAAAAACCGAGATTTATTAACTAAATCTTATCCCATCAGCATCACACCTTAATTTTAAAAAATATCTAATACACTCATGTTCAGTTTCAATAGATTCACTGAGTTTTTTTAATGTTCTTTTTCCTACTCGTCTATCCATTAAGGAAAGAACTTTTATAATAATGTCAGTAGATTTTATAGAAGTATCTATCGGGGAACTAAGATATTCTTCTACTGCATCAAAAAAGTCATACTGCGCCAAGATTCCCACATCTTTAATCAGTTCATGAGCTTGTATTCCCATTTCTAAGTTATGCTTATGATCATAAATATCGTATTCAACATTTTGCTCTTTTCTAATATCCCATTCTTTTCTGATCATTTCTCTTTCAGCTATGATTGTACACATACTTAATATTTCTTTTTTATCAACTGTAATAACTGCTCTACCTAATTGATCATGGGCTTTTCGGTAGTTAATAATATGAAAATCGATTCGGTTTTTTAATGAATCACACGTAAAACTTTTTAATTGTTTTTTTACTTTACTCCATTTTGGACTATACATTTTTAACCCCTTTATCTCATTCGACAGTATTTTTCGATTTCCTGTTTATAAAAATTAAATGGCCCGATTGTGTTGAACACAAGTTAAACAACATTCTTAAACTAAACTGCCCCTTTAGTTCAACAAGAACATAATAATGATTTTTATCACCACTCAATATTCATATAAATTTCTGAAAGAAGTTTTCCTTCGATTGTTCCATTTTTAAAAAGAGCCTCAGAAGTTTCAAACTCTTTAGTAAAGGAACCTCTGACTCGCGTAAGATAACATGCACCTGGATTATGGCTTATCCAATATTCTTCATTTAGATATGTAAATGAGTATTCTTCCCCAATTGCTATACCTTCTTGGAACTTAATAAACTCTTTTAAAGTCATCTTCCCACCACCTATAAGCTTTTATAAAATTATACCTCTTCTTAAACTAACCTGCCCCGTTAGTTTAATAAGAAAAAGAGATACTTATTAAACAATGGCTTCCGATAACGGAAGATAAAACTATTCTCTATCTTGCAAACAATTTTAATGCTTTTTTAGAAATCAAGGAAATATGGTAAAATAATAAAGCTGCCATGGCTCCAAACATAAGGGAGCCAAATGTCAATAATCCACCAGTACCCCCGTCGGTTAGCAATATAATTGCAGAAAGTACTCCAACAACTAATAAACCACCTGCTACGTATACGAGGAATCCAATAAGATATTTTAAAAATTCATTACGAAACTGGATATTATCAAAATATACATCTACAAAATAAGAATATAATCCTCCTAATAAATAAATAGGAAATGAATAAAAATAATATAGTATAAATAGCCCTTCCAAGGAGTTATAACCAATTCCAGCTTGTTGTTCTGCCACTGGTGTATATTCTAAAAATGCTAAAGACAGAGAAAAGATAAGTGTAGAAAGCACAGAGGTAATAATTTTCTCTAGGATTCCCATTTATTCAACCTCATTCCCATCTATACTAATTATATAAACCTTTATAAAAGGAATTGTTCCACAATATGGCCAAATTGTTGGACACAAGTTAAACAACACTCTTCAACTAAACTGCCCCGTTAGTTCAATAAGAAACGAAACGCTTCTTCAACAATCGCGCTTGATCGTTGAAAATGATTAAACAGTTCTGTTCCCCTTATTATTTGGTAAAGCATTTCTGAAAACTATAGATCTCATAAACCATCTTTTAATATTCTCCCTTACTTATACCTACTTAATATTTCTTCTGGAATATGACAATAATCATTTGGACATCTAGCTAACCTATCTTGATGTTCTTCTGCACTTCTCATATAGTTTGTAAGAGTTAATACTTCAACAACTATAAGGTCATAATCATTTCTCTCACCAAGAAACGCCTTCGCCTCTTTTAAGTGTTCAGGCTTTTCACTATATACTCCTGTTCTGTATTTCTCGCCAACATCCTGTCCTTGTTTATTCAAACTGTATGGATCAATGATTTCAAATAAATATCCCATTAATTCCTTAATTGTTACAACTGTCGGATCAAATCCTGTTTTTACACATTCGGCGTACCCATCATAATCACCTTCAAGTGTATGACTTGTTCCATTAGCTCTTCCTGCTTCTGTAAACTTAACTCCAGGTAAAGTTTTTATAAAAGCTTGTACTCCCCATAAACATCCACCTGCAAAATATATTACTTCCATATTGACTCTCCTCTTTGTTTAAAAAATCAAAAAAAATTCATTCCTAGTAAATAGGAGGAAAAAACTGTAGTTACTAAGTCTACTACACATTAAAATAATGACAAATTTTATTATTCCACATTATGGCCCGATTGTTGAATACAAGTTAAACAAAACTATTGAACTAATCTGCCCCGTTAGTTCAATAGCTCCAACAAAAAAGAACGTTAATCCTTCTTGGATCAACGCCCCCGTTAGTTGAATAAGAAAAAGAGGCACTTATTAAACAATCGCGCCCGATAACGGAAGTTATTTCATTTTTAAAGAAATATATTACTATGTTACAATTAACAACGTTGGACAAAATTGTAAATAATTTATGAGGTGTTTATTTGAATAGAATGTTAATGCTTTTCATTTTATTTGTTACGTTATTTTTTGTGGTAGCATGCACATCAAATAATAATATTAAAGAAATGGAAAGCTCTGTTAATAATGTCACATCTAAAGAGATTAAAAATAATTTAATTTCCTATTACGAAACGATCAATTTAAAAAATGCAATAGAATCTTCTTTCAACAAAAAAGTGTTTAAGAAAAAGGGCTATCCAGATGGTTATGATTTAACCCTTTCTCGTGCGAAGAAAGAAGTCGTTCTTGTGATTAGACCTTATTCTAAAAAGAATTTTAATTATTTAAAAGACGACCTTCAAAGTAATATTGAAGAAGTATTACAATCAAAAAAATACACGGATTATAAAGTTAAAGTTCTTGCTGATTGGAATAAAACTAATCAGACAGAAAAACAAGAGCATGAACAAAAGGTTATTGACGAAATAGCCAATATAATGAAACAAACTTATAAAATAAATGTATTGATAGGAACTAGATATTCAGCTACTGATGGACGCATCGTACAATTAGACTTAATGTTCTATAAAAAGAATAAAGAGATTATTGATCCAAATGAGGTTAACAATTTTCATAAAGAGTTTCTAAAGTTAGCTCAAGAAAAGGGTTTCAATGTTACGGATATACCAATACGTTTTAAAACAAATTTAAAACGAGATTGGGAAATGAAAGTTATGCCATCAATAGATCAAGGGTTGAAAGAAATAAATGATCTCAAAGTTACATCTACTACTATAATAGATGATCAGAATCCCATTATTATTAATACTTCCATTGACAGTATAGATAAAAAGGCTAAAGAAATAGGAAAACGTATAGAAGAACTCACAAATGAATTTTTTCAATATACACAAATAAACAAATCACTTTCAGGTCCTTATGAAATTCATGTTCTAAGTAAAGATAATAAGAAAATAAATTAACCAATAAAAAGGGTTCTTTAATTAGAAGATCCTTTTTTATTGGTTATAAAACTAACCTACTGCCAGTTCACAGAATTTTGATCAAACTTTTTTCTGTGTAGCTGGTAAACTTCTTCATGGCGATAATAAAATAGATGGAAGGGGAGAGAGAGATGTTAAAACAACAAATAGGGGTTGAATTTAAGCAAATATTTACGTTTAATAGGGTTCTAACTTGGTTTCTTATTATTACTTTACCTGTATGGATACAATACTTAATAATCCAAGATGGCTATTCCTTCACTGACAATATCGATCTCTACGGGCGTTTGCTCAACGGTATTGGTGCAATGATTTTCCCGATTTTAGTATTATTCGTTTTTGCGGATACAATAATTCATGAAAGAAATAATAATTATTTAACATATACCAAGATACGAATAGATTTTAATACATATTTGAACGCTAAAATCATGGTAAATACACTTCTTTCATTTGGGGTTTCATTTTTATATGCGTTTTTACCGTTCTTGTTTGCTCAATATATAAACCCTCAAGTTGCATTTATCTCAAATGTTGGGGTTAGTGGGAATCTGCATGGTACGGTAACTTTCGATCAATTATTAGTTTTCGGGCCTTTTGTGTATGGATTTATATACTCCCTCTGGGTAGGTATCAATGGAGTTTTATATGCTACTTTGCCTTTAATCTTATGCCTGATCTTAGATAATGCATTTGTTGCTTTATCGATACCAGTTGTATGGTATCAAGGTATGAGCTTTGTCTCTGCTGTGTTAGGTATTTCAAAGTTTGCACCATTATATACAATTTTCCCGTACTCTATAATCCAACAAGAATTATGGACTGTATTTGTACCATTTACGATTTTATTAATAACTGTGATAGTGAGTTATGTATATCTTAAGAAAAGGAATTCGACAGAATGGTCATTTTGAGAATTCTTATTAATGAGTTGCTGCAGTTAAGATGGATTATATTAGGTTTTGTTACTTTTATCTATTGTTTTGGAATTAGAAAAACAATTATCGAAAGTAATGCATCCGTTAATGCTTGGGATCTGCTAATTACATTATTAAGTGATGTTAACTTGATTATTTATTTCGTTTTACCATTCCTCTTATATTTCAATGTGACTTTTTTAGTAAAGGACTTTGAATATCATTTATTGATCAGATTAGGCTCATATAAAAAGTGGGTACTCATGGTTTCTAAGAAAATTCTAATGTATTTAGCTATGACGATTATCGTTTGGTTATTAGTTGCATTCATCATGACTATAGGGTTCCCCTTTGCAAACGAATGGAGTTCAGGAAGTAACTTACTTGAACCTACTGCCATTATGAGACAGTATTTTGATTTCCCTGTTCTTGCTCTTATATATCAAATAGTTATGTTCTTTATTACGACATTAATTATTTTAGCTTCGGTTACTACTATATATGTCTTTCTTCAGTCGTGGAGATGGATAAGCTTCATTGTTACGATTTTATATATATTTTCTTTTGTATCCTGGAAGCTTTTCCCTGAGAACTTAGCGAAATTGTCTTTATCAAACTATGTCGCTATGTTTCAAACATTAAATCTTTGGAAAACCACATTCACTATCCCTTTAATCGCAATCTTTTCGCTTGGATTAATCTATCTAGCCTTGCAATTTAAAGATGGAAAACAAAAAGTCAGCTTTACTGCTTTTCAGACGGGCATCGCCGTATATCTTTCTGTATTAGTATTAGGAACTTACTTTATGGCAGACAGCCGAAGTAATACTGTAATTGATCTATTTCTCCTTAATTTTTTCGGTACATCATCTGAGGGTTATACTCTCTTGTCGTATATGTATTACATAGTAGTATTCTTCGGCTTTTTATATCTGGCACAAGTCTATTTAGCAAGAGAATTTTCAGAGTTGAGCTACTACAAAATTATTCGCTACACGTCTATGTTTAAATGGATGGGCGAATGGTTCCGTAATATTTTATTAATGGCAATAATGTATTTGATTTTTATATTTATATTGACTTTAACAGTGGCATATTTTAAAGGCATGGAATTTTCCTTACGAGTGACAGTAGTGGAAGATATGAACATTACTTCTCTGCTATATCACTTTTTTATCAATGGCTTTCTACAAATAAGCATTTACCTTCTGCTGTTGATTACGTTACAAATAGTTTTAAAAAGCAGTTCAACCAATTTGGTTACAATAGGCATCTTTATCGCATTATTATTCCCTGGTTATAAATACATTCCAGTGGGTTTAAATGGGTACAGCCATTTGATATATGGCACATCACCAATGACTATATCATTGTATTTGATCCTCATAGTTTTGGTTGAAGGGATATGTTTATTTTATTTACTTAACAAAAAATATGTATTTGAGGGAGTATGACTATAAATGAGCCTTATTGAAGTGAAAAATGTCCAAAAGTCCTATAAGGACTTAACTATATTTCAAGATATAGATTTAACTATTGAAAAAGGAAAAATATACGGAATTGTAGGTCCTAACGGCTCTGGAAAATCTGTATTATTTAAGTTGATTTGTGGATTTGTTAGACCCGATCACGGTGAAATATTAATTGGAGGAGAATATTTACATAAGGATATTACTTTTCCAAAGAACTTTGGAATCATAATTGATAGGCCAGGATATCTAGGAAATAAAACGGGTTTTGAAAATCTAAAATCTCTGGCCATGATACAGAATAAAATTGATGATGAGCAAATCATTAAAACAATGAACTTAGTTGGACTTCAGCCTACAGCTGAACAGAAAGTACGGAAGTATTCATTAGGTATGAAGCAGAAGCTGGCTTTAGCACAAGCCTTCATGGAAAATCAAGAAGTGTTAATATTAGATGAACCATTTAATGCTTTAGATTTTGAAAGTGTAGAAAAATTACGTAGTCTCTTACTTAATTATAAAAAGGAAGGGAAAACAATTATTATGACCAGTCATAATCAAGAGGATATCGATCTTCTTTGTGATGAAGTCTATAGAATAAATAAATTTAAGTTAGAGAAGTTGTAATAGTAATATTATTAACTATTTTGAAAATTAATCTGAGGTTGCAATTAGAGGGATTAACTTCCGAAAACTGTATGGAAATAGACATGTTATACTAAAAATGCACAACACAAATAACCTATAACCCTCCCCCCTAAAAGTTAGACACGGTTATTTCATTAGGTAGCTTGAGTAAAATGAGTTCTGTATTGTACCGGACTCATCGTCTACTTTCAATAGGACCAGATTACTCCCCCTCAGCCCAACGCCTTTCGCAAAAAAAATAAAAAGACAATATCATTCTAGTTCAGAAGCTAAAAACACAAAATCTTCGGCAACTGAATCTCTCTCTGGTAAATCTGCAATTTTTAATATAATGAGAAAATCCAGTATAATGCTAACAACTGTCAGATTTTGTACGACTATAGATTTAGGAATCACATTCATGTTTATCCACCGATTTATTTCATTTATATTGACTTGACCTTAATTAATAACACGTTCCTCTCCATACTTTTCAATGAGTGCATTAATATCCCATACCGCATTTTTGGAAATCTTATTAATACTTCCAACTTGTGGTTTCTGCTTAAATCAAATTATTTAGCGAAGTATCTCTACCTTTACCTTTAGTTTTATATCTATAGGAGACTCTTCCTCTTCTACAACGCAATATATAACATAATCGCCTTCGGGTAATCCATCAAATAACTGTTCATAACTTTCTTTACTTTTTAAAACACCATTTGCTACATCTGTTTCCTTATCTGCATCTAGAATTTTGTATAAAAAGCTTTCAGTTCCAGTATTTACTAAGGATATTTTCAATGGATCTCTACCAGCATATGTAAAATTAAACATACTTTCACCTATAGGAGACGCTATCTCTTGATCAATCATACGAGGGAAAGTATTTTCTATTGGTTCTTCGTCTTTCTCCTTCTGAGTGGTATCTAAGACAACAGGTTCATCCTTTGCAACTCCTTTTCCTTTATAATCTGACAATTTACACTTCACACCATCTAAATCTTCAAGAACAAAATCCGGTGAAACATCACCAACTTTTACTAATTGATTAGTATCTTTTGTGAAAGTATTATAAATGGTATAACTAATGCCGAAAACCATAATTGCTAAGATAAGAGTTCGAAAAACAGTTCTTTTTCTCATATCTGTTCCTCCTTAAAACCCAATAAAATCACCAAAAATTGGCGCTAAAATTCTGTTGAAAATATTCATTTGATCAAAAAATAAGACAACCCCAACAACAATCATTACTACGCCACCAATCTTCATAATAATTGGACTGAATTTACGAATCCAATTCAAACGTGAGACAAAAAAGGCCAGTGTGAAGAATGGGATACTGAATCCTAAAATGTAAGCAACCATATACCATATACCTTGTTCAGGATTTTTACCAACTAAAGTAAGAATAGAACCAAGAATTGGGCCAGTGCATGGGGTCCATCCAGCGGCAAAAGCAAGACCTATCAACATTGAGCCAAAATATCCGGATGGTCGATTTTTAAGTTGCACTCTATGCTCTTTCATTAAAAAACTTGGTTTTAACACCCCAAGAACTACGAATCCGAATATAACTATTAATATCGAGCCAACTTGCTGAATTAAATCTTCAAACTGCAAAAACCATGCCTTGAATGCTGATGCACTAAAGCCTAGTACTAAATAAATAACCGAAAAGCCGATAATAAAAAAAGCTGTATGTAGAATTGCTTTTTTTTGCTGAAACCCTATGCCATTCTTCAATTCTGAAACGCTCATCCCAGTAATGTAAGAAAGAAAAGCAGGATACAAAGGAAAGACACACGGTGAAATAAAGCTTAATAAACCTGCACCAAAAGAAAACCACAAATTTAAGTCTGTACTCATTTGAACATCTCCTACGTGTAATATAAATGATTATAAAGTTATTTTATAAATAACCCACACGTTGTAATTATTGCATATTATATCTAAATATGGAATTAATTTCATTAATAATTAATAGGGTTTCAAAATAATAAGGCTTTTATGTTCATACTTTTTATTGTTGGTAAGTAGTATTAACGTTAAATCTAAATTCTGGGTTTTTATAGCCCTCAATAGTATCGTTTGCCATTTTCACAAGTTCGACAAGCTGTGATTTTCTTAAATCACGACCATTTTCAGCATGGTGGTAGGGGTACCCCTACCACCTAAATCAAAATCATCTATTCCATTGAAATTCTTTTAAAAGTACTTGACTGGAGGTAAGAAAAGAGCTGTCTGAACAGCTCAACGATCTTTTACTAAAGCACCCGATTGTTGAACAGAACTAGATAAGATTATTAAACTAAGCTCATCGTTCGTTCAATAAAACTCCAACCAAAATAACTTTTGTCATTAAAAAAAAACAATGAAAAAGAACGGATTCCACCGCTTGGAATCCGTTCTTCTTTCATTCATTATATTAGCTCTAACCCGTGACCACTTCACAATGCGTTGAGATAAAAACACCCATAATGGATAATTTTCCACTGTGGGTTATTTCTTATCATTTTTAATATCACGAATAATCCATTGTACTGCCTCTTTTAAATTTATACACACTGCATTTGCTAATGGATCACTCTCACCAATAAAAACGGTTCTTGTACCTGCTTTTTTACCTGCCTGAATATCCGTATCAGTATCTCCAACCATATATGATTTTTCAAGATCAATTTTGTGTTTTTCTCCTAAATCTAAAATCATTTTGCTATTTGGTTTTCTACATTCACACCCAGCCTTTGGTTTATGCGGACAATAGGCAACCTCATGAATCGTTGCTCCCTTTTTCTCCAGTTCAGCCACCATATAGTCATGAATTGTACGTAACTGCTTTTCCTTCATATAACCTAATCCAATTCCACCTTGATTTGTTACGACAAACACATAATCAAAATACTCATTTAAACTTTTAATTGCTTCTTCTACACCAGGTAAAAAATAAAATTGATTCGGTTCGTTTACAAATTTCACTCGATCAGTTAGTACTTCATTTATTACTCCATCTCGATCTAAAAACACTGCTCTTTTCAATCTCATCACACCTTTAATTTTTAATATTACTTTTATTATGTTAAAAATTATCGGCTTTAAGCAGTCTTATTTCAGATATCCACTAATCCCCATAATAAAATCCATCCATGAATTATTTAATAAATTGTTATTCCATTAAATTGCCCGATTGTTGAACAAAAGTTAAATAACGCTCTTCAACTAATCTGCTGCGTTAGTTCAATTAGAAAAAAGAGCTGCATATGCAACTCAATGATCTTCAAGTAAAGCACCCATTAGTTGAAGATGAAAAGTGAAGCTTATTAAACAATCTCGCCCGATTGCGGTATAACCTCCAGGCTCCTAGTCCTTACATTTTTTTCTTTATTCAGTATCATACAAGTCTTTTATGGGTATTACATCAGTTTTATCTTTATATTGTATAGATACTCTATCATCATCTGTTAGCTTTTTTTCCTTGCCATTGTCCAGTAATAATGTGTTTTCATCTAAAAATGTATAAGTTATATTAACCCCATCTTGTAAGAGTTTTGCTGGTGTAGAGAAATCGTTTCTTTTTTCATAAACAAATATAGTATCTGTGTATCCTTCATCTGTTTTTGCATCTGTTGTTATTATATAATGATTGTCTTTTTTAGCTTTGAATGACAGTGTAACGGCTGTGTCGTGGTTTTGAATATTCGTTTCAACATTACCGGAATTTGCCAACCACATATTTACAAACACGAAGTAATAAGCAGTTATCAAAGCGAGAAATATTGCTAGTAATGATGATACGATAACTAAGGTTCTTTTTCTGTTTTTGGTACGTACCTTTTTAAAATAATCGATACTCCTTTTGTCCTTTTTCTCTTCATTCTCATCGTCCAAAAATAAATCTTCTTTCATTTTGTTTAAATAATCTCGACATTCTTCGCATTGATTCATATGTTCTTCTATCTGTTCGTTTGTTTCTTCACTTGTTAATTTGTCAATATAAGCAGGAGCTAAATCCCTACACACGCTATGTTTCATAACCTTACTCACCCTTTCTTAGTTCAAGTTTTGCCCTATAAAAAGTTATCCTTGCCCAGTTCTCTGTTCTCTCAAAAATTGAACCAATTTCTTTGAACGATAAATCACCCAACAATCTTAAATAAAGTATTTCTCGTTTATTCTCATCAAGTTGATGAGCCTTTTTAAAAAACATAACTTTATCCTCATTTTTTATATACTCATCTTCTAAATCGTAAAAAGTTGTATTTTCACTCTTTAATGATTCATTCAATTTTTGGTTTTTATTTTTTTGGGTCAATTCTTGTAGCCAAACGTTTTTAGCAATAGCACAAAGCCACGTGGAGAACTTGGCTTTACCATTATCGTGAAAATTATTAATGGATTTGATAGCTTGATAAAATGTTTCTTGTGTTAATTCCTCTGCTAAATCAAGGCTGTTTGTTAACGTTAATAAGTATTTAAAAATAAAATCCCCATATTCTTGATATATATTGTCTTTATCCACTGCTACCCTCCCTTTTCCGTTTGACCATTCACCTATGTATCATAAAATTATCGATTTCGTTACAACTTTTTTAAATTTCCATCGTGCATCATATCTAAATTAAAAAACTGCATCTTTATAACAGATGCAGATATTCACTTATTCAATTAATTGGCCCAATTGTTGAACAGAAGTTAAACAACACTCTTGAACTAACCTGCCTCGTTAGTTCAATAAAGAAAAAGGACGCAACTCAATGATCTACAAGTAAAGCACCCGTTAGTTGAATAAGATTTCAGTTATTATTTAACAACAGTCGCTTAATTGTTCTTATCTGTCCACGGTGGTTAATTTCTTCCTCCAGAACGTGAAACCAAATATAGTAATTATTATAAGGGACACCATTTTCCCATTTGTTTTCTTCGTATAACCAGTTATCTTTCTTAGAACTTAGCCGTGTTAATGTATTTTCTCTAATTTGAGATAATTCATTCAAGTAATAATTAAGGGATAATCCTTTAGTTTCAGCTCTTGCTTTTTCTCCAAGTTCTAATGCCGTTCCCCATTTCATAAGTTCACTCTTATTTAAATCTCTATTTTCAAATGAAATAATTTGATGAACAAATTCAATTGAAGCGATATGTAATAATAGAGAACCAATAGAGTTTGAACTAGTATTCGGTAAATAATCTAAATCAATCTGTTTAAGTTCCGAAATTTCATTTAATGTTACACTTCTTGAATGTTCAAGCATTGACACCAATTCCCCAATTTTCCCACTAAACTTTTCTATTGGTCGTATTCTGTAATCAATCATAACTCTTCCTCCAATCAACTCTACTTCTAAGACTAACAATAAAATGGAGTAATTAAAGACTGATAATTTGTTACAGACAATGATATAATTTAATTATACATACATAAAAGGGCAAACTGATTTTTTCAGGTTGCCTTTTTTTGTTCTTCTTGTAGTAAACTGCCCCGGAAAAGAGCTGCATATGCAAGTTAATGATCTTCAAGTAAAGCCCCCTTTTGAAGAAAAAGTTCCCGGAGCAACAAAAGATCGTGAGCAACTTCAAAAAATGTTAGAGGATATACAAGAAGGTGACATCATTTATGTTTCGGACTTAACTCGGATTACTCGTAGTACACAAGATTTATTTGAATTAATCGATAACATACGGAGTAAAAAGGCAAATTTAAAATCCTTAAAAGATACATGGCTAGATTTATCAGAAGATAATCCCTACAGCCAATTCTTAATTACGGTTATGGCGGGGGGAAACCAATTAGAACGTGATCTTATCCGTATGCGGCAGCGTGAAGGGATTGAACTGGCTAAGAAAGAAGGAAAGTTTAAAGGTCGGTTAAAGAAGTACCATAAAAATCATGCAGGAATGAATTATGCAGTAAAGCTTTATAAAGAGGGAGAAATGACTGTAAATCAAATTTGTGAAATCACAAATTTGTCTAGGGCCTCATTATATAGAAAGCTATCGGAAAGGAACATTTGATGAGATATACCAAAAATCGGAAATATGTAATAGAAAATAAATTCCATATAGAGGTGGAATTATATGCCTAAAATTGACAATATGTTAGCAATTCTATGGATGCTTCGTTCGGGTGAAAAAATTACTGCAAAACAAATTTCAGAAAAGTTAGAGATGAATATAAGGACTGTGTATCGTTATATTGATACAATTTCAACAAGTGGCGTACCTATAATTTCAGAACCAGGACATAACGGTGGATACACATTATTAAACAATTTTATTGAGGCTCCTCTTTTTTTTGATTTTGAAGAGCAAACTTCACTATTTCACGCTGCTGTTTTTGCAGAAGAAGCCGGATATTATGGAGGGGAAGCACTAAATAGGGCCATTTCAAAACTAAGTAAATACTCAAATCAAGAGCAGGAAACAAAGATAAACCAACATTTAACTAGTCTTGAAGTAATAAGTCGATTAAGTTCACTCTCTATGGAACCTTTTTTGAAGGAGTTGGAGCAGGCTGTAGCTGACGGGTACTCAGTAAAAATTCTTTACCATAAAAATGGCGAAAAGCAATTAAATTATAGATTGGTCGATCCGTACAGAATTATCTATTGGAATAATAAGTGGTATGTGATTGGATTTTGTCATCTTAGGAATGATATCCGTAGTTTTAGAGTAGATCGAATTGAAAGTCTAATGCTAACCGAAAATAAGTTTAACCGGCCAGAAAATTTTTCAGCACGTGACTTTTTTATGAAAAACCTCCTTCCAACTATAGAAGATAAGGAAGGGATTACTTCTTTAGTTATTAATGGAAATGAAAGTACGCTGAATGATGTTTGCCAACATTGGTTTTTAGGACATTATTTACATGAACGAAATTCAAATCAAGCAGTTTTCCTTCTTGAAAAAGATATAGTACATACATATATACCTTATTTACTTTTACCGTACGGTAAATCTATTCAAATTATCGAGCCAATAAGTCTAAAGAAAAGACTTATTGAAGTTCTATCGGAATTAATAAAATTTCATCAAGTATGATAACTTCCCTGACGTTAGCTGTCAGGGAAGTTAAATTATAATTGCTATATAAATTGTGATTGGGAGTGTTATTGGATGCAAACAAAAAAAGTTTATCTATATGTATTTAACACAATGTCAGACTGGGAATATGGATATTTAATTGCCGAACTAAACACAGGAAGATATTTCAAAAAAGATATAGTACCTTTAAAAGTAGTTACAGTAGGAGCTAATAAAGAAATGATTACTACGATGGGGGGACTGAGCATAAAACCAGATATTTCCCTTGATGAGTGTACTCTTGAGAGTAAAGATCTTTTAGTTTTGCCTGGAGGGACTACTTGGGGAGAAGTTATTCATCAACCAATCATGAAAAAAATTGGCGAAGCCTTAAAGCTTGGCACTATTGTTGCTGCAATTTGTGGTGCAACTGAGGCCCTTGCGAATATGGGATACCTAGATTCTAGAAAGCATACAAGCAATGGCTTAGAGTATATTAAAATGGTTTGTCCTAATTATAAAGGAGAAAAATTTCATGAGATGGGACCTGCGGTATCTGGTGAGAATTTGGTTACTGCATCAGGAGTAGCTCCTCTGGAATTTGCGATGGAAGTACTGAAAAAATTAGATGTATTTGCACCAGATACATTACATTCATGGTATAACCTAAATAAGACTCACAAACCTGAATACTTCTTCCAGTTAATGAATTCAATAAATAGATGAGTTAAAAAAATCAACTTAGCAGATTTATATTAGTTTAAATAAAAACCATGCTTTAGACAATGTCAAAGCATGGTTTTTGAATATAACTTAAAAATGCTTATGGAGTAATGAAAATTCCTTAACGTTGTAAATCCGCATTTTCCTGACGGTACCCCAATTAGAAAAAAGAGCTGCATATGCAACTCAATGATCTTCAAGTAAAGCCCCGCGTTAGTTGAAGAAGAAAAGTGAAGCTTATTCAACAATCGCACCCGATTGTTGAATATCATTGTTTATATTCTATTGTTTCACTAAGTATACTCTTAGTTATGTTATATATATTTCTATCACTTATGGCTTATAAAGCTTTCATTTTTGTTTGATTGGTTAGTTCTCTTTTACCAATAGCAGAAAGTAAATATCCTCCCAGCCATACAAATCCTATACCTGTAATGGCTCCTCCAATGACAGTGATGATTCCTTCAGCATTTGGTATAATAGTAGCCAAAGCAAAAACAAGCGTTCCTACTATTAAGCATAATCCACCCATACGAGGAAGAATACCTTCTTTCATCACCGAAATTCCAACTAGAATCATACCTAAAACGAAAAACAATGGTCCAACTGTATATATAATGCCTGAAACGCCTTCATCAAAAATAGGTTTTACATTCACCCCAGAAACACCTGCTATTTCTACAAATACAACTGCCGTTACACAAGTCGTACCAATCAGACCCAACAACATTCCTAGATTACCCAACAGTCCATTTTTTTTACCCTGTGCCTCAAATAATCCTATAAAAGCAAAGCTAAGACCTAGGTGACCAAATAATACTAAGCTTTGACCAAAAACAGTTCCATCATCTGCCTCCCCTAATAGGTTAATCAAATGTCCGATTCCTAAGAATAAACCAGATATAACACTTGCGAATCCTCCGACAGATTTAAATAAAAGTGTGGGATACATTATGAATTTCCTTCCTTTCATGAATTTACCTCTTGTGCTTAAGTTTACATAAAATAGGTTTACATTTACATTAGTTCTTAAATTAACCACAATTTCGATGTAATATTTTAATATAAATTTCTGTTTGTATTACAAACGTTCCTCAACAATCTGGCCCGATTGTTGAACACAAGTTAAACAATACTCTTCAACTAACCTGCCCCGTTAATTGAAGAAGAAAAAGGCTCTACTCCTTATTGAAGTAAAGCACCCGTTTGTTTAAGTGTATTTATTCACATAGAACTATCCAAAATAGTTCTATGTATGCAAGTTCTAATAATCTAACTGCTTTAAGCTCAATAATAAACCATCATCTGTAATCTTTTTAACCTTGAATGAATTTAACTTTCTGTCAATTTTTTTATCCATTTTATCTGCATTACTGAATGAATTTCTTACTGCATCTATTGCATAATTAAGAATTGATAACACACCTGCACTTCCTAATGCCACTCCTATACTTTCGTTCTCTGGAAGATGAATATCCATAATCTTTCTTACTTCTTTATAATAGTCTCCTTTAATAAGGATATATTCAGATTTTGCCTCTAAACCTGCTAATAACTCAGTTCGATTATGTGCTTCATAAGCTTCTATACCATTCACTTTGTACATAAAAAATCCACCTTTCAAGTGTCATAATAATTATACGAATATAAACAAACTAAAATTCCGCTTTTTTCTAATTTTATTTATTCGACTAAACTGCCTCTATAAACATTGATGTATCAACGGTTTTCAACACTTCGTGTTGTAATGAAAATATTTTTCCATCTCTTTTGTAAACAGATGATTGAATTTATAGTTTTTATTACCAAATTGAGCGTACGCTTCGCTAAAACTAATGAAAATCATTAGCTTTTTTATCCACTATTTGATGCACAATGGATCTCTGCGATACTTATGAAGACGTACCCTCCCATGTCTCTTAGCGTCAGTGCGCTTACATTCCTTCGTTCGGTCTATTCATAAGTCAGAGGCCTGCTAAGCTGCCCCGGGGACTCTTGGTCTAAGTTTAGTTATGTTGCCGGCTTCTCCGTGTCATCCTTCTTGTTATAGTTCGATGGAA
>NZ_JBNNUK010000030.1:0-24465 GCF_050279675.1 Viridibacillus sp. NPDC093762 | reverse complement strand
TGATGTATTTCACGAATACGTTCTGTAATGAGTTGATTTTCCAGATGATATACCGAAG
Source organism: Viridibacillus sp. NPDC093762 (assembly GCF_050279675.1). Lineage (NCBI taxonomy): Bacteria > Bacillati > Bacillota > Bacilli > Caryophanales > Caryophanaceae > Viridibacillus > Viridibacillus sp. NPDC093762. The sequence continues at coordinate 24,407 of NZ_JBNNUK010000030.1, read as the reverse complement.
GTTTTTTATGAGCAGCCTGGTAATACGTACTTTTAGGCAACTTTAAAACGCGACACATCAATTGAACAGGATAGTGTGCCTTCTCTTCATTAATATGTTCGATAATTTCTTGATCCGTCACTTTTTCGCGAATATGGTCATAGCCTTTTTTAAAATTTCCACCTCTTGTTTTAAGCGTAAGTTTTCTTTCTGTTTGGCAGATATATCAGCTGGTGTAAGTAATTCTTCACCTTCAATTGGGGAATGTAATTTAATCCATTTATAGATAGTTACTTCAGTCACACCATATTCGCTGGCAAGTTGATTGACGGGTGTACCAGTACGATAAAGTTCTACGATTGTTTCTTTGAATTCTTGGTTGTAACGTTTTTGTTTCATAACGGACACGTCCTCTCTTAATTTCTAGGATAAGGACTTAACTTCAATGTGTCCATACATCTATACTAACTCCACTTAGCAGTATCACCTTTTGTAATAGTATAAACTCCAGCCTATAATACTACAGTAATTAAACCTTTAGCTGCCTGGTATTTAACTCCATCTACCAGTATATATTTTGAGAAGTCTGAATTAAGCACTAATGTTAAAGTTGAAGTATTATCTGTAGTAAATGAGATACTTGTACTAGTTTCAATATTTAAAAATTCTGTTAAAAATAATATATTTTAGGATATCCCAGTTTTATCCGCTCCTAACTTACCTTGGATGTTAAAGAATAAACTATCTTTGCCAACCTCTGTGAAATTCTGCACAGTAACCTTAGGTGTTTCTGGATTCTCTGGAATCACTGGTGTTTCAGGTTCTGATGGAACTTCTGGTGTTTCAGAATTATTACCATCACCAGGAGTAACAACTACTGAATCTCCTCCAATTGAAACTATATCAGACTTATAATTTCAGTTTTTTTCTCATTCTTCTTCATTATATTCTCAAAAGCACTATTCACAGGATTTTCACAGAAGATATGACTATACTTCTTCGTAAAGCATTCAAATAACATAGCCTTTGATACTGAAACCGTTATAAAGACACTTATTGAAAATGATGTCGTTAAGAATAATAATGGAAAAATCTATTTCTTAGATCCAGATACTTGGTATCAAGCAGGTGGTGGTACCCAATCTTAGAAAATGAAAATCGCAAATAAATTAGAAGAGTTTAATTGATTCAACTTCACGTAAGTAGAAAATCCATGAGGTAATAATCCTCGTGGATTTTTTTCCAAAAACATTGATTTTGCGAAGGCTAAATTTTAGTTTTTTTAACTAAAGTGTATGTCAATGTGTGAGGTTTCTTCTGTATATAATATAAATGTTCGCAGGATACTTTTAATCAAAACTTATTTCATAGTTTTGTATAGTTAAAAGATAAATAGAGCTATTTATAATTTGAACTTTTAACAATTGTTCGCTCATAACTCTTGGAAGAACGAATGTTCTAAATGTATTGGGGGGATTGAATATGAGTGGTGTAAAATGGTTATATATTTCTACAGAAAATAAAATTTATAAAGTTCCTAATCCTAAAAATGGGAAATTTAAAGAAATAAAAGAGCTTTCAGAGCAAGATGTTTTAAAGGTCATGTTGTATTACAAAACAAAAAATAGAAGACCAGATAAACTAGTAATGCTTGAATTTGACCGGATTACTCTTGACTCAGAAGGTGTATATGAGTTGACTGATGAGAGGCAAAGTAAGGTGCTACAAAGTGCATTTCAGTATATTAATAATAGACCTCAAGAATTGGCAGATAACAAATCACCATTTGAATTGCCTCTAGTACCTAAGGTTCCATCTAATAACGAAAAAATAGCTTTATATGAATATTTAAATAAGAAATTTCCTAACTTAGGAAAAGATGCTCCGGCAATCGTGGAAAAGGTTCGGCCAAACTCTGAAAAGATGTACGCCAATCCAAACAATGATCAAGTATTACAGTAGTAGAAATTTCCTAAACTTTCATAAGCATAATGTAGCAATTCATGTAGTTGAAAGACTAATAAATTTCTGTCAACAGTTTCGCCAATATTTTGGTTAAATAACTGAAGTATTCTTCGGTTTAATTCCGAAGTTTAGTATTTTATACATATTTATTGTAAATTTGTACAAATTTATCCTGGTAAGTTGTTATAATAGTTTTTTTAGAAATTTAAGATTAATAAATCCGAAATTCTTTTTTGTGATAAATTATTTTATGTAATGAAGTAGAGGTGAACCATAGGTGAAGCAGGTGTTGGTAATTAAGAATGAAAGGTCTTTAGCAAAGAAAATCGAAAGCGGTTTAAAGCAAGAAGGCTATTTCATTTTAACACTTCACAATGAAAACAAAGGTTTAAATATAGTATATGAGCAAGATTGGGATATTATCGTATTGGATTGGGATTCGTTAAGTATATCTGGACCGGAAATTTGCAGACAAATACGGGCTGTTAAAACGATACCGATAATCATTGTTACCGACAATGTGTCCAGCAAGGATTGCATAGCAGGATTACAAGCAGGAGCAGATGATTATATAAGAAAACCATTTGTGAAAGAAGAATTAGTAGCAAGGATAAAAGTTATTTTAAGAAGAAGGGACGGTATCCAGCCAAACGAGACTAATTTCTTTCGGTTTAAAGATCTCTTCGTTGATGCATCCTGTAATATTGTGACAAAAGGTGGGGGAAATCTCCCGCTTACCAAGCGCGAGTATGATTTACTTTTATTTTTAATCAAGAATAAAAATAAAATATTGAGCCGTGAAATGCTTTTGAATCAGGTTTGGGGATATGACGTAGCAGTTAATCCAAATGTAGTGGATTTATATATTGGGTATTTAAGAAAAAAGCTGAAGTGCGAGAAGAAAGACAGATATATTCAAACAATCCACGGCAGGGGCTATTCAATGATTGAATAGTGAAAATAAGATAATAGGTAAAGTACAGTTTGTCACAGTAATCAATATCAAACATAATTGAAAAAACACGAGTATAAACAGCTTTATCCAGTTTTGCTCGTTTTTTTGTTCTATAAAATCCGATATCTCAACAGTTTCTGAAAGATATTGAAGAGACGGAAACCATCAAAAGAATACTTCACGTATTGCTTTTTTGTATCCAATCTATGCTTGATGCAAAAAGTAACTTTATTTATCAATTTATATCCTTCACAAGATTTTCACATAATTAATGACTATACTATTCCACAGGACGTTCAATTGAAAATGATTATCAATATCGTTTTGATTGGGTAGAAATTACTATCCAATTCAATCAATAGGCTTCATCATTTTCAAAATAAATTACTATAGGAGAATATGTATGAAAAAATCTATGTTTTTAAAATTAGTTGCTATTATGGCGGTTTTGACTTTGATGTTAGCAGCTTGCTCAGATTCAAGTAATGAAAGTAATCAAGAGCCAAAGTCTACTAAAGCTAATGGAAGTGAAGAGGTTTCTAAGCCTACGGTTGAAATCACTGATGCCCATGGAACTGTTACTGTTCCTGTAAACCCAAAGAATGTAGTTGCCTTGGATAATAGAACTTTTGAAACTTTAGCTGATTGGAAAATTGAACTAGTAGCTGTTCCAAAGGATGTAATGCCTGCGGATTCACCATATGTAAAGGACGATTCAGTACAAAATGTTGGGAATCACCGCGAACCAAATCTTGAAATTATAGCAGCTGCAAACCCTGAACTTGTAATCGTCGGTCAAAGATTTGCTGACTATTACGAAGATATAAAAAAATTAGTGCCAAATGCAACTGTTATTGATCTTGATGTTGATATTTCTGAGGAAGCTGCTACGCCTGGGGAAAACTTAGTAAATGGACTTAAAAATTCTACAATTGCTTTAGGACAAATTTTCGATAAAAATGAAGAAGCTAAACAAGTGGTAGCTGATTTTGATAAAGTTATCGAAAATGCTAAATCTGCTTATAATGGAACAGATAAAGTTATGAGTGTTATCGTTGGTGGTGGGGATATTGGTTTCGCAGCTCCTCATTCTGGACGTGTTTGGGGACCAATGTATGAAATTTTCGGTTGGGCTCCAGCATTAGAAGTTGCTGATTCTACTTCAGATCATAAAGGTGATGAAGTTTCTGTTGAAGCTATTGCACAAAGTAATCCTGATTGGCTGTTCGTATTAGATCGTGATGCTGCAATATCAGGTGAAGAAAATTCAGTACCTGCTCAGGATGTTATTGCTAACGCACCTGCTCTTAAAAAGACAACTGCTGTTTCTAAAAAACATATCATTTATGCACCAGCAGATACTTACACAAATGAATCAATTCAGACTTATATAGAGTTGTTTGAAAACCTTGCAAATACTTTAGCTAAGTAGTGTGAAGGAGTATAAAATAGTGCTGAAAAATGTAATTTCTAGGGTTGAGATAAATTCTCAACCTCAGTTTTATAACTACAATAAGATATGGACAAAACCTTTTATATTAGCGATTATAGTTGTTATTATTTTAGGCATTATATCACTGTTTACTGGAGTTTATGATATACGTGTACAAGAGGATGGAATGGATATGTTTTTCATAACTCGTGTTCCTAGAACAGTTGCATTAATGCTTACTGGAGCTGCAATGTCAATGGCAGGACTCGTAATGCAACTGATTACACAGAATCGTTTTGTTGAACCTACTACAACAGGGACTATTGAATGGTCAGGTTTAGGGCTGCTTTTTGTTTATTTATTATTTCCTGCGCCGACTTTAGTTCTAAGAATGACTGGTGCAATCATTTTTTCTTTTATAGGAACTATGATTTTCTTTTTATTTTTACGAAGAGTTAAACTTCGTTCCTCTTTAATTGTTCCGATTATTGGATTGATGCTTGGAGCAGTCATTTCTGCAGTATCCACTTTTATGGGACTCCTTTTTCAAATGACGCAAAGTATTGAAACTTGGTTTGTAGGTTCTTTTGCGGCCGTTCAGGTGGGAAGATATGAATATTTATGGCTAATTGTTATCGTTACTTTGCTTATTTTTATTTTTGCTAATAGATTGACTTTAGCTGGACTAGGAGAAGATGTCGCAACAAGCCTTGGAGTTAATTACAATAGGATTGTTCTTTTGGGGACTATCCTTATTTCTTTTGCAGTTGGAATTGTTGCAGCTGTTATTGGAAACTTACCTTTCTTGGGTTTAATTGTCCCAAACATTGTTTCAATGTTTAGAGGCGATGATCTTAGGAGTAATTTACCTTGGGTATGTTTGATAGGAATGGGGACTATAACTGCCTGTGACATAATTTCTCGAACAATCATAATGCCTTTTGAAGTACCTGTTTCTTTAATACTTGGAACAGTGGGGTCAGTCGTGTTTATTACTATTTTACTGAGACAAAGAAAACCAAGGAGGCTACGATGAACACATTGGAATATAGAAATAAAGAAAATGTCGAAATCGATTCTAGCCTTCATAATGAAAATAGATCAGCTAGGGCATTTCGTTCTAAGAAGGAAGAAAGACGTTATTGGATTTTGCTGATAACATTGATTACTTTGGGCATCCTTTCTTCATATGGACTTTTAGTTTATAACAATCCAGTTCCGTTAGATTCACCTTCTTTTATCCCAGTTGTTATGAGAAGGATAGTAGCTCTTGTTGCAATGATTATTGCTGCAGTTTGTCAGAGCTTGTCGACTGTTGCTTTCCAATCGATTACGAATAATAGGATTATAACTCCTTCGCTTTTAGGTTTCGAATCACTTTACTCAACAATTCAAACTAGTACAATATTTTTCTTTGGTGCTAGTGCATTGATAAATTTTAGTGGGATTGGATCATTTTTATTTCAAGTTGTTGTTATGGTCTTGATGAGTTTGATACTTTATGGATGGTTACTTTCGGGTAAATACGGGAATTTACAACTTATGCTTTTAGTTGGAATTATTATTGGCACTGGGCTAAATTCTGTGTCAACTTTCATGAGAAGACTACTTGCGCCTTCTGAATTCGATATTTTACAGGCAAGATTGTTTGGTTCTGTTAATAATGCAGATCCTGCATATTTTCCTATTGTAATTCCTATGGTAATAATTGTAGCGTTGTTACTTCTTGCTCATTCTAAGAAACTAAATATATTGTCACTAGGAAAGGATGTTTCTACTTCTTTTGGAGTTAAATATCAATTTAGTGTAATTTATACGCTTGTATTAGTTGCTATTTTGATGTCAATTTCAACAGCTTTGATTGGTCCACTTACTTTCTATGGCTTTTTAGTAGCAACTTTGAGCTATCAGGCGGCGTCAACTTATGATCATAGATATATTTTTCCAATGGCTCTTGCTATAGGATTTTTGATAATAACGAGTGCATACTTTTTGATGTATCATGTATTCCATGCGCAAGGTGTAGTTTCAGTTATTATCGAATTATTTGGTGGAATAATATTTTTAACTGTAGTTTTAAGGAAGAGGGCTTTATGATAAAAATTGATAATGTTAAAAAGTTCTATACTGATAAGGTGAAAATAGGACCTTTGAATATTGAAATACCAAAAGCGGGTTTTACTTCTTTAATTGGACCAAATGGTGCTGGAAAGTCTACGATACTTTTGATGATTGGAAGACTCTTGGATATGGAGGAAGGCCAAATTCAGGTGGCAAATATGGATGTTTCTGAATCCAAATCAAAAGACTTAGCAAAAATTTTGACTATATTGCGACAAGAAAATCATTTTGTAACTAGGCTTACTATTAGACAACTAGTTGGATTTGGACGCTTTCCTTATTCAAAGGGAAGATTAACTAAAGAGGACGAGGCTATTATTTCTAAATATATCGATTTTTTAGACTTAACTGATTTAGAGAATAGATATTTAGATGAGCTTTCTGGTGGTCAAAGACAAAGAGCATATGTAGCGATGGTTTTGTGCCAAGAGACTGAATATGTACTTTTGGACGAGCCTCTGAACAACCTTGATGTTGCTCGTTCTGTTCAAATGATGGAGCATTTGAGACGTGCGGCTAATGAATTTGGAAGAACAATTCTGACTGTTATGCATGATATAAATTTTGCAGCCAAATATTCTGATAGAATTTGTGCTATGAAAGATGGACAAATTGCCGCTTTTGGAACAGTAGAAGAGGTTATGGATTCGGAAGTTTTGACAGATATTTTTGAAACGAAAATAGAAATTATCGATGGTCCTTATGGGCCACTAGCTATTTATTAGTTGCAAAATTTCGAAAAAGGAATCATCTCAAAAAATGAGTAGGCCAAAAAAAACTAATAGAAAAATAAATTATTTACTGTAGCTTGCACAGATTATAACAGCTACTCTAGTTGAAGTTGCTGTCTGTATTTTACAGGCGGCAGCTTTTTCAAATGTCATTGCCCACGATAATGATTGAAGTATGTCATAGCTATTTCCCCGTAGTGCCGTCCGCGAGTTAATATTTTAAACATTGACAATGTGGCTGGATCAGTGTCATTTCGATTGTCAATGTAGCGTTTATGCCATATTTTGCTCCGTATATTAAAATAAACTTCTCTTTCTTTGTCACCTTTTCCTCTTACTACCGCAGATCGATTAGACCAATTAATGTCGTACTTTTCCAATGAAACAATTTCTCCAATTCGGCAACCTGTAGGGAACATAAACTCAAACATCGCTTTCTCCAGCTTGAGAGAAATGCATTGTAACAAAGATCTAGAAGAAAGATGATAGGATTTTATAACAAATGAAGGAATGAACTAGTGAACAAAGCAATATTAGGAAAGTTAGAATTAAATTGGTTTGACGATGCTAATCATCATCATATACAATAATAATTGCAAATGAATATCATTATCAATTATTATTTTGCAATCTACTAAAACATGTAAAAAAGAAAGAATAATACAGGTGACAGTATTGTATAAACAAAAAAGAATTTGAATTACAAAGTGGATTCTTTCTGATTAAAAAGTACTTAGAAATTAAAAAGAACGAAGGAGGAACATCTAGTGAATGAAAATTTAATAATACTAGAAGTGTTTCAACATGAAGTAAGCTGCTGCTGTCCGAGACAAAAGCACCAACATATCATTTAGTTCCTTCAAGGCGATGTTTGGACGATCACAAATGAGCAGAGGTACGACGATAGTCTAGGATGGTACTTTCTAGTAACTGTCAACTGCGAGTTTCAATTTCAAATTCAAGTGGAAGATATTGAGGGATTGTATAACAAAGGAATGATTTGCTCCATTTTGGATTTGGAATTAAAAATTTTTCACTTGAATTTCAAAGTAAATGAAGCACTCGATGAACATGATAAGGAGTTATTTATTTTATTTGCAAATGAACTAAGAAACTTTCAGAAAATCAAGGATAAAATGCACTTCTTTGTAGATATACAAGCTTTTTAGAAAACAAATCAAGTTCTAGAACAAATCAAATAAAACTATGACTATGAAGTATTTCAAGGGTCAATCGGTAAAGTTGAAGCTAATTTATATGAACCAATTTCTCGGGGGAAATATAAATTAATATTACTAAATTGAATTATAATGGAAAATATCATATTAATAAATCGGGCATTTTCTACTATAAGAAAGTGTTTTTTTATAATTGTTCAAATAACCCCGAAAAACACTTTTTGGAATTGTCTTCTTGTATATACTTAGAAATTGTGAGGGTTATCACTTAAACTAACGGGGTGCTTTACTTGAAGATCATTGAGTTGCATAGGCAGCTCCTTTTTTCATTATTTAACTACGGGGCAGGTTAGTTCAAGAAGGAGTCTCTGATAAAAGGAGTATTTTGTTTGTTATATTGGATCTAAGAGGGAATATAACGAAGTATTTACTCCATCCTAAATAAGCACATAAATCCTGTGATTAATGTACTGATACAGACTAAACCCAGGAAAAGATTGGGCAACAGGAAATCTTTTTACATTTGATAGTATCGATGGTATGCCCACCCTAACAGTGTTTGGAAATTATCGAGATAGTTGTTTTACTAGAATTTCATTAATGCCCAAAACGGAGATGTAGTTCGTGCCATTCATACGGTGGAGGATTAATATCCAAACTTATTGGCACCGATAACCTAATAAAAAAAGGGATGGCAATTACGGGAAGTGTCGATGGAAACAATAATTTAGTGGTATGGGGAGACAAAAAGCCAACACAATTTAGTACAACCAAGCAACCTTTTATGTAGCTATGGAAAAAGAATTATGGGCAGGTATTACATTAAAAATTCAAGGAACGAAAAATCTTTCATTAGACCATAGGATTGAGAACATCGATTATTCAATCAAGGCATTTAGAACCGAGAACGACATATAAGATTATGGTGTACATGAAAGGGAGCTTTTTGCTTAGGATTAGGAAAAAAGCTCCCCGAGGATGATTTTTTGATTTCAAATTTACGATTATGAAACAGCATTTTGAACTTCTATCTGGCATCTGGAAACACCATTTCGCCCATTACTTTTAGCGTTGTAAAGGGCTTGGTCGCAAGTAGTGTATAGTGTTTCTAATTGCATATACTGGTCTGGAAATACGGTGAGGACACCCAAACTAATGGTATATGTCACAGGGAGACTATAGTTTATAGCTCCATTAAGTGACTGTATGATTTGCTCGGAAATCTCATTTGAGTAGGTTTCATCTTTTCCAGGCATCAGGATTCCAAATTCATCGCCTCCATAGCGTACAATCAAATCATCCTTTTCTAAATATAACTTAATTCGTATAGTAAGATCTTGTAGTACTTGATCTCCAACGTGATGACCATATGTGTCATTAATTGTTTTAAAGTTATCTATATCAAAAAGCAGATAGGATAAAGGTTGTCCTTTTTTAGAATAATCAGTGAGATACTTATTCGCTTTTTCTGTAAAGGTTCTACGGTTCAAAGTACCTGTTAAATCATCATAACTAGCTAAACGGATTAACTCGTGGTCTGCTCTTTCCTTCATTAATAGGACAAATCCTAAATTGCCTAAATTCGAAACAAGATAAATAGATAGCAATGAAATCAATTGATATAGTCCAGGAGTATAGAAACTTGTTGAAACTGTAAATGATAGTAAAGCTGTAACCCCTCTGATCAAAAAAGCTGCACTAACAAGAAGATATAGACTACCAATGATTCTCATAAGAAACGTGGTAGCTTTCCCCAGAACCATCCGATAAACGGGAATTAAGATTACCGCAAGTACAAAGGAGTAATATGCGATTCGTATGTTTTCTTTGTTATAAAAGAGAACTATGAGTTGAAAACCAATAATACTGAGTAGAGTCAAAACAAGGTATATCATGATCTTGATTTTTAGACGGGCAGCATTTTGAAGAGACAATAATGCTATAACTTCTAAGGACGTTCCAATAAATAGTATGGAGTTAGCAAAAGAGATGGAAATAAAGTCAGGAATTTCTCCACGAAAAACCATACAAAACCATGCTATGGTCTGAGAGAATTTTGCTAAAAAAAAAGTCTGTACTGTTAAACCCTTTGTATGCTTTTGTCCATAAGTACTAATAAGGATTAAAGTAAATAAGTAGCCTATACCAAGTAATAGAATAATGGTCTTCATATCTAAAAATAAATCCATAATAAGCCACCTACTTATAAGTCAATTTCCAATCATTATGATTATAGCAAAAATATGGTTCTCAAGATACTACACATTTTGAAGGATACTTGAAATAATCTTTTCACTTATTAACCCATATTTATTCAGGTATTGGATTTTATAAAATGCTTAATTAGCAATAACTTAGTTTGTTAGTTTGTAATAAGGAGAGATTAAGAATGAGATTATGGCACGTGGATTTATTAGATTATCTACCAAAAGGACAATTGATTTCACAGTGGAGAGAATTAAATAGTATATTTGCTAAAGAAGATAAACATATATTAATTAATTATATTTACGAATATCCTAGAGATGAATTGTATGTTTATACAGAAAAAGTAATTGAAGAAATGAAAAAGCGTGGTTATAAAATTAGAACATATGAAAAAATGAATAAATACTTTGAAAATTTAGAGTTAGTTAAGGATGTTAAACCTTTTAAAAATCATCACGATAATGAATATCTTCAAATTTGCTATTACAATCTAAAGGAAAAATTTATGCGTGGCCAGAAAGATTATGAAGAGGATATGTACTATAGTTTATGTAAGTACGTAAATGATAAATTGTTGTCTAAGTAAGTGAATTGTAACAAATTCTTGTTTAACTAAAGGGGCAGGTTAGTTCAATTAGGATATGCTAAAATAATAACGGGTTTCTAATCGAACCAATAATAATTGGTTCTATTTGATGGAGGTTATTATGCTACATGAAAGATTAATTGAACATTTTGACTTAACTTTTTTGTGTCCAAGATATTGACTTAAATCCATTAAGAAGGAAGTGAATTATGGATTATCGTCTAAAAAAACCCATCGATGAAGAAGCGTTTAATTTTAAAAACTTAAATTCCGCTCCAGCATTACAACAACTCACGATTTATGTGGAAGAAGGTGTGAATTTTTCGCATCAAGCACAAAAACTTTTAAAGAGGATTAATAAGTTTCCAATCTATATGAATTTAGAAATTTTTGATTTTATGGTTGAAGAAATAGAGGCTATTTTGATACAAGATAATATTGATTATTTACTTGAAAAAATGACAAAAGATCTTTTTCAAATTGAAATTAAAATTATGAATCAAGGCACTTTTGATGAATTATTTGATTATATGGGTGCTTGTGCAAGTTATGGCAGGCATAATTTCTATTCAATAGAAGAAGTTGCTTATACAAAGGAATACACTGCTGGAAGTAATGGTGAAAAAAAGTTGCATTTTATTGTTAACCACGTTAAAAATTTAATGCTAATTACGATTGGTCCAGATGGTGAAAGCATAGAAGTGGTGAGCGACGAAAAAAAGATTCGTTTGTTGCAAAACTATTTAAAATAACTTTGAAGCTTTAAGTGTAAAGTAAAAAAGCGACATATCGATATATACCACCACCGACATAATTTGTACCAATGAGTGACAAGATATTTACCACTGAAAGACAGTGTTTATAAAAAAGATGAACCAGAATTTTGACTGAATTACTTTAAAATCAACAAGCTCAAACAGATAGGTGAAATACAAGATTGACGTTTGACAAATCACTTGATAATATATTAGACATCTAACGTATTGGCGGGTGATTTTTTGTCTTTATATGAACAAGTTAAGCGAATTAATGAAGCTGAATATACAATAAACCGTTTGATATATAAACATTATAAGCAATTTTTAAATAGCGGCATTACAACACAACAAGCGGTTGTATTAGATATTGTGTACTTAGCAAAACGTATTACGGTCGGTGAAATTGCGATTGAAATGAATATTAGCTCTAGCGCAGTTAGCCAATTAATTGCGAAATTAGAAAAGATCCAATTTATCAAACGAGAAATTAATCTACAAAATCGACGTGAAGTGTTTATATCGCTAGATGAAAATGGATTGGAGTATTTTTCGAAGCAAGTTTATGTAGAGCAGCAAATCGCAGATAGAATTTATAGCAAACTTTCATCAAATGAGGTAGACGAATTAGAACGCATTGTTGAAAAATTAAAGGAGTTTGCGATGAAGGAATTATAAAAATTTCTTCATGCCGAATATGTTAGATATCTAATTTGTTTAGGGGGGTTAATAAGTGGAAGATTTACTTAAAAATATCGCGTTTAACGGTGCGGTGTATTATGAAAAAAATGGACAAATCAAGCAGTATTATCATGGTCATCAAGAACTCGAAAAGAAGCACCTTATTAACAAAAATACGCAATTTAATCTGGCATCATTAAGTAAAATGTTTACAGCGGTAATGACGTTCCAGCTAATCGAAAAAGGACATCTACAGTTAGAAGATAAAATTACAAGTTGGTTTAACGTACCACATTTTACAGAAGTAACAGTTGCACAATTACTTACACACACATCTGGTATTCCAGATTATATCGCAGAAGATTTAACAATAAGAGATGAAACATTTATCGAAGTGGTGCAACCACAATATGCGCCAAATGAGCATTGGTCTTATAGCAATACGAATTATGTTTTGCTTGCAAAAATTATTGAGAAAGTGAGCGGCTTTTCGTATGAAACATATTTACAACAATATATTGCGGAACCATTAAAACTTACCCAAACAACAACACAACCTACAAAACAATGGGAAGCACAAGGTCAAACGTATGATTATGAGGAGCACCAATATAGAGAAACTATTGATGACCAATATTTACACAACAGTGAAAAATATAATGATGGCTATGGTGATGGTGGTATTTATGCAACAGTGACAGAGGTGGCAAAGTTTTTAAAAGCACTTTGGCAAGGTCAGTACGTTAGCAAAGAGACTGTAAAATTTATGTTAACACCAACAGAATCCGCTGAGCATTATAGTCATGGTTTTATCATTCAAGATGAGTGGGTAGGTCATACAGGCGGATGGATTGGTTGCTCAGCACAAGCCTTTATTAATAGATCAACAAAAGAAGTGATTGTGTTAGCGACGAACCAAGAAGTATTTCCGCAATATGAACAAGAAATTATGAATTGCTTAATGGGAATACAGTACGCTGTAGAAACACCAAAGCATGTAGTAATTTTACCGGTCACTAATAAAGATGATATTACGGGTCGATATGAATTAGCAGATGGACTTGGCACAAGATTTACGATTGAAAAGGGTTTACAATTTATGATTTCATTTGAACATCAGTTGTCTGTGCCACTTTTTAAAATAGATGAGTCGTATTATTGGGTACGTAATACGATGAGTTATATAGATGTTGCGAATCATTCATTTATCGATGAAGGTGTTGAAGTACCTTATCAAAAAGTCGATTGATATAGTCAGGAAAGTCATACTTGTATGAAAAAAATCAAAAAAGAGAATGTGCAAGAGCCTTTAAACAATTTTAACAACAATGTCCCGAAACAATTTTCGGTGTATTATTCCATTTGCTTTGTTTCAGAAATCGTTATCCTTTAATAAATTGTAAAGAACCATTTCGATCAATCTTTTTTCAAAATGGCTTCTTTTATTTACCGTAAAATGCAGGCTTTTACGATATTTTTGATCAAACCATATTTTATATCAACAATAGGAGGCATTTTTTATGATCCATTATCGAAAGATATTGGAATTACATGATGAGGGAATCAGTTGAAGATATCTCTTTTCACAAATTTATAAGAAAATATGGTGAATTATTTATGTTTTGTACTCATTTATCTTTTGGTGAGGACAGGAAGAGAAACCCAAAACAATTCTAATTTTTGCATGCATCTACTTTAAAGATGAATGCTTTTTTTCGTACATAATAAAAAAATAAACATTTTTGTCACAAAACTTGTTTTTCTGGTTTCTCTATAATACAGGCATCAAATGAAAGGAGGTTTTAATTACTATGTTAACAATAAAAAAGGAAGAAAAGCCTGTCTCTGATTTTACATTTGAAGATCTTTTTAAACAATACTACATTTACGTTGTCAAACAAATTTTATGGATTGTCAAAAATCAAACGATTGCCGAAGAATTAGCACAAGAAGTATTTTTACAACTATATCGCAATGATTGGAAAGCAATTGAAAATGTACCTGGATGGCTCATAAAATCCTCTACTTATGTAGCGTATAACTATCTACGATCTGAAAAACGGCATCAGGCAAGGATAGATAAAACTATACAATATCATGAGGTGCAACCTATATCATCATTAGATGATGACTGGATTAGAAAAGAAGATATTACAAAGGTACGAAACGTACTTAGTAACATGAATGAGCGAGATCGAACCATAATGTTAATGAAATTTTCTGGCTTTCAATATAAAGAAATCGCAGACGTTTTTCAGATGGACATATCTTCTATTGGAACATTATTGGTCCGAGCCAAACAGAAGTTTCGTAAGATGTATACACAAGTAGAGGGGGCATAACAAATGCGTTGTTATGATAAGGGATTTATTCAAGCGTATATAGATGGGGAGCTTCCTCATGATACAAGAAAAACATTCATAAAACATCTAGATACATGTGAAATATGTCAAGATGCATTAGTAGAAATCAGTAAGTTAAATCAATGGGAACATGTAATGTTCGAGGAAGAAGCTATACATTCATCACAAGATATCAATATTGATATTGATCAAGCGTGGAAAATATTTGAAAGTCGCTCAAAACTTGAAAATATTTCTTATATCAATCAAAAAACTGAACAGAAGAAGGGAGTGTTTACAAATATGAATAAAAAATCAAAACGCTTTATGTATGCGGCGGTAGCTGCAGCAGGGCTTTTCACAACAGCTATGATTCCACAAGTACAAGTGGCAGCTATGAATGTTGTTTCCTATTTTTCGAATGAAGTTTCAAATGATAAGGTTGTAAATGAAGGCATGAAAGATGAAAATGGTGTAACACAAGACATGATGAAAAATGGACAATACATTCCGATTGATGAGAAAATCACGGATCAAGGTATAACTGTACATTTCGAAGAATTATATGTGGCGGATTCACGTATATCTGTTCACTATAACATTGAAGAAGAGGATGGAAGTTTAGTACCGTATGAATTTGATACAAAGGGATTAGATCTTAAAAGTGATGGCAAGGAAAATAGACAACAAGAAGAAAACCCAGAGTACTACGAAAAAGATGGAACATTCTCGCAATTACCATTTATTCAAGGAGGAAATGGCTTACCATTCAAGCTAAAAGTAGCAGGGCAAGAATTAGAGCATGTAGGTATTCGTGATAAAGATCGACCAGAAAGTGTCCTTACATTTGTGGAAGGTCCTGAGGGAAAAGGTTCCTTCAAGCAGCCACTTACATTAGATGTAAATATAAATAAAATTGGAAAGGTAGCTGGATCTTGGAAGGGGCAAATTCAAATTGATCCTTCCAAGTTGAAAAAGTAAAACAAATTGAAATGAGAAAAAGAATAGAATGATATGTATCTAATACTAAGCTTATATTCTTTCTGGTTTTACTTACATGTATTTTGTACATGATTTTCACTCTATCTCTTTTAATTAAATAATCACAGAAACATCTCCGCCACAATTAAAAACTACGCCTTATATTTTACCATATATAAGAAAAAGCTAACTTCGACGGCAACCCTGGTGATCATATATACAAAATAATAAAATTCACATTATTTACTCGCGGAAATAGGTGGAGTCGTAAGAACTATGTTATTTTCTTTTAACTGCACGCGAAAATTATATACAGGGTGATAAAAACCTTTTGTATCAGTGGAGTATAACGTAAGTCCGAATTATAATAGTTCGGACTAGCAGAATATGAACTATTCGCCAATTGAAATTAAACGATTTAATTTACTCTGATCAGATTATGCAATTTTATATGTTAGATTGTGAAGGAATGTACTTAAACTAACGGGTGCTTTACTTGAAGATCATTGAGTTGCATTTGCAGCTCTTTTTTTCGTTATTGAACTAACGCAGCAGGTTAATACAATGTGCTGTTTCCAAGAAAATCGTTACCTTTTCACTACTTTTGTAATAATTACCTGCTAAGATCGTAATATAAAAAGGGGTTATTTGAAATTTCAGTAATATGGGGGGCGAAAAAATGTTTAATAAAGACTCAGAGAAGAATAAAGGCTCAAAGAAGAGATTTGAAGAAATCTTTACAGAAAATGGCGTGGCTAATGGAAACAGAATAATAGTAGATAGAGAAACAGGAATTCACTATTTATTTAGGTGGAGCGGATATGCAGGGGGAATTACCCCGCTATTGGATAAGGATGGAAAACCGGTGATAAAACCAAATAATGAATAACACACTTTATCTTGTTCAACTATAGGGTGCATTAGTAAAAAATCTTTGAGCTATTTAGACAGCTCTTTTTTTATTCAACTAACGGGCAGGTTAGTTCAAAAAGATAATGATAAAATAAAGGGGAAATTAGTTAGGATAATAATTGGGTACTACATGACCATGTTGCCAGTAATGTTAGAACAAAAAAGACTGATCCAAAAAATCGGACCAAGCCTTATAGGATATAATTGTTTTATCAAATGACAGAAAAACGTCAGTTCCCGACTTTTTTTGTCATTCAACAATTTGTAGCTTTATAATAAAATTCGATCAAAAATATATCTCACAAGCCAATATTTTAAGGTTAAATTAATTGAACCTACTTAGAACTCCTTTCGTTGGTATATAACAGTGGTAGTCCCCCAAGAAATAAAATAGACTAACATAATAACAAGTGTCCCTCCTGTGTATATAACCGGGATGGATAAATTAACAATAAAATCAGTTATTGCAGTTAAATGTTCAGCTAAAAACAATACAATTGCCGGTCCTATAGCTGCTAAAAGGAGAAAGCTAATTATTACAACCGTTGAAATATAGCCTGGTTTTAAGATATAAAATAATGGAAAGGTTAACGCGGCAAATAATAAGAATAAGCTACTACCAATCGCAATATCAATCATCGTAAACGGTTTATTGAAAGCAAATAATGCTAGACTTGTCACCCCAATTGCTAAAACCATATAAACAATAGCACCAAGATAGCGTGATGCGATAATTTCCGTACGTGTATAAGGTAAGGAATTTAATAATATGTTTGTCTCTACTTTTTCATCGTAAGCATAAGTATTAAAGGGAATAAAAATACTGGCAATGAGAAAAGTCAAAGCTGGATGTTTGTCCATAATGATAAAGAATAAGATAAAAGGAATAAATAATAAAAGGTTCCTTTTCTGTAGTATGACATCACGTCTGATTAAATTAAACATGGTGTATACCGCCTTTTAAGTAATACATGATATCTTCCAGAGAGGGACGTTCAATGACAACTGTGTTTCCGAATGTACTTTTCACTTCTTTAATATTATCCGTTAATGCTTCAAATCCCGTTGATGAACGATGAATATGAACAAAGTCCTTTTCCGTGTCTCTATCCAGAAGATCTATTCCTCCTTTAACGAGCGCATAGTTTTCAGCTACGTCGTGAATGGACTGATTAAATACTAATTCCCCATTCTGCATAAAAGTTATATAATCTGCGATACGATCTAAATCTGTTGTAATATGCGTAGAGAAGAAAATGGTACGATTAGCTTCAATCATTAATTCCTGTAAAAGATCCAATAGCTCTCGTCTAAAAATGGGGTCTAAGCCTGCTGTTGGTTCGTCCATGATAATCAGCTCTGCATGATGTGATAGTGCTATCGCCAATGAAGCTTTCATTTGCATCCCTTTTGAGAAAGTTTTGATTGCTTTATTAAGCGGTAATTTGAATTGTTCAACATATTGATAAAAAATAGTATCATCCCATTGTTTGTATGCTGGTGCAACTATACGTTTTATATCTTTTAAGTTCAGCCCTTCAAAAAAAATATTGCCATCGTAGACAAATCCAATTCTTTCTTTGATAGCCTTCTCATGTGTCTTGTAGTCCAACCCGAAAACCTTAACTTCTCCGGCATCCGGCTTTAATAGATTCATCATCATCTTTATCGTTGTCGACTTTCCAGCTCCATTTGCTCCAATGAATCCAGTTACAAAGCCTTTCTTCACTTGTAAATTAATATTTTTAACGGAAAATTCTTTAAATTTCTTCGTTACATTTTTTAATTCAACCACATTTTCCATTCATTTCACTCCTCATATAAAATCTTCAATAATTGCTTCAACTCATCAAGTGAAAGGCCAATTTCTCTGCTATTTGTTATGACCGCACTCAGCTGCTCCTCAATGACCTTTAGCTTCTTCTCTCTTATAACCTCTAAATTTTGCTCTGCGACAAAAGAACCTTTCCCGACAATGGAATAGATAAAGCCCGCTTTCTCCAATTCCTCATAGGCACGTTTCGTCGTAATAACACTAATTTGTAAATCCTTTGCGAGGTTACGCATAGAAGGTATTGCTGACCCCTCCTGTAGTTCACCTGCTAAAATAGACGACTTAATTTGATGCGTAATTTGTTCATAAATCGGCTCCTTTGAACTGTTGGAAATAATAATTTGCATGCTAATCCCTCTTCTTTATTTTTTTGAAAACATACTTGAAATAATGTCATGAACTGCTTGAATCAGTATAGCAATAACGTGAATTGTCATGAACATATTAAAAAATGGAAAGGAATAAGGGGCAATCCATTTAGTAAAGAGCTTCAAGTCCAAAATCCATCTTGCTAACCTGGCAAATAAGTTATCACTATCATTTATGTTTGGCTCCAGGAAAGTGCCATCAACGGCTATAAAGATTAATTGAACAATAAAAAATATACCAATGGTGATCATCCAGCGTTTTGCTAGATTAATATTATGGTTTTTTTCTATGCCTATCATTTGAACACGTCTCCTCTCTTAGAGTGTTAGTGTGTTGGTTGATTACTTCTTCATTAATTGTCATTTAAGAACGATTTACACATAATTACCTACATTCATATATAATGTATATATACTATATTCACATTATATACATACTTGAAACGTCATGCAACTTTTTTTGTTTGAAAAGAAAGAAAATTAAATAAATATAAAAACAAAGTCCATCTGAATTCAACAAAAGAAACCTCTATTTTGAAAAAGATTAATCAAAAAGGAGGTTCTTCTTTTGTTTTAATATGTGATTTTTGGCATTTTTCGTCCGATCTATCTTACGTTTTAGCTAATAAGGCGAAACAATTTAAAGGGGATCGTGAAATCGTCATATTCGATATAATAAGAGGAGGACATACGGAAGCTAATTTTGGAAAAAATAGCATAATGTTTCTTAAGGATTATCAAAGAGTAGAAGAAGGTAACTACTACTGTGAAGTGGAGTATTATCCAGGAACTAAACATGGAAAGTCATTGAAAATTTATCAGTCAATAGAGAGGGATTGATAAATGAAAAATAGGTTTCATCTTCAACTAACGGGAGCTTTAGTAGAAGATCCTTGAGCTGTTCAGACAGCTCTTTTTTTCTTCTTCAACTAAAGGAGCAGAATAGTTCAACAAGCGTTTGGATTAATTCGGTATAATCTAATTAAGTGAGAGTGAGAGGATTGAATAAATGAAAAAAATTTTAGTTGGAATATTTGTAGTAGGAATTTTAGGCATTGGGAGTTATTTTCTATTTGGACAAAGTGGAAGTGATGAAAAGCTCACTTATGAAGGGGAAAATGAAAATGGGAAAGTTGCATATACATTCAATAATATAGGTAAAGAAGAAGTGCAACGTTCTATTAACTTGAAATATCAGGGTTCAGATTTAAGCAGTATTGGAGAATTTCAATTCGCAGTACAAACTAAACTTGGTAAATGGGGCCAAGGTATAATTGAATTAGATGAAAACGGGCTGTATACAAGCTCTGGTTCTGCAATATTTAAAGGAACTTTAACTGAAAAGGATAAACCAGTTTTCACAATTAGTTGGAATGATAATGAAGAGGAGATTATCTTAGAAAGTAAATAATGAATAGTTATCTTATAAAAATACCTCAAAATAATTAATGTCATATGTAGTTTGAAGAATTTATTAAACTAACGGGGTGCTTTAGTAAGAAGACCTTTGAGCTGTTCAGACAGATTTTTTTTTCTTCAACTAAAGGGGCAAGTGAATAAAATAAGTGGAAATTATGGAGAGGATGGTATTATTGGAAGTCCGACAAATGGCAACTGCATTCCTAATTCATCAAGGAAGTGTATTAATGATGAAAAAGGAAAAAAGTAAAATCTTTAATTTTGAATTTTGGGGTGGAATTGGAGGGCATATGGAATCCAATGAAATTAATTCACCAATGAAGGCTAGTTACAGGGAGATTGAAGAAGAGACAGGGTTTAAAAAAGATGAAATCAAAAACTTTAGGCTTAAATATATTCTGCTTGAAAAGAATAGCGGAGAAATACGTCAACAATATGTTTACTTCGGAGAAACAAAGCATAAGAACTTTATTCCATCTGATGAAGGAGAATTATTTTGGGTTCCTAAGAATGAATTATCAGATTTATATACCTCAAAAATTATCAATTTAACTATTGAACACTATTTGAATTATAAATATATTGATGACATTTTTGTTGGAACGATGATAACTAACAATGAATCTAAATCTGAAATACAATGGTCAGCCATCAAAGAGACTGTTGGTTTTTAATTATTTTTTATCTTAACAGTGAATTGAAGCTTCAACTAAAGGGCGCATTTGTTTAATAAGTGTCTCTTGTTTCTTCTTCAACTAACGGGTAGCTTTAGTAGAATATCTTTGAGCTGTTCAGACAGCTCTTTTTTTTCTTCAACTAACGGGGCAGGTTAGTTGAAGAAGCTATTGTATACTTTATTGTCTCGAGTTAAAATCATAAAGCTTTAAACATAAAAAGGTAGGTTTAATGATGGGTGTATTATCCTTAATTGCAGGAGTTATTTGGATAGTAATTATGTTATGGATTTACATACCTGAGGAGGCTCTCCGCCCGTGCATTAAAAATCGAAAAATCCCCTTACCTTCGTTAGGCGTTTCTTATGCATGTATTCATCGCGCTATCTCAACAAATTTTAACGCCGAAATTAGGTATACACTCTGCCTTGGGTGAATATCTTGATGAGAAATTATTTTTTAATAATTGGGGTGATACACTTGGGATACTTTGTAACTGTAGAACCAGGCGTCAACGTATTTATAGAGGACATCAATCCGGAGGGAAATAAAACGATACTTTTTATTCATGGATGGCCGCTAAACCATAACCAGTTCGAATATCAGTTTAACTACCTTCCAACGCTTGGTTATCGTTGTATCGGAATGGATTGGAGGGGATATGGAAATTCGGATAAACCTTTTAGCGGGTACAGTTTCGATAGATTAGCAGATGATGTCCGCATGGTCATCGAGGCGTTACAGTTAAAAAACATAACACTAGCAGGACACTCTACAGGAGGCGCGATCTCGATTCGTTATATGGCTCGTTACAAAGGGTATGGGGTATCTAAACTCGTCCTGATCGACGCGGCCTCTCCATTTAGCGTTCCAAAAGAATTTACAAATAAAATCATCGAAGATACAAATCATGACCGACCGCAAATGCTGCAAGACCAAACGGGAATTTTTTTCTTTCAGTATATTTCCGAACCGAAATCCGATTGGTTCGTTTTAATGGGATTACAAGCGGCGAATTGGGCGACTTCCGCCATTATGGTCACGCTTAGAGATGAAAATGTTTACAACGATCTCGGTCAGATCGAAGTACCCACGTTAATTATTCACGGAATTCATGATAAAGTCGTTCCGTTTACCCAAGCTGAGGAAACAAATAAGCTAATCAAAAATTCGAAGCTAGTTCCGTTCCAATACAGCGGCCATTGTGCTTTTTTAGAGGAGCGCGATAGATTCAACCAATTATTATCTTCTTTTGCATAACGACTCGGAATAGCAACACCGTCGCCAATTGTAGATTTGTAAAAAAGATTGATTATTTATAATAAAGTTTGATTAAAATCATCTATCCTCTATAAATTTCATAGGGGTGAGATGATTTTTTATTTAGATATAAGTAAATCACGATAAAGGTTGAGAAAAAATGTACTTAAACTAACGGAGCAGGATAGTTCAATAAAGATGATGAATATAATATATAGTTGTGTATTAATTATCTTAGGGAGTGTAGTTAAGTGGGAATTAGAAGAGCAATTATAAAGGATTGGAAAGCAATATGGGATTTGCTAGGCCAGTTGGATTATTTAGATACTGAGACCTTCATTAAAGATAAAATAGAAAGACTCATAACTCATCCTGATGAGGAATTATTGGTTTATGAGGATAATGAAAGAGTAATTGCTTTTATTTCAATGCATTACATACCTCAAATAGCATTAATAGGTGATTTTGCTAGATTAAGTTATTTTGCAGTAGATAAAACAATTAGAGGAAAGGGAATTGGACATGAGATTGAAGAGTTTTGTACTGAGCTAGCTAAGAAGAGAAACTGTGACAGACTTGAGGTTCATTGTCATTCAAGAAGAATTGATGCACATAGATTTTATTCCCGCCAAGGCTATTCTGAATCACCAAAATACTTTATTAAGATGATAAAGTAATTCTTTATTTGGGTTTCAATCTTCTTCAACTAATGGGTGCTTTAGTAAAAGATCGTTGAGCTGTTCAGACAGCTCTTTTTTTATTGAACTAACGTGACAGGTTAGTTGAATAAGCAGGAATATACGTAGGTTCGTCGAAGTTGTTATTATTTTGGAAACTCATGGAGTTGGTTATTGCAATAAACAAAAGGAGAGATCAGTTTGAATGTTAAAAAAAGAAATATGCCTTTTTTAATATTGTGTTTTGCCATTATCATTTTTTATTTAATGTTGTGGTACGCCTATTTTAAAGATTTTATAAACTCATTTATTTTTATAGGTACTATATTTGTCGGATTAGTAATCATGTTAATAAATTTAGTTGTTTTTCGAAATGATAAATCTAGGATAGGGGAAATAAGGTGGCTTACAATCATATTAGCTTTATTATTATGTTTTGAAATTCGCCTTTTATGGTATGAGTCTTATACATATACTGCTAGTTTTCATGTAAAACCCATTGAAGTTTTCGACGAGTCAGGGATACACATAATGGTTGTTAGTACTATTGATATTGAATATGTTGAAGATAAAGAACTAATTATAAGAAGTTTAGAAAAAGAAAATTTAAATATCATTGATTTATATAAACTAAACAATAAGATTCGTTATGAGAGTAAAAATGCTGAACTTCTGAAATGGTTAAGAATTCAAAAAGATGAATTCGCTATTATGGGGAGAAATGTAAAGCAGTATCTTGGAGATGATCCATCAAGTATCAACGGATTTTTAAATAGGAAAGATTTTCCATGAGATAGTGCGGGACTTGGATTAGCATTGACGGGTTTGATTGCACAAGGGAAACTTAAAAATGACTTAACTTTTGGGGTAACAGGTGCACTAACTGCTTCTGGAGATGTTAAGCCAATTGGCATAATTAAAGAAAAGTTATTGATTGCGGAGGAAAATGCTTATCCATTTATGATTATCCCTCGTGAAAATGCTACAGAAGCTAGCGAAGTTAAGGAAGTGCAAAATCTAAAATTAGAGATATTTGATGTTAACCATATTGATCAAGCTATCGACCTAATCGAAGAATTGAATGAGAAACTAAGTAGAGCGTATTAGACGGCTAATTTTCCAATTTAACTAAAGGGGCAGCATTCCTGTTTGAAAGATGTTCAGGGTCTTGAAAGAAAAAGAGCCCTCTAGTATGATGCTGAGTGTCAACGACCATTGACCCATCATATACAAGGAGGACTCCTAAATGCATTTTAAAATGAATTACAAAATTAATCAAGTAACTGATAATACACTCGTCGTTGGTATAGACATCGCGAAGCGCGTTCATTACGCATGCTTTGTCGATG
>NZ_JBNNUK010000029.1:0-31855 GCF_050279675.1 Viridibacillus sp. NPDC093762 | reverse complement strand
ATCCACAACTGCGGTCACCTTTGGGGAAAAGAAATCATGAACAACACCTACATCCTGATAAACTAGATATCCTACAGTCGTGATAAAAAAGGTCATTAAAAAAGTCATAACAATAGCCGTAATAACTTGAATACGCCGCTTTGTATTTATTTTTTTAAAAGGTGTTATTGCTTTTTTTACTTCTTCCGGTATCATTTGAACATACTCTGTTTGCTGCTGCAGTCTTTTTAACGTCTGCTTACATTCTTCGCAATGCTGTATATGTTCTTCAATTGCTTTCACTGTATATTCACTACAAACTCCATCAATATACAATGGCAATAAATCTTTAATAATACTACAATTCATTAAGATCAATCCTTTCTGCTAATTTTAATTTGGCACGGTAATACGTTACCCTAGCCCAGTTCTCGCTTTTATCAAATATCTCACCAATCTCTTTGAAACTAAGGTCCATAAATATTCTTAGTAAAAATATTTCACGATAAGGCTCATTTAAAAGATGTATTTCCTTATGTATTGAAATAAGTGTATCTCGCCTAGCTACTTCAACATCTGGCAAATCAACAGTAGATCTTATATCCAACCCGATTTGCATCATATATTCTACACTGCTATAATCATCCCGTTTCTCCTTTTTTAAGTAGTTATAGAAAGTATGTTTTGCAATTTGACATAACCAAACAGACATTTTACATTTACCGTTGTAGCGCCCTATAGACTTTACTGCCTGATAAAAGGTCTCTTGGGTCAATTCTTCAGCTAAATCTACATTTGAAGTTAAGCATATGAGAAAACGCTTTACTTCATCTGCATAGGTTTTGTAGATTTCACTTAACTCATCCACCTGCATCCCCCTTCTCACCAATTATTTTACCTGTGACATATATATATAGATTTAAAACGTTATTCGTTACAGGAATATTAATTTTTTCTTTAGTTCTAGAAAAATAGGAGTAGTTTATCTTGGTTTTTGGTTTTTGGTTTTTGGTTTTTGGTTTTTGGTTTTTGGTTTTTGGTTTTTTGAGAGCCTCAAAATAAAAATCTTTCATTGTTATTCAACAAACCTGCCTCATTAGTTGAATAAGAAAAAGAGCTGTTTAGACAGCTCAAAGATCTTCTTACTAAACCAGCTAATAGGATGTCAATATTTTTCTCTAAAATTCTAATTAACCTTATGTTATACTATTTTGAGCATGACAAATAGCCCTCCAAAAACCTTTTGGAAGGTTTTATCTTTATTACTTGTAACCGTTAATTACGCTATATCTAGGAAAGTTTCTTTTCTATTTAATAAAGCATAAATCCAATGAAGTAGTTTGTTAATGCAAGCTACTATCGCTACTTTGGCAGGCTTTCCTTCTGATTTCTTCTTATCATAGAATTCTTTCAGCTTTTTGTTTCTTGAACTTCTGATACCGCACAATACGGCAAGATACAAAGCATGGCGTAATCTACTTGAACCTCGTTTAGTAATACGATTGGTTGTGGCAGTAAACTTTCCTGATGAGTGAACACTGGGATCTATTCCTGCAAAGGCAACCAGTTTTTTCGGATGACTAAACCGATCAATTTCACCAATCTCAGAGATTATCGTGGCAGCGATTTTTTCTCCGATTCCTGGAATCGATTGGACAATCTTGTAATCTTCCAATTCATTTGCCAAGGTCACTATACGAGTTTCTAACTCTGAAAGGTGTCCTTGGTACTGAAAAAGCAGCTCTATATACATTTGGAGATTGATTAAGTGACTGTGATATACCACTTTTTGAAATGGGTTTCGAGATGCGGAATCCATTAATTTTTTTGCCTTATCCAACGCCCATAGACTAGATCGCCTTGGACAAAACTCCATCACATACTCCGCTAGCTTACTTTCCCCAGCCGCTATTACATCTTCTGAAGTAGGATATTTCTTTAACATCAATAAAGAAACCTTCGAATAAAGATCACCAAAAACCTTACGGTATTCTGGAAACACTTGATCTAAAATAGTGTGAAACTGCAGCCACGCAATTACATTCACCTCAAAACCCCCTTGTATAACGCACACAATTATCTGTTTACCTATAACAATTCAACAATACTCTTAAACTAACCTGCCCCGTTAGCACAATATCAAGTAAATGTTAATTTAATGGGTATTTAATCTTTTCGTTTAATTCCTCTGCTTGATTTATAAAGGAGTCCATATCTGCACTTATAGTAATAATTAATCCTAATCCTACTTCACGAAGTGTTTCCCGCAACTCTTCAAAATTCATTTTATCCTCTTCGGTTAAATCAACAAATCTATATAGTTCATCATTAGGATATTGATTTAATTTAGAATATAAATGTTCAAGAATGTCGTTGTCGCTTTTAGAAAGCGTTCCTAATTGTCTTCCAGTAGTCATACCAAGCCAAATTCCATTCAATACATCTCCTAATTCAGTTGTAACCAAATTGGGTTCAGACCAATTATCATCAATCTGATTTTCTATTAAACCTTCCAGTTCTACTAAATTATGTTGTACTTCCGTAACGAGAACTTGCTCTTTAACAAAGTTCATCTTTATAATTCCCAAAGCTACAATTGCGATAAGTAATATGTTCAAACCTATTGAAATTCGAAATAGCACTTTTTTCTTTTTACTCAAATTTATTCTCCCCTCCAATAAATTTTATCATAAATATCCTTTATAATTATTGAAGTATTCTGCTCCGTTAGTTCAATAAAGAAAAAAAGAGCTGCATATGCAACTCAATGATCTTCAAGTAAAGCACCCGTTAGTTTAAGTGAAATCTTTCACAAGCATTCAGGTGAGCGTTAATTTATTTATTATTGGTCTTATTTTTTTAGGATTGGGTTTTTGCGTGGGTGTAAAAAAGATGACATGGTTGCTTTCAGGATTTAATGAAAAACGTGTCAAAGATAAAACAAAGCTGGCACATCTTGTTGGTGGAACTGAGATTATTCTGCTGCTATTCTAGCTTTCCATAGAGGTTGAATTTCTCCCTCGATTCGGTTTTTATTTTCTACATCAAAAGACGGTGCAGTTGCATTAACCCCTTGTAAAGTTGATTCAGCAGCTGATGCTACACTAGAGACAAAAATAACATAGAACTCAATGACGCAATTACAATAGGTTTACTTTTTACCATTTCAATCCAACCATTCTATTATTTTATAAATATAATAATAACTAAAATGGAGTTAATTGCAATTATTGGGTATATTGTATACTCGAATACAAATGATTTTAAACGACTTAAAATGGCTTGTGAGGGCTCAATTTGGATTTAGAAGTATAATATGAAATATATGACTATTAAACTATTTGATATAGGCGGTCGATTTAATGAAAAAGCTTGTAATTACATATGAAATTTTTATGATTGTTTTAATCCTTATCTCAGTAGCCCTTGCTTTCATGGTTGATAAACGATTTGTGATTTTTCAACAAACTATTTGGGTCATATTCGTAGTGGATTACTTTGTTCGTTTTGCACGAGCAGAAAACAAGTGGCACTATGTAAAGAAACATCCCTTAGAGTTAGTAGCTATAATCCCTTTCGATTCCCTTTTAAGAGTAGCTAGACTCGTCCGTATATTTAAAGTTATTCAATTGCTTGGCATCAGTTCTCGTTATTTAAAACCTTTTTATGCGGTGTTAAAAACGAATGGATTAGACAAAGCTTTCAAGTTTGGTGTCGCAATGATATTTGTCATACCAATACCGATTGCTATAGTTGAACCGGCGATTGAAACTTACGCTGAAGCGTTGTGGTGGGGTTTGATTACAATAACTACAGTTGGATATGGAGATATTGCGCCTGTTACCGTATTAGGTCGATTGATGGCTGCTGTATTACTAATGGTAGGGATTGTGATTATCGGTATATTCACATCTGCAGTTACTAATTATTTTAATAATAAACCTAAAGATTCTCGAGACAAGCAAGTCATGAATATTATTCAGTCGATTGATGAAATTGAAGACATAACAAAAGAGGATATTGAGTTTATCCAGTTATTCTTGAAAAGGAAATATGCTGCAGCTGGTGATCCAGCTGAAAAACGCTGTGAACGTAACCATGTATAAAAATGAATAGTGGCTGAGGATAGGTTTCGTTGGGAAGCCTTGCTATCGCAGCGTTTCGGCTTGCAACTAGCTTCTGCTATCCGTTGTTATGTAAAATCGATTTGTATGGGACTGTATAAGGTTTTATGGATTTTTTTAAGGTTGTTTTCTAAAAGGGGTCTTGGTATTACAATATTTCGCACGTTTATTTTGTTGTGCGATCGCTATTAATTAGCCTTTTGTGTTTTTTAAAATTTTAAAAAATAGGTAACGGGATAACTATGCCTATTTTTCAACAACAAAAAACTCAAAGGCTTTTTTTATATAATTTTTTAGCCTAGAGTTAGAGGTTTTTAAGAAAATGAGCTATTAATTGTGCAGCGAGAGGGATTTAAACAACATTCATTCGATTGAATGATAGAGGTATTACAACAACTACAAAAACGAAGGAAAAGGAGAGGATTTACCCAACAATTATTACGGAAAACATCATGTAGCGGTTCATGTTAAAAATGCATATATGTAACTTAGCTTGCTAGCAGCTATTCGAAAGAAGGTTTTCACCGGTTACAATGAGATCGAGCAAATCGCTCACCTTATTACTCTTCACAAATGAAATATTTTTGTAGTTTGACTTTTTTATTTGATCTTCTTCTTCAACTAACCTTCCTCTTAATACAATCAATTCAACATAAAAAGCGTTAATCCTTCTTGGATCAACGCACCCGTTAGTTGAAGAACTATTTATTATTTTTTCTAACAACATAAGTTATTGCATTGGTTTTTAACAATACAGATTTTCCATTTCGAATAATGGTGTATTCTAATGGTTTTACTACTGATTTTAATATGTCCCATCCTGTATAGAAGCTACTAATTTTTTTAATCATATCTTCTGTTGAAAGATTTACTTCCATAAGTGCATCTAACTTCTCGTTAGTTTCTACATCAATTTCTATAACTTCAGAGTTTACAATAATACAATTTACTCCATTGTTTTGAGTGCCATCCGCCATCTGCTGAACAATTTTATTCAAAGCTACTTCTGATTGAACATGTTCTAAACTTGAGATGGCAACTATTAAATCATATTCGTTTGTTTTGATTTCATAGTTACCAATATCAGCTTTTTTCGCGAGTATTACTTCTTCAACCTTATATTCTTTACTATATTTTCTTAATTTTAGTAAAGCCGAATCAAGTAAATCAACACAAACAACTTTACCGTTTTTACTCTTAATTGCTTCAGCTATCGGAATACTATTTCTACCGACCCCACAACCTAAATCTAGGACTTTTACGTTCTCTTTATCATCAAATAAATGTAATAAATCGGTTACCGTTTTTACAGGTTTGTGTAGCCAAGAACCTTCTTCAAATAATTTATATTTATCATAACAATAATCGTGATATTTCTTCTCTTCATTTCGAATAAATTCAATTCTACTCAATGTTTTCACCCCTTACATCAAATTCTTTATTGAATGAAGAAATACCTTCTTAAACTATCCTGCCCCGTTAGTTCAATAAAGAAAAAAGAGCTGCATATGCAACTCAATGATCTTCAAGTAAAGCACCCCTTTAGTTGAACAAGGATTTGGGTTAATTCAAATTTACGTGACATCGGTAGTTTAAGGATTTCTTCCAATAACAACAGTTGCATCTAATCTATCATCTCTAGCTATTTTTGAAATTAGCCCAACATTAGCAAAAATTTCTGAAGTTTGAGTAGCCTGAATTTCACTCGTCTCTAACAATAGATGTCCTCCAGGAACAAGCCAGTGTGTAGCCTCTTTTACTACCTTTCGCTGAAGGTCTAGTCCATCCATTCCTCCATCAAGCGCCACTTTGGGTTCATATAAACGTGCTTCTTGGGGAAGCAGTTTTATTGAATCAGTAGGAACGTAAGGTGCGTTAGCCACTATGATGTTCACTCGACCTCTCAATGAATCGGATAATGCATCATATAAGTCACCTTGATAAACGTGACCACCAATCTTAGTTATGTTACGGGAAGTACATCGTACAGCAACGGGGTCAATATCAACAGAGTGTAATAAAATCTTTTTAAGGTCGGTTGCAATTGCCACACCAATAGCACCAGACCCGCAACATAAATCCAAAACTATATCATATGGTCGGGTTAGAACTTTCGCTTGCTGAACTAGAAACTCCGTACGTCGACGTGGTATAAAAACTCCACGTTCTACTTCTATTCGTAGCCCACAAAACTTTGTAAACCCAAGTGCGTATTCAAGCGGCAAACCACTTACTCGTTTTTCTACCATTTTCATTAAATCCTCTATACTTCTAGCCTCAGAGGTAAGTAACTGTACTTCTTCTTCAGCGAAGACACACCCCTCACTCCGTAGTCTGTTGATTATTCTTCTTTCAGTTTTATTACCCAAAAATAAATTGAATTTTTGTGCTATTAACCTCACCTCTTCCTTAATCCCAGTTATTTATCTTATTATTCTAGAAATATTATAAATATCCTTCTTCAACTAAACTGCCTCGTTAGTTGAATAAAAAAAGAGCTGTCTAAACAGCTCAAAGATCTTTTACTAAAGCACCTGTTAGTTGAATAGGATTTTCTATTGTTACACCTAGCGTATCAGCCATTCTTCTAATGTCATCATCTTAAAATCTTCTTGAAAATCTAATCTAATTGGTGTGATGAACTCAATTAAGTTACCATCTGGATCGTCAAAATAGATTGCAGCATGTGCATGAGGATTATTAGGTAACACAAGTGGTTGACGATGTTCATCAAAGCCAAATGAAGTACGAATAGCTATCCCTTTTTCATTTAACCATTTCTTAGCCAAGATGATATCCTCTTTTTCTACTCGAAATGCGATATGACGTATGGAAGGATGATAAGGTATCTCAACTTTATCGCTTTCCCATAAACCAAGCCAACTTTCTCCTTTAACAATCCAGAAAAAAGCTAGTTTGTCTTGTTTATAGGCTTTCTCTAATCCCAAATTTTGATAAAATAAAATCGATTTTTCTAAGTTACTTACTGGTAAATGTGCTTCATACAAACCTTTTATCAAAGTAACACCTCTTTTTGAAATACTACATTTATAGTATCAATATAAAAAGTTGTTCGCTTCATTCAAAGGTCTAATGTTATTTATTACGTTCTTCAATATAACCTTCTTCCACTTACCTACCCCGTTAGTTGAATAAGCAAAAGAGCTGCATTGCAACCCAATGATCTTAACTAACACACCCGTTAACCATCCAATGCATCACAAAATAGTGCTGTACAACAGAGAAGCAAAATGGTTAGAGGAATCTATACTAGTAGTCCACCAATATTAATAGACTTATTAATATACTCTCCTTAAGTGTTGTCATTTTGCATCTCTTGAAGAAATTTATTCTCATGGTAAATAGTGTTGAAAATATATAAATTTTTCAAGAAGATTCCGAACTAGTATATTTAGTTACAATTCCCCTCTGTTCCTTCAATTTCATATTGTATGTCATATAATCTTTTTATCAATTGCATGTTTGGCGAATAGATGAGTATACACACATCATATCCGCCATAAATTTACTATTTTGGTCTTTTGTACGATTATTTTTATAGTTCTTTCTTACATTTTACAATTATAAATTTTACTGGAGGTTTATTTTTCATGTTCTTACTCGACTCATTAATTTCTGAAAACTCTACCAGCCCATATTTTTCAAATTCTTTTTTTATGGAGTCAGAATCATAAAAAAACATTTTTACGCCTTCCATTACCTCGAAATAGTCTTTATCCAATTGTTTACCCTTTCCAAACATCGGGGCTTTTTTTGAAACAGTTGTAAAAATCATATATCCATTTGGCTTTAACTGATCATAGCAATCTTTAATAAACTTTTCTCGCTCACAATTATTCAATAAGTGAATAAGTGCATAGCAAAATATACCGTCATAGCGTTTTTTATCAAAAGGCATGTCAGTTACTGAACCATGAAAAATACTACTTTCAAGCCCGTTTTGCCTCGCCAAATCAATTGCTGTTTTCGAAATCTCAATACCTGTTACATTTATTCCATTGTCAATAAAAACCTTTGCATTTCTGCCATATCCAATACCTGGTACCAGCATGTCCTTAACATTTCTTTCAAGGAAAAAGTCCTTTGTCAGGATTGCAGAGTCTGTAGGTTCAAATCCCCACATCGTTTGTTTTTCTATAAAACTTGATTCCCAAAATTCCGTCATATCTCTATCTCCTTTATGTTTTATGCTATGTTGCTTGACGCTAATGTTAAATTCAAATAATGTTTATATGCCTAATTTCCAATTAATTAGGATTCCTACTCCAGTTCTTCTATATTGCATTCCGGTAACTAATACAGAATCTTTTTATTTCAAATAAGTATATTACAGATTCTTTATATCCGCAATTAAGATAAATCGATCTCTTATGTGAAAAAATATAGCTAGCCATATGGAAGCTCTCAATCTTTGGACATAACTTTTTTATCGCCTAATTTGTTGTAATGGAGAGATAATTCTTTAAATAATTTGTTACCTATACCCATTCCTGATCTTCTATAAGTAAATAAACAGATTTAATTCACCAGTATTTTCTTCAAGATTTATTTCTCTTTTCCAAGCATCCGCAAGGAAAAAGAGCATCAATCCTTCTTGGATGAACGCCCTCTATAATTGTATATTGTCCGTGATGAGAGGCTATTGTTTAACATCTTACATATTTGCGTTTGAAACCAAGCTTTCCTCTATCTACTTGCTTTTGAATACTTTCATAAGCGTGTATGAAACTACTATTTTTATTGTCCCTTTTGACTTCTACTGGACCTACTTCCTTTGCAGTTTCGACCGCCTTTTCATGAAGCGGCAAATACGAGACCGCTACTGTGTATAGGAAATTATTCATAGCCGATTTCGTTCGTTCTGGCGAAATGTGAATCGTATTTTTCACAATTTCAAGCATATTGGTAATCTTGCTTTCAGAAAATTCAACGTCTAAGCGATTTCCTAATAGCCAGCAGTAGCAACTCCAGCCCGCTGACATTCTTAGCTCTTCACCGCTTGCAAGCCATTTATCAGCAACGTCCTGTGCAATATCTGCTTCCGCTAAAGTAACTGCTACCACATAATCGGACAGCATATAAAAATATGCCTCATCCATCCAACGGTCAAAATCCGACTCAGTCATTGCTTTTGGATCTGCAATAATGCCTGCAAAGTACATTGCGTCATAGTTCCCTGTGGCATAGAGCTCTTCAGCTAAAGATTGATTTATTTTTATTTTCTTGGCGATTGGTTTCATTGCCCCTGTAGCCACACCAAACAGTGGTTCGTGCGCACCATTGGATATGTACATTTTTTTTGTTCGCTCCTTGCCGAGGGCTTCAAGCTCCTGCATAACTGATTGTAGATTCACCTTTTAGCACTTCCTTCTTTTTTGAGATTTATCCCCTTAATATTCAAGCCTTCAATACAATTAGCCTATAACAAACCTTACTATTTGCCAGCAAAACCTTCACCTTAAAATGTTCGGAGTGTATGAGGTAATATTGATGTGTTGATATGGTCTATTATAAAGGATGGGTGTTTAAGTGGAAAATTAATGAAACATAATATACCTAGTTATCAATTTTATAATTCGTTTCTTTTTTGAGTTTTTAGGAATAACTCCTTTTTTAGCAATTAAAAGAACCAGTAAAAATATAAAACAACTAAAGCCAATATTATCACTTGCAAGTAAATTTATCTGGATAGTTTGCATCACAATTAAAATGTTTACTTTATAAGAAATAAGAAAACTCAAAATGAAACGCATGTCACGTAATTGCCTAATAACACCCTTTTGTAAATAGATACATCTGAAGTAATAATTTTTTGGATAATCAAAGTATGTTGAACTTGTTTAACTAAACCGTTTGTGAAGACTATAATTAAGGCTTTTTCTCAAAGATTGTTGCTGTTAAAACTGAAAGGCAGGTTTAATCTACAAAACGTGTAGAATACTTTGCTATAATCAACCCAGGATATATAATTATGGTTAATCGAAAGGAGGGATAATAATGAAACAAGTAGCTCTCCATCAATTGCACAAAGAGCATAATAAACGAATAGCAGAATTTCATAAAAACCACGAAATTGAAATTCAACGTGGTGAAAATGGTGACGGTTTGTTAGCTAAATGGGAAAGATTTTTTTATAACAAGGTAATTTCCCCTCTAAAGAATGTGAAATAGTTAGATTTTTGACAAGCTGAAATAAGCATTTGCTCTCCCCGTTAAAAAACGCTAGTCATGGTATTCAACAATCGGGCACTATTGTTGAATACACAACTATATTTTTAACCCCGTTCTAAATTTAGAACGGGGTTATACTTGTTTGAGCTTTTAAAATTAAATAACTTTAATGTCTTTTTACAATTTCCTCGGTATTTTAGCGAGAAATTAGGCTTTTTCTTCAAAATGCCAGTCAGTGGTCGGTGTATTCTATAATAAATTATAGTCTAACCTTAACCTCAGTACCATCCTTAGCTTTGACATCTACTAGCACGATCCCCTTATAATTTTTCAGTTCCTTGACGATAGGCTTTAGCGTTTTTTTGTCCATTAGTGGAAAGGTAAAGTCCAGTTTTTTTCTTTCGAAGTGCTCTTTTGTCCATTTGTTTGCATTTTTCTGAAAAATCTTAGAAGACAAAATTGAAATAACAATGTTTAAAGTTGCATATGGAATTGGGATGGTAAACCGAATGTCTTTTGCTTTCACTTTTACATGCATCATAAGCAAATCACTAATCAATGATGACCGAAACGGTATCCCCGTTTGCCGATTTTATATCTACAATTTGGCCATCTAATTCGTTTTCGATTGCTTCTATAATAAGGCTTATGTCTATATCTTTAATGTATTTTTCCGATTGAGGAATACTCGCTGCGATGCTGTGTCCAGCCATTAATACTACCTTGAGAAGTTTTATAGGCAAATTGACCATGACGTTATCATTTTCGGCTGATACAACACGAATTTTTAAAGTTTTATCTAAATATTTGGTCGGTTTTTCAAGAAGCTTCTTACCTGTTTCTTCTTTTTCTTTTAATACTTGAATCAGTTCTGATCCCTTATCTGCGTCAATC
Organism: Viridibacillus sp. NPDC093762; assembly: GCF_050279675.1. NCBI lineage: Bacteria > Bacillati > Bacillota > Bacilli > Caryophanales > Caryophanaceae > Viridibacillus > Viridibacillus sp. NPDC093762. The sequence continues at coordinate 20,666 of NZ_JBNNUK010000029.1, read as the reverse complement.
TTCCCTTCTTGAACCATTGTTAACACTCTTATAATTTCCTCTTTCATGATAAATTCCTCCCTATACCTCTTTTAAGAGCTTAATGGCTTCTTCTGGTGTGATTTCGCCATTTTCCAACATGGTAACAACTTTTTTCTCATCTACTTCATTTTTCTTCTTCTGCACATATCCAAGGGATGAGATGATATCTGTTAGCTTGCCTCGAACCGTTGGATACGAAATCCCAAGTTCCTTTTCAACTTCTTTGATATTCCCTCTACATGTTAAAAATACTTCCACAAAATGAAGCTGATCCTTTGATAAGGATGCCAGCTTAGATAATTCAAACTCATTTTCAATCGTAGTGTGACAATGAGAGCACTGCAACTTTGTAATTTTCAATGTTTTACTGCAGACAGGACAATTTGTAATTACTTTATAAGCCATAATGAAACCCTTCCTTTTAGTTGATTCAATTACATTATATATCAAGGAATCAAATATATGAATAATAAAATTAATTTTTTCAATCAAAAAAACCAATAATATTAATTAATTGTTCAATAATATTGATTATCCATTTTCATTATACATTCAACCATTATATTTACCATAATGGTTGAAATTGTAGACATTTATCTTAGTAAAGATACCCACTTCCATAATTATATCGATTATTCAGAACAATTAAATAACTATACTTTAACCCCGTCCTAAATTTAGAACGGGGTTATGTTTGTTTTAGGTTTTATAATTAAATAACTTTATTGTCTTTTCACACTAAATACTTTAACGTCCAGATTTTTGTCCTTGCGACTTACTTAGAAGAAAAATTGTTGTTGCAAAAATAAATATAGATGTACATAAGCACATTGTAATTCTGTTCCAACTACCGTCTAATAAAGTAATATTCGTTAAAATAATTAGTTGCATTAAAGCAATAGCAATATACAAAATTAAATTGTAACGAATAAATCTTCCCCCTTAGCAGTCAACTATTTTGCCTGATACTTGAAAATTCCACTACTATACCTACTTCAACGTTATTTCTTAAACTAACCTGCTCCATTAGTTAAACAACACAGTTTTATTAAATGAAATGCCAAAATAGCTATACTTTATTTTAACCTGATTGATTGCTTCACTATGAAAAACACTAATCCCATAGATTTCATCCTTTTTCGAAGCAGTGCCATCATCTAATTTTTTATAGGTAGCGGCAGGAGATGTGTCTGCCTTTATTGATACCTCCTCTATATTCTTAAAACCATATTTTTCTGACTCATTATTATTATAATCATCCGTTATGATGAAACCTTGTAAAGCATTACTAACTTGTACTTTTGTTTTTGATGGCTTTTCATTATTATTTACTGATACTTCTAATATTTTCACTTCACGAAAGCCTTTATTACCAATTCCAATAACAACTGATTTATTACCAACAGATGTACCAAGAGTACTTATTTCCAAAGGTGGTTTAAGTAGCACAAAGGAAAAAACACCAATAAGAGTTAATGCTAAAATTAGAACAGTAACCCAAAGTTTCTTCTTCAAATTTTCACTTCCTATACAATTATTTCTCTTCAACTAAACTGCCCCTTTAGTTGAATAAAAAAAGAGCTGTCTAAACAGCTCAAAGATCTTCTACTAAAGCACCCGTTAGTTTAAAAACAAATCTTGCGTATCACTTTTATTTTTTCTAGTACATTGAACATTAATTAACTACCTTTGATATTTTTATTGCACTCTAATTGTTTTTGAATTCCTGACCTATCAATTTGAATCCAATACTCTGAAATTTTTTCATTTTCTATTCTATACACCGCACTTGCTATTTGTATTACTGGAAGCCCTGTCGGTTTGTATCCATCGATTTCTCCTACGTGTGTACCTGTTTGTTTCCAACGTACATATACTTTATTTCCGTCTACTAATAATTCTTGAATTTCTATTGAAAAATTACCATATGCTTCAATCATTTCTCTTACGTGTTCAGCATAATCTTTAGGTGTCCTCAACACTATTTGTTCTTCTTCAGATACAATTTGATGTGCCAGTACTTGTTCTGCCATTAATTGATTTGAGTAATCAGGATCATTACCTGAACGTACTTTTTCAAAAAATACTCTAACAATTTGTTCTGGTTTCATTAAAAAGCCCCCTTATGAATCAGCCTTATGCTAATCATATCATAGTCGATTTTATTAAACTATACTGCTCCGTTAGCCCAATAAGAAAAGCTGCCTTTGACTTCGGCATCTGGATTTTCAACTCTTGCACCCTTTTGTTTAAGTGATTTCATTCACAATATTTCAGTGAAACATTTCCTACTTTTAAAACATTTTCAGAAATTTCTTTGGAAGCAATCGTACTTCTTTCAACGTGATTAAATTCTTCTAAAATTTGCTTGACCATTTTACCTAGAATACTATGTTGGTTATTAACTTTGTTAAAAACCTCCATACAAAAAAGGTAATCCAATATTTTAAAAGGGGATAGAATAAAGTTTGATCAAAAAACGCATGAACCTGCTTTATTGCGGCAAATTCAAAGAATCCATTTTGAAAAAAGATCGATCAAAATGGATTCTACAGTTCAGAATAAAGATGGAATTTCATAAAAAGTTTGATCATTTTTGGGTAAGTTTCTTGAACACTTGCACCCGTTCGAAATATAAGGATAGCCAGATATTTAAAATGTATCTGTCCCTTTCTGTTACCATCTATGATCCGGCTATTTTTTCTCCCCTTGGCTGGCTGCTATTGGCGTCCGGTTCGACGGTGATGCCGATTTGATCAAAAGTCTGCCCTTCGGCGAGCTGGTAGGTCAGTATTCCGGATCCGTTTTCGTCCGGCTTGAATATGCCGCTATTTTCCCTCGTGCCGTTTTTCAGCAACCAAACCTGGTAAACCTGTGAACCTTCGACGCCAGGTAATTTGTGAACCTGCACCACCAAATTTTTCTCTGATCCCTGCTGGACAATATATGCGATGCCGTTTGTTCCCGAGTGGCTTTGATTGACTGCTTTTAAGGGAATGGCCGTTAAAATCTCAATGGGTATATTTTCGGCATGGCGATTTTTTTCCTGTACATTCGCTATTCCAAGGCCAATAATCACGATCAACAAGACGGTCACGATACTGGTTGAAACTGGAGTGAAATGGCTTTTGAGCATCATGGCAAGCTTGCTCATCTTAGACATAAATGTTTCCATACCGCTTTTCGTTTTGTGATCAAAAACATACTCCAACACCTCGCCTTTTAGCGATTCAGGAACCTCGATTTCGGTATAATCAAACGGCAAAGCATGCCAGGCCTGGGACAATTCCTGATATTCTTTCTTACACAGCGTACAATTCTTTAAATGTTCATCAAAGGTCATGCGTTCGCTCTCCTTGAGCTCATTTGCTATATATGGAATTAAATCATCACAATCCCTTCTCATTTTATATCCTCCAATTCCAGATGCTTCCTCAAACCTTTAAGTGCTTGGTGCAATCTGCTTTTAATCGTGCCGAGCGGCTCTTGTTCAAGCTTGGCGATCTCTGAAAGAGAATACCCTTTCCAATAAAGCAAATCGATTAATTTTCTTTGCGCCGTCGGCAATTTGTTTTTCGCTATCTCAATATTATTCGTATTTACTCGTTGCTCGATTGCATTGGCAAGGTCGGCGATCTCTTCATGTTCCTCTTGATAGTGTTGCGTATGCCTCTTCTCTTTGCGGTGGTAGTCAATGCAAATATTGCGAGTAATCGTGAGGAGCCAATTTACAAAGCTGCCTTGAGCCGGATCGTAATGGCTGTTTGTTGTCCATAGCCTCAAAAAGACCAACTGAATAATCTCTTTCGTCTTATCCTCATTCCCATTACAAAACTTCATAACGAAGCCGTAAACAAGCTTTATATATCGATCATAAAGCTCCTCTAATGCATGACCCTGTTTTTCGTTTACCAATATCATTAATTCCGCATCGTAATTTTCTTTCATGTGGCACTCCCTGCTATTGGATAAAAATATATTGCCATTATACTATTGTAAAAGTATGGATGGGAACGACCGCGACTGATCGTTCCCTGGACAGGCTTATTAAAATTCTGTTTTACTATTTACGATAAACCATACATCTTTTATTCCTTGTCCGTTTACATCCCCTTTTTGCTGATCTTTCGCAAAATAATAAAGAGGAAAGCCTTTGTACGTGACCTGCTTCTTACCGTTGTCTGCTCTTGTGAATGTACCGAAATCCTTTTTGTCAAAACCTTCTGGGACGGCGAAATCTCCCTGAGTAAATGCCGGCCAGGTTGCCAGGCAGTCTCCGCTACAATTGCTTTTTCCTATTTCGTCCTTCTTAAAGTAATACAGCGTTTTTCCCTGTGAATCTGCTAGGTATTCTCCATCTTTGTCATTCTTCAAAAGCTGAAGGCTGTCAGCCGGGGCTTGTTCCGATTTAGTTTGTTCCGTTTGGGCTTGACCGGGTTGATCCGTCTCTGTTTTTTCCTCAGTGCTTTTTCCACAGGCAGCCATAACAAAAATAATCGATAGTATTGCGAGGGTAAACATTCCTTTTTTCATGTATGTTCCTCCTAGTTTTTTATATTTAAAGATTATCCTTACTTCCAGCCCCATTTTTGAAAGATTTGATGACCTTCTTCCGTTTTTAAATACTCAATAAATTGCTGTGCCTCTTTTTTCTGATCGGTGATTTTCGTCAGGACGATCGGCGTTCCACGATAGAGCTTTTCTTCTTCGGGAAGTTCGACCAGGTCGGTCACATCCCGGAGCCGGTAATGCCATGATTCATAGGTAATCCAGGCGTCTAGGCTGGAATTCGACTTCCAACGTTCAATGGCTTCAGCACTTGACTTTACAGAAAGGTTAATATTTTGAGAAATACCTTCGATTAGCCCTTTTCTGCCTGCCATATCTTCCCACAGGCCGAGCTGGCCAGCCCCATTCACATCGAGTATTTTGACTCCATTTTTCGTTAATTCCTCCAGGCTTTCAATCTTCTTAGGATTTCCCTTCCTCACCAATATTCCTGCGGCACGTGGGTAAAGCTCCGTTCGTGATTTAGTGTCGATCATTTCGGGATGGTTAAAGATGAAGTCCTGCAGCATATATTCGGAGCCACCGAAAATAATATCTGCATCTTGCTTTGCCTGGCTGATCCAATTGCCCTCTGGTCCGGCTGTAACTTCTACCTTGACTCCCGTTTTAACTGAAAAATGTTCAGCCGCTTCCTTGATCGGTTCAAGTGGTCCGCCTGGTCCGTACACCCGAATGACATGATTACTTTGGCTGGAATTTGGTGTCGCTGGGGACGCCGGCTTACGGTCCATTTTTGCATTGGCTGACAATCCGGTAGCCGTAATGACAAAGAGCAGTAAAGCTGATAGAAAAACGGTCTTCTTCATGATTCTTCCTCCATTTTTACATGTTTTTTAACGGTTCTATCAAAGGAAACGAAGGGAAACTGCAAACGGTTTGATTATAATTTCAAATTAGTTTGAAAGTTCCATAAATCTATTAGAAATTAGTCTGGTGAAGAATAAATAAAGGTGGACCTTCTCAGGTACCAAGCTTGTTAAGGAAGTACCATTTTTTTTAACAAGCTTTTTTAATATACGCACTAATCATCGTGGCACTTACAGGATATGATACTGCCTCTGGATGGCTAACAGGTCAGGGCAGTTCAATAAAAATCAAAGTAGTTAAAACAGATTAGGCTCGGTTCTACTAAAAATGAACCAAACCTATTTATTATTTCATATAAATTAAAATTCTTTCTAAAAGATGTTTTTTCCACTGTTCAAAGCAAAGGCAATTTCTTCGTCTACAAGTTTTTTTAGTGCGGGAAATGTTTCTTCAACAAACACTTTCTGTTTTTCGGGATCTGCCTTTTCCAGTGTATAGGTTGGACGTGTATAGCTAAGACCTAGCTGCTCTAAGATGCGGGACATTCCACGCAAAGAGTAAGAAATCCCCCATTTTTCTTCAACAAAGTCAACAATAAGCGCAAGTATCCAGTTGTATCTGGCTGTAAACCCTACATCAGCTGGGAATAGAGTGAACACAGTTTCTAAGAGAATTGCCTTTTGGTCCTTGGATAATTTCGAAGGTTTACCTGTAGAATGACCGAGTGCAAGCCCTTCAAGATCACTTACTTTATAAGTAGAAACATAAATGCCGATTGTTTCAGGGATACGGTCAATAATTTAATAATGCCCTTAAAATGGATTCTCTCCAGCAGACTATCTCAATAGTCTTGACAACTACAGACTACCGCAGTAGTATTAGTGTGTATGACAGACTATTACAATAGTCTGATTAAGAAAAGGAGCATGCGCGTATGCAAGTGAAATTGTTTGATTCGGAATTACAAGTCATGAATATTTTATGGGAAGAAGGCGATTTAACAGCTAAACAGCTCACACAAATGTTAAATGAACGAATAGGTTGGAATAAAAACACCACCTATACAGTTATAAAAAAATGTATAAAAAAAGAGGCCATTGAAAGAATTGAACCTAACTTTATGTGTCATCCAATCATCAGAAAAGAACAGATACAAGAACAAGAAACGACGGAATTGATTGATAAAGTATTTAATGGTTCTAAATCTTTACTATTCGCATCCTTACTAGACAAGAAAAAAATGTCTGCGAGTGAGATTGATAAATTAAAGCAAATTGTTAAAGATCTTGAGTGAGGAATTATGATATGAGTATTCTCAACATGAGTGTAGACGCATCTCTCCTCCTCATCATTGTGCTATTGATGAGGAGGTTAGTGAGAAATAAAGTGCCAAAGCAAACATTTTTAATTCTTTGGGGAATCGTTGCATTTAAACTACTCATCCCCTACTCTTTTTATTCAAAATTGAGCATACAGCCTATGTTGAAAAACTTATTTTTTACACCCACTCGCTTAAATGATTCAGAAAATTTACTCAATACAATCGAAATCGCACAAACATCAAACACGTTCTCTCATCAGCTTTTGCTTGTGATGACAAGCGATTTCGTTCAGTACCTTTGGGTATGTGGGGGTATAGGGGTTTTGCTATTCTTTATATTGGCCTATGTTAGATTTTATAAAGAATTTCAAACAGCCATCCCAGTGAAGAATAATGAGTATCTCGATCAATGGCTAAACGATCATAAGTTAAAAAGAACGATTCAAATTGCAGTATCTGATAGAATTACAACCCCGTTAACATATGGAATCTTTAAACCAGTCATCTTATTGCCGAAATCAACAAATTGGGAAGACACTGCAAGTATTCAGTTTATTCTCACGCATGAATTAATTCATATAAAACGCTTTGACGTTTTGTGGAAAGTAATTTTAATAATTATGGTAGCTTTGCATTGGTTTAATCCATTAGTTTGGCTTATGTATTTTTTAGTAAACAGAGACATTGAATTGTCTTGCGACGAAAGGGTTATTAGACAGTTTGGAGATAAGGCAAAGTCAGCATATGCACTATCTCTCATCAATATGGCAGATGAAACCTATACGGTTACGTCGCTTTGTAATCATTTTAGTAAATACGGGATTGAAGAAAGGATCGTGTCCATTATGACCTTAAAGAAAAAATCGGTTTTAGGAACAGCATTAGCATGTACTTTAGTCATTGGAGGGATGACCGTCTTTGCGGCAACTGGCCAAGAGTCACCAACGCTGAAAGAAGACAAAGAACGAAATCCAGTTATTGTTACTGATGCATCAAATAGTACGACGGAACCACATGTAATCGCAATAAATAAAGGCAAAGAACGAAATCCAGTTATTGTTACTAATGGATCAAATAGTACGACGGAACCACGTGTAATCGCAACAAATAAAGGCAAAGAACGAAATCCAGTTATTGTTACTAATGGATCAAATAGTACAACGGAACCACGTGTAATCGCAACAAATGGAAAATAAATAAATTACTCCAAAGACTAGTCCTGAAATTCGGGACTAGTTTTTTCATTTACTTCATCATTTTTTCTTAATAAAACTCAAATGCCTTCCACTCTATTGGTCTTGCCAATAGCGCGGCTACCAAGTCAAATGAAAAGAATGTTTTAAAGATGGAGATAGGCGCTGTGTTTTCCAAGCTCTTCTCGATCAACTAGGTCTTAGTGTTGGTTTAGAATAAAGTTTGATTATAAATCACTCTAAATTTTTGATTTTCTGTATATAAAAGCAATCGTTTTGAATAAAGATTGATCAAAACGATTGCTTTCTTACATTTATAAGAACTGTTTTTATAAAAAAGATTGATTATTTTAAATCTCCTTATTCCACTAAAGTACCCCGTTAGTTCAATAAGACTCTTTTTATGGTTTCGGAACTAATACCCCATGGTAGAAACTCGCTCCTGTTACAGTCTAATGCTATAGGTAACTGTAGAATACAGTAGAACAAAAGGAATTGCAGAATTTGGACAATTGCTTCTTCAACGTCCTTCATTTCTTTATTACACTTCATACATTTTTGAAATTTTTAGTACCATCGTATGACCTCCTTTAATTGATACGTCATCGTACCAAGGGGTGCTGATTATTTATATACGTTGTTTGAATACCGGTTTACTTTGTTTTGGTATGTCACTACTTTGAAATGATAAAACTTATCTCAAATTGGGGTAAGTTTTTTTTCTATCAACTTTTTCTCACTTTCACACGTCTAGTAGTTGTATACAATTTGAAAATGTTAAAAAGGAGCTTCTTTGGACATGAAAACAAGAAATGCATTTCAACATGAAGAGATATTTGTCCAGTTTATTCGTGAACAGAAAGAACGATTTTATTTGCTCGCGTATAACTATACGAAAAATGAACAAGACGCACTTGACGTTGTACAAGATAGTATTCAAAAAGCAATGCTTTCTCTTGATCGACTAGAAAATGTCGATTATATGAAAAGCTGGTTTTATAAAATCGTCGTACGTACAGCCATTGATTTTTTACGTAAGCATAAACGCTTACATGTGACAGACGATGATACATTGCAATATTTAACACCTGCACAAGAGGATGTCTACGAAAACGTTGATTTAGAGCATGCGTTAGACGAGTTACCTCAAGTGTATCGTGAAGTTGTCATTTTACACTATTTTGAAGATTTAAAGCTCGCTGATGTAGCCAATATCCTTAACATTAAGTTGAGTACAGCAAAAACTCGCCTTTATAAAGCGTTAAAACTCTTAAAAATTCAATTGCAAGATGTGAAGGGAGATACAGCACATGGATGAAAAATTAGAAGAACTAGAAAAGCAATATAATGAGGTACCCATTCCAAAAGAGCTTGATTTTATGGTTGAACACGCTCTGAAGCAAGGCAAAAAGAAGAGAAAAAACCGAGCACCTCTATGGTTACTTGGATCTGCAGCGGCGGCAATGCTTTTTACAGCTAGTTTAAATGTCAGTCCTGCAATGGCACAAACACTCTCAAAAATTCCTGTTGTTGGTAGCATCGTAAACGTTTTAACATGGACTGAATATGAAGTAAAAGAAGACACTTATGACGCTAACATTAAAGTACCATCTATCGAAAACTTAGAAAATAAAGATCTTGCAAATACTTTAAATGAAAAATACCGTTCAGAAGGTAAGGAGCTTTATGATGCCTTTATTTCTGAGGTTGATTATGTAAAGGGACAAGGAGGTGGCCACGCAGGGATAGATAGTGGTTATGAAATCAAAACTGAAAATGACCAAATCTTATCAATCGGCCGTTATACTGTCAATACCGTAGGATCGTCTTCTACAACTATGCAATACGATACAATTGATAAACAAAATGAAATTTTAATTACACTACCGATGCTATTTAAAGACGATAGTTATATTAAAACGATTAGTGAAAACATTATAGAACAAATGCGTGAACAAGCTGCATCCGACCCAGATAAAACGTACTGGGTAAAAGGAGGAGGTCACCCAGATGAAGAAGTTATAGATGAATTTACAACTATTAAAGCTGATCAACAATTCTATATTTCAGATAAAGGTAAACTTGTTATTTCCTTCGATAAATACGAAGTAGCACAAGGCTATATGGGTATAGTAGAATTCGAAATCCCAACCGATGTCCTAAAAAATGATCTTGTAAGTTCTAAATACATTCATTAATCATTTTGCTAAAAAGTATAGTTCCAAAATACGAGGTATTTGGCGATTAAATTGTCAAATACCTCGCTTTTTTATGTATGAAATACTTCTTTGATTCTTCTTTTAAGAGGAGTCTGTCATAAGCCCGAAACAGAAAAATAAGCGCACATTTCCGGTATTCATCACAAATAGCTGTAGCTAACAAATAAAGTTGTTTAAAAAGATGGAGTAAATTTGAATAAAGTTTGATTAAAATTATTAGAACCGAACCCCGAATGTGTGGGGGCTCCCTCTTCTGCAGCCAATCTATTTCCCTTCACTCTTAAATTAAGTCTATTTCATATTCCAATGGAGAATTTCTAACTTCGAGTTTTAGTGAAATCCAAAAAAAATACATAAAAGATAAAAAAATTGTTTTAATTTAGACACAAACTAGTTATAATGTTTTAGTTATCAATTTAATGGGGTGCATAGTAAATAATTTAGATTGGTTATACTCAATGTAAGTAACCAATTATGGGGAAATGTTCGACAGAGGACGTTCTTGTTATAGAAGATAGACATGAAAGGAGTTTGTTGGCATGAAAGAAACATCAGGAAGTAATATAAAATGGATTCCTTTCTTCATTACCATTGCAATTGGTATGATTATTTGGTTTATACCGACACCTGCTGGAGTAGCAGAAAATGCATGGCATTTGTTTGCTGTTTTTGTTGCGACAATTGTCGGTTTTATTTCAAAACCATTACCTATGGGAGCTATTTCAATTATTGCTATGGCAGTAATTGCGGTGACTAATACGCTAACAATTGAAGAAACGCTAAGTGGGTTTGGTAATTCGACGATTTGGCTTATCGTTATTGCGTTCTTTATTTCGCGTGGATTTATTAAGACGGGGTTAGGTGAGCGTATAGCTTATGTATTTGTTAGGCTTTTTGGAAAGAAAACGTTAAGCTTGTCGTATTCTTTATTGTTAAGTGATTTAATTTTGGCGCCTGCTATTCCGAGTAATACGGCACGTGCAGGTGGTGTGATTTTTCCTATTATACAATCCTTATCACGTACATTTGGTTCTAAACCAGAAGATGGTACTGAACGTAAAATGGGAGCCTTTCTTTTGACGGTAGGATTTCAAGGGAACTTGATTACATCTGCTATGTTTATGACAGCAATGGCAGCTAATCCTTTAATTGTTAAGCTAGCGAGCGATACCGCTGGTGTGACAATAACGTGGTTTGGGTGGGCAACTGCTATGATTGTTCCAGGATTAGTAGCATTGATTGTTGTTCCATTTATTATCTATAATATTTTTCCTCCAGAGATTAAACAAACTCCAGAAGCAAGTCAAATTGCAAAAGAGAAATTAGATGAGTTTGGGCCATTAAAAAGCTCCGAGAAACGCATGATTGCAGTGTTTATTGTTATTTTAGGACTTTGGATTGGTGGGGATTCTTTAGGCATTGGTGCCACAACAGCTGCTTTAATAGGGCTTTCCTTACTTTTATTATTAGAAGTACTAACATGGTCAGATATTAAAAATGAACAAGGAGCCTGGGATACGCTTGTTTGGTTTGCGACGCTCTTTATGATGGCCTCTTATATGAACACGCTTGGACTGATTCCATGGTTTAGTAAAGAGGTTAGTTCGTTTGTGTCTGGCTATAACTGGATGTTTGCGGTATTGATATTAGCACTTGTCTATTTCTATTCACACTATTTCTTTGCAAGTTCTACAGCGCATATTAGTGCCATGTATGCTGCATTTCTATCTGTTATGCTTCAAGCGGGAGCACCAGCTATGCTTGCGGTGATCCTATTAGCAGCATTCAGTAATTTATTTGGTGCTACAACTCATTACGGTTCTGGTCCTGCTCCTGTATTCTTTGGGGCAGGTTATATTGAACAAAATAAATGGTGGACGGTAGGCTTTATTGTCTCTATCGTTACGATTTCCATTTTTGTTATAATCGGTGGCTTATGGTGGAAGCTACTTGGATATTGGTAAGATAGGATTGAGCACGGCTACACAAGGACAACTAGTCTTTTAGCCGTGCTCTATTAATTTCTTTTACTCTTTTAGAGTCTCTTCCTCGCCAAATCCCATAGCATTGGCTTTCCCTTATTTAGTTGTTTCTTCTCTTTCTAATCTAGATATTCCCACTTCTATAAAATCCTCAATATACCCTAATATGTTATCCACGTAATCTGCATCTAAATAATAATAATCTCTAAAACCCAGTTTCTTCATAACCCTACCTTTTTCTCAGAAAAAACAAAAAAACAACCTCTTATAGATATTTTTCCGAAGAGGATGTTTATTATCAAACTTTTTCATGTAGCTTTGTAATAAATTTTGATTATTTCGGAATCTCCACTGCACTAAAGCACCCCGTTAGTTCAACAACTAATTATTCATTGCGACTAGTAAATAGTATCAATCTTAATTAAGGCCCCACCTTCCTTAAGTAGTTTCCCATCAAGCTTAACTTTTTGAAGTAAATCTTCAACATCTTTTCCTATGATTTCACTGGCAAAATCATTGAATTTCCAAAACATGAATTGCCCCGTTCCACAACCGATATAAAATGATTCATCTTTATAAATAAAATGAATCTCTCTTCCCATACTTAAATCTTCAAGTAATTCCTCATACATCGTAAATAACTTTTCATTTCAATATCAATAATCAATTACGGTGTTTCTAATGAAATTAATTAAAGTTGCCAGCTTTCATAAACCTGCTCCGCTATTAAAAAAGCGACTGCTCTATTGAACAATCGTCTTCTTTAATAGTAGATTAATCTTTTAAAAAAATATTTAGCATTTTACGCTGTGAATTTTGTTTTAATATAAAAACTACAAAACCAAGAATAGCAGAGATAATAAAAAAACTATATGGAATAGTATAAAGCGTCCCTGATGGTTGTGAACCATTATATCCAACCTCAGCGTACCATTTTTTATTTTGATTCGAGAAATACATATTCTTGTGTGAAATTCCGTATTTAATTACTTCATCCATTTCGCTATAAACTTGAGGAAATTCTGTTCTATCAATAGACTCTGGAATATCACCTGGCTTTTTGTATAAGAAAAAATACTCTAATTTATCATTAGTAACTTCTTTAAGGTCTGAAATAATTTGATTTTTCTCAGCTTCTGTAAATTTTTTATCTCCTGAATTACTAATTACAGAGTTAAGAGTATCCTGTACATTTAATTGTACATTTATAGCTACTTGGTCTCTTACAAATAGACCTATGAAACTCCCTAAACTAATAATTAAAGAAATAAGAGTTACACGAAATAGATTTTTAACTATCTTGTTTTGTGCTTTAAATATACTGATTAACCCTTTTGTGATTTGTTTTTCATCACCGAACCTATTGATAGCAATAGAAATTGCTTCTTGTTCGCTTTTTCCTTCTGTTTTTAATTCTTCAACAGCTTCTACTAAATGCGTTCTCATTTCTTCTTTCATTTCCTTTGCTTCTTTTCCACTAATATTCGCATATATCGAATTCACAAATTCATCAATTTGTTTCATTTTTTCCCGTCCTTTCTAAAAACGAATCAATAATGTTTTTAACAAACTTCCATTCCTTACATTTTTCCTCAAATCCTTTTACCCCTAATGGTGTAAGTTTATAATATTTCCTCCTACCTCCAGGACCTTGTTCATCTCCCCAGTAAGAAGAAATCCATTTTTTTTTCTCCAAACGCTTTAATGACAGATAAAGAGTCCCTTCTTTAAGTTCAAACTGATTATTACTCTGTTCTCGAACTAATTTTGCTAGTTCATATCCGTACATATCCTTACTATGTAAAAGTGAGAGAATTAACGTATCAATATGTCCTTTTAAAACTTCTTTATTAACTTCCATTATTTCCACCTCCTGGTACAAATATAATTTATATTACCCTATAATGCAAGGTATTAATTTTAATAATACATGTCCCATGATTCAACTATCCTGCCCCGTTTGTTCAATAAAGAAAAAAGAGCTGCATATGCAACTCAATGATCTTCAAGTAAATCACCCGTTAGTTTAAGTATGATTCTTCACAAACTAATATTTATCTCTCAAGATATTTAATAATCCAACACTAAATATTAAAGTACCCACTAACATAAATGAATGTATGAATCCATTTAATATAGGAACATATTCTCCAGTTAAGTTTTCATTAGAATACACTACTTTAATTGAGAAATATCCTAAAGGTGTGCTTAAAATTATTACGATTAGCCCCAATATGAAATGCCACACTTGATTCTTCACAAACTATTCCCCCTTTTATAGTAACTTATTAAACTAACCTGCCCCTTTACTTCAATAAGAAAAGGCATTTCTCCTTCTTAATGAAACGCCTTCTATAGTTCAATAAGTGGGGAACTAAAAATCAAAAAATTGAAACTTCTCTTTCCATATATCAGTAGAATAAATCGAAGATAATATTTTTAGAAAGGAGCAATTGAGTGAAACGCTTTATAAGTTTGGTTATTCTAACTTCATTATTTCTTATTGGGTGTACAAGTGAGAACGCTCAAGATATTCAGATTCCTAATAAAGAAAATTTAACACAAAAAGAAGTTAGTTTTTCTCATGAGGGGAAAACATTCAAAATCATTCCATTTTACGGGGAATATCTTGAGTATGCAAAATATTCAAAAGAGAACCCTAAAGAAAGTAACAAAAACGTCTATTCTGAGAAAGTGTTGTCATCTATTAAGGAAAAGTCTTCTATAAACTTCTTATTAGATTATCCTTTTTTACCTACTAACGATTTAGAACGAATTGAAGAAAACACAAATTTTTTACTAAAAAATCAGGATAAAATCAATGAGTGCATAAAAGATGCTTTAATTAAGTCTGCTGAACTCTTACCTGGGGACGATATTAATATTTTTATCCTCCCCATTCGAAAAGAGGATCAGTTTGCTGTTGATAAAATGCAAGGTGTTGCTGGAAATACTTTTTCCTCCAATACGATATTCCTACTAATTGATTCAACTTATACGGAGGAAATGCTTAGGTACACCGTAGCACACGAATATCATCATACTGTTAATATACTTTTAAATGCTGATCAGGCTTTTTATTCGTTGTTCGATAGTACAATATCCGAAGGAAAAGCTGACTCTTTTGCTGAGATCGTTTATCCTAACATTAAAGCACCTTGGACTGAACCATTGCCAAATGAAACTTTTGAAAAAGTTTTGATTGAAGTAAAAAATAAAATAGATTCAACATCGATAAACGACTATAATCAATTATTTAATGGAGATTCTACAAAGGGCATTCCTTTATGGTCAAATTATAAAATTGGATATGAAATAACTCAAAACTATATAAAGAATAATCCAGAAGTTCCAGTACCAAAATGGACAGGACTCCTTTCGAAAGACCTATTGCGTAATAGTGATTATAATGAAATATTAAATTAATAAAGAAGGTTCGGAGAAATTATTCCGAGCCTTCTTTTTATTATATTGAACTAACCTGCCCCGTTAGTTCAATAAGAATAAGTTACCCTTAAAGGTAGCCACTTGTTTACTAAAGCACCCGTTAGTTGAATAAGAAAAAGCTACACCCTCGATAGTTGAACTATTTCCCGAACCAACTAACTGTCTTCTATTTGTTAATTGGTCCTTTACTTATGTCTTCAAAAAATCAATTAACTTCTTTTATTACTTTTGAATACAGTGTAAATATTACTGAAATGACCACGATTAAGATTCCACATAAAAGCATTATGTTTGAGATTGTTAGGTTCAAGACAAGAGCCAATGAAACAAAAGCGTAGGAGAGAGGAACAAGTCCATTAGATGAGGCATTAATAAGGCTCATCACTCTTCCCATTTTTTCTTCATCACTTTGCTCTTGAATAGTTGAGATGAGTGAAACATTAATAATGGATGAAAGTACACCCATCATTGAAAGTAAGACAATGCCTTGCCAAAGGAATCCGATTTGACCAAGTAGGGACAGGAGAATTCCAAGGAAAGTTATCATTACTAAGATGATCAATCCTCTTTTCTTTCTTAAGTTAAGTATCCCGACAATTATTGCCCCAACGAGCATCCCTCCTTGGTAAGAACTCTGTAAGAAGCTTAAATCTAAAGCCACTCCATGAATCACTTTATCCACTATGAGAGGTATGCCCATAAGTAGAGGACCAAAAAAGAAAAAGTTTATAATAACTAGAATAAAGAGCATATTTTTTAGAAAAGGCATCTTCCAAACATAGGTTAATCCTTCTCTTAATTTTTCTTTTGTCGAACCCTTTTTTTGTGGAATTGTATTTACATTTTCTTTTATTAAAAACGAGAAAATGAAAGTCATAGTTAAAAAGATAGCGATGATTGAAAACAAAAGAGTAAAAGATCCAACAGTAAGCACCCAGCCACCAATCATTGGTCCAGAAAACATAGCAATTTGATTTGAACTCTGTATAAATGAATTTGATCGTGTAAGTACATCCTTTGTAACTAGGGCTGGAAGTAGTGATGTGTTAGCTGGAGAAAAGAATGCATCTAGAACACCAAACAATAATGCGAAGCAAATTAGCGGCCATAATTCCAGAATACTCATTTTAAGAAAAAAGATCATAACCACAACCAATATACATCTTACTAGGCTTGAAACAAGCATGATTTGAGACCTTTTATAACGGTCAGCCCACACCCCGCCGATAGTCATAAAGATTACACGTGGAATCATAGTCACCATCATTACAATCCCTAGAGCACTTTCTTTATTTAGAACTGTGATGATATACCATTGCTCAGCAAACAAATAAGTAGATAAAGCTAAAAAAGATGTTGTACTCGATAGCCATAAAAAAACAAATGCCCGATTTTTCAACAAACTTGAAGAAACAACGTCATTCTTCGTTTCTATTAACGCTTGGTCTCTACTCAAATCTCTACTCAATAGAATTCCCTCCCTCAAAATCATTACTTGTTTTTAAAAAGAGGCTCTTCGATTTGAAAAGCAGTGGTCATTAAATAGTAATTTTGCTGCTCTATATCTATATCAGTATCTTTTTCTTCAAGTTTTTCTAAGAGCTCTCTATACTTACGCGTAAATTCCAGAAATTTTTCTTTACTTACTTTCAATTCTTTTTGGATAGAGAGTTTTGGCCATTCTTCTACATTTGATGAATTTAATTCAAAGGAATTATCAGGAGCTGTTAACACTCTTGTTTTAGCACGATCAATCACTTCTAAGTATGATTGTCTAGTAGCGTCTTTTGATTCCACATAATTTAATAAATGATTCGCCGGAATGAACCCCCTAGCTACAGCTTGGTAAAACTTTAAAATATTTCCTCCTCGCTCTTCTTTTCTTACGAGCTGAATGATTTTGTGTTTCTCCAGTTCACGAAGATGGTAAAGAATTTTTGCTCTAGATAAGTTAAGCTCTTGAGCAAGCATTTGGCCTGTATGGGGCTGTTCGACCAAAAAAATTAACATTTTAGTACGTAAAGGATCACTAATAACCTTTAACTGTTCATAACTTTCAATAATGAATATGGATTTTTGGTGCACAACTCATTCTCCTTTTTAACCGGTTAATTTTTATTAACTATAGTTCAAAAACATAAAAATGTAAATGAAAATAATCCATTACAGGAACAAAATGGATTATTTTCAAGTTTATAATTTCTATAAAAAGTTTAATTTTGCTCTCTTCAACTAAACTGCCCCGTTAGTTTAAGTGTAATGATTCACATACTTTTTTTAAAAGAGTGATAATCAAGTTTGAACAGATATATCTAACTCCCTAAATTACTTAAATCTGATAAAGATAATTGACTAACTACTTCATAACCGCTTCCTATCCCTCTTGGTTTTACAATAACTGTCCCCAAATTTGGTATTTGACCTAAACTTATTCCTTCTGGAAAACTATGAGCAATTATTATAGTATTTCTTCCCTCTTCTGGCTTTGATTCTAGCACTGACTGAAGACCATTCAGTATTCTTTGTCTGTCCCCACAAAGTAAATTATCACTCAAACTATATATTTCAACCCAAAAGGGATCAACTTGAACATTCCCACTCCCAAATGCTAACTGTGCTGTTTCAATGGTCCTACAAAAAGGACTTGCAGCTACAGGGTATTTAATCGGTATTCGTAAAAATCGGAGAATTTCTCCATAGTAAATAGCCTGCCTACGTCCCTTTTCAGAAAGGTTTCTTTGGGTTAAGCAGTTTTGAAAATTTATATTTGGTAGATCTCTTCCAACGGTTGCTTCCCCATGCCTTGCATAGAATATGAATCCTCCTTTTCTAAGGGAATCCAGTAATGATCTATTCAAGCAATCTTCTCCTTCCATTTAAACAACTTAGTTTACTGCTAATGTATGTTGTACTACTTGGATTATTTACAAATGAAAAACAAACGGAAATAATAAAACCTTTTCCGTTTGTTTTTAAGATTTAAGAATAGATAATTTTCGTATGAAATAATTTAAATGAGTGTCATTAGTGTTCCACCTATGACACCTGTTACTACAATAAAGAGGTCCATCTTTGGACATTGGCTCAAAATCAAAACCTATTATTAAATGGTGGTGAAAATTTAGTATTAAAAATACTCAATCAAGTGAAGCTTCCCCAATACCATTTTGGAATTATATTTGAAAAGTAATTTACCCATTCACTTGAATGATTTTTTTAAAATTGTACTTAAAGTAACATAAAGATGTTACACAATCAACTTTATCATCTGACGGCAAAATAATTGAGAAAAGATCTCACGTTGATGTACATGATATTCTTCGCCAGATTAACGCTTAATTCTGAGTATTAATTTATCCAATTAAAAGATCCTTTTTTTTAGGACTTTTTTATTTATAAAAAAGTCCTCTTTACTGCTTGTTGAACTAACCTGCCCCGTTAGTTGAATAAAAAAAGAGCTGTCTGAACAGCTCCAAGATTTCCCACTAAGACACCCTGTTAATTCAATAAGAAGTCCAGTATAGAGACGAAGAATATAAGCAAGGAAATAATAATGAACAAGTATCCTTCAGATCTTTTTCTATCTTTTTGAAGTTCTACTAATCCCGTTACAAGTCTCCCTTGTAAAAAAAAATACGTTTTAAGCGTATTTTCAAATAATAGGATTGATCATTTTAAAGAAAAACCCTTCAGTTATTTATACATCTCCTTCTTCTAGTTTTTTATTTAATAGCAGATAATCATCTTTTTCAAAGGTTACTGCAACTCTATCTAATCTATTTCCTCCTGGATAATAAACATTACCAAGACCTAAATTTTTAAAAGTAATTACATATTTTAAATATGACTAATATGTAAAGTCCTTTCTTATTCCACGATTGTCCCCATTTGTGAAAAGATAATCTAATCTTCGAATAGCCCCCTTCCTCTCAGGTTTGCGGAAACAGGCTCCTTTCCTAATTCACGTGCCCATATAGATAACTGGCCGATATGGTGGATTTCGTGGACAATGACATGACGTATGATCTCTCCGTGTGTACATTCAATGACTCGGCGCCTGATTGGTGCGTCTCTAGAGCTAATCGGTTCTTCATTGAAATCCGTTTCTGAAAGTTTCAGAGAATCCATTTCATTTGTCCAAGACGTCACAAATGGCTTCACTTTCTCATGGTATTGAGCTGAAAGATTTTTCACTTTTTGTAAGCTAGTATAATCCTCAAACAATGGCTCCTCAGGTACTGGTTCACCTCGCAAACCTAAGATCCACATATATTCCACATCTACAATGTGAAACAGAGTATGTAGGATACTGCCGAACCCACCGACCCGTTTCTTTAATAGTTCTTCATCCGGTATGTCTTCGCACCATGTAAACCAATCATTACGAACTTGCCAGTTATATTGAAACAGTTTCAAAATCACAACAACCTCCATCTTTTAAATATCCCCCATATTAAGAGATGTTCAAAACAGCAAAAGTATTACCTCCTTGTTCAACTAAACTGCCATGTTAGTTCAATAAGAAAAAGGCTCTACTTCTTATTGAAGTAAAGCACCCCGTTAGTACAAAAAGTTCATCAAAAAGAGCGTTATCTCCTTGGAACAACGCTCCTTTAATAGAAAAGCTGACTGTTATTTGTCCTTTATACTAATATAAGATTTGTTTGAGTGATTAACGGAATTAATTAAAAAGAGCGTTGCTGGAACTACAATTAGTAAACCGATAATTAGGTACATGCTGCGAGTGCTAATTTCGAAAAAAGCAGAAGAAGCAAATAATATTCCCACAGGCATGGAAACTCTAAATATAAAGAGACGAACAGCACTTAGTTGGGTCAAACGGTCCCGAGGAGCTTCTTGTTGAAAAATTGTAGCACTTTGTGCATTGAAAAGAGGAAATAATAGTCCTCCCATTAATTCACATAACAAAGCAAATTGAATTGATTGAACAAAGAATAAAAGAACGAACGATAATCCTCCACCAAGCAATCCAACGTACATGACCGTTGGAATTTTGGGTAGTTTTAAAAGAAGTACCGTACCTAAAACATAACCGATAGGAAAAGCTCCTTTAAATATTGCGTATTGCCATGGTTGCCCACCAAGT
>NZ_JBNNUK010000028.1:0-34456 GCF_050279675.1 Viridibacillus sp. NPDC093762 | reverse complement strand
GCACTAATGTGTGCTTTAGTTGAAGAATCGGCTGCTTTTACATGGCAGCTTTTTCTTATTGAGTAATGGAGTTAAATACTTCCGTGAAGTGGCGTAATGTCAACTTGCTGTACATGGTGTATACAAACTCGTCTGCGATCGAATTCCTTATTCAACTAACACCGTCAATCGGAAGGTGGTTTTAATTTTCTTAGCATAATCCCATCTGATTTTATTTCTGCGCCTTTTGAGAATTCACCTCTGAAACTAGGTGGTTTTTTTGTAATGGATTTTAAAAAAAAGATTTATTCTATATTAGAGAAATTTGCTAACTCCTCTCTGCTGCCAATCAAGACTAATAAATCACCATTTTTCAAAGACTCATCGGGAGAGGGTGATACGATAATATTTTCTTCTCTTACGATGGCAATAGCACTGACGTTATATTTAGCACGAATATCAATTTCCCGAAGACTTTTTCCAGCCATTTTTGAAGGTATCATAATTTCTTCGATATTATATAGGTTTGACAGTTCTATATAATTCAACATTTTTGGAGATAAGAGTTGATTTGCAACACGTTCTCCCATATCCCTTTCTGGATATATAATCCAATCAGCGCCTACTTTCTCTAACACCTCTCCATGATGCTTACCTAGAGACTTTGCGATGATTTTTTTTATACCCATTGCCTTTAAATGCAAAACTGTTAATATACTTGACTGCATATCATTACCAATCGCAACAATAACACAATCAAAATTGCGAACTCCTATTGAGTTTAGTGCCCCTTCTTCTGTGGTATCTGCTACGACAGCATGAGTAAGGTATAATTCAGCCTCTTCTACTCGTTCTTCATTTAGATCTATGCCTAGAACTTCCTGTCCAGCCTCATGTAGTCTTCTTGCTACACTAACACCAAATCTCCCTAAACCAATGACTACGTATTGTTGTTTTGCCATCTCTATATACACTCCCTACTCTAAATTAACCGATCATAATTTTTCCTTTTGTATAATGGAAAGCATCAGGTTTACGCTTCTTAGCAATCGCAAATGCAATTGTCAAGGGACCTAATCGTCCCGCAAACATTGTAAAAATAATAAGTACACGACCAATCGGAGATAATTCTGGAGTTAAACCCATAGACATACCTACTGTCCCAAACGCAGAAGTAGCTTCAAATAAATACATGATAAAATTGTTTCCCTTTTCAGTAATACTCAGTAGCATAGTTATGATAATAACAAGGAATAATCCAATTAAAGTCACAGTAAGTGCTTTTAATATCGTTTCAATTACAATTCTCTTTTTAAATAATACTACATCACTATTTCCTTTAATTTGAGACCACACTGCTGCTATTAATACTGCAAAGGTAGTAATTTTTATTCCTCCAGCAGTTGAACCAGGACCAGCTCCGATAAACATAAGGAAAATTGTCAGGAACAAAGTAGACTGTGTTAAATCTCCAATTGGTAATGTATTAGAACCCGCTGTCCTAGGAGTAACTGCATGAAATAAGGATCCTAATACCTTCCCAAAATCGGTAAGAGGCCCTAACGTTTTAACATTTCCATACTCGAAAATAAAAATTAATATGGTTGCACTAATTGTAAAAATAAAAGTTGTTAGCAATACCACTTTCGTATGTACAGATAAACGATGAGTTTCACGGTATTGATATAGTTCGTTCATAACAATAAAACCTAATCCACCTAAAGTGATAAGGGTGCATACCGTTAAAACGACTACAGGATCATCTACATATGGAGTTAGACTTCTATATTCACCCATTAAATCAAAACCTGCATTATTGAAATTTGATATGGCATGGAAAAATCCATAATAAATAGCTCTTCCCATTGGCATATCGAATGAAAAACGAATTGATAAAATAATTCCACCCAACATTTCAATAACTGCAGTAAAAATTAAAACTCTTTTTACTAACTTTACAATCCCTGCGATTGATACGTTATTTAATGATTCCATTAAAAGCAATCTTTCCTTCAATGAAATTCTTTTACCTAGTAGGAAAAAGAAAAAAGTTGCAAATGTCATAAATCCTAATCCACCAACTTGAATGAGTGACAATATTACCAACTCGCCAAACATAGAAAAAGTATCTCCAGTATCTACGACAACAAGCCCAGTCACACATGTAGCAGATGTAGCAGTAAATAAGGCATTTAGAAACGATAGGCCTTTACCGTCTTCAGTTGCAATGGGAAGAGTCAATAATACCGCCCCTAGAAGAATGACACCCATAAAACCCAATAAAAGTTTTTTTGGAGGATCAAGTTGAACCTTTACTTTTTTCATAAATTACTCCTAACTGAAATCTTATCCAAATATTTATTTAAAACACTTATTACACACTTAGTTCTTTTAGTAGTGTGTGTAGTAATTTTAATTATTCTCCAATCATAATAATGATTTTCACTAAAATTTACATAACTCTAAAATAATGTCAATATCTAAAAAGCTTTATAATGATAAGTGTTGACATATAGACGGCTTTTTTATGCTATTAATGGGCTAGGGTAAGTAAGGTAGTATAATCTTCACATACAATATCTATGAATGTGATAACATACAAATAGGACTTTGTGGTAAAATGTGGATATAACGGAGGTCTATATGAGTATATACAAAACACAATACGGAAGAGAAATGTCGCTAAAGCTTTATGATGCTCAACTGAAGAAATTGGATTGTTCATGTAAGGATGTTTACGTTCATACTCGTTTTGGAAGAACACATATCATTGAAACTGGCAATCTATCGGGGGAACCATTGTTAGTATTTCATGGTGGGAATAGTACAACTGCCTATAATTTACTAACGTACAGATTCCTGCTTAAGGATTTTCACATCTATGCGGTTGATATTATTGGCCATCCTGGAAAAAGTGATGAAGTTAATCTTTCTCCTAGCAATTATGATTATGGAAAGTGGGCAAGTGACGTTATTACAGGGCTTGGATTTGGTAAAATAGCTTGTTTTGGGGCTTCGTTTGGAGGCGGTGTTTTGGCAAAACTGATGTGTATCGCACCGGAAAAAGTAAAAAAATCCGTATTAATTATGCCATCAGGTATAAACAATGCCTTTCCAATCAGTACTGTGAAAATGATATTATCACTACTCAAATATAAACTAACAAAGAAAGAAAGATATATAAAGGAAACAGCTTTATTTATGGCTATTAAAGAAGAAATTCTTGATAAAGATACTTTGGATATGGTGAAAGATAGTTTTGATCATGTAAAAACAAAAGTAGGGATGCCATCCAATGTGAGTGAAAAATTAATGCAACAGTGTAAAGCACCGACACTTATTATGGCTGGAGAAAAAGATTGCTTATTTCCTGCGGAAAAAGTATTACCAAGAGCAAAAAGAATCATACCAAATAACACGGCCCATATGTTAAAAGGGTGCGGACACATGCATATGATGTCAGAGCGTGAAAAGAAAATGATCGTTGATTTCTTAAGTGTTTAGTAACTTTAAAGCCCTTTAAAATAATAAAGTTATTGAACTAACGGGGGAGTTAATTAAAGATCATTGAGTTGCATATGCAGCTCTGTTTTCTTATTAAGCTAAAGGGGCAGTTAGTTGAAGAAACAAATTGGATATTAAACCCGCTTTAAACATGGAAATTGAAAAGATAGTTGTAATGATTCTTTCATAGGAGGAGATGAATATATGAGTTTACAGAAATGTGAAAAATGTAATACTCAATTTAAATGGAGTAAAATCATAAAATCTCTTTTTTTAGCATACAGACCTATTCAATGCAACCAATGTGGCACGGAGCATAGGATAATATTCTTTTCAAGGATTATATTGTCTTTGTTATCAGTTCTACTATTGTGGTTATTTGGCTTTATCATATCACCTCAATTATCGTTATCCATTTCTTATACTTTTTCGATAATGATATTATATGGTGTTTTTTTGTTTTTGTTATTTCCTTTTTTTGCGAAGTACAAATCGAAATACTGAATATATTTATGGTGAAATAAGGTTTTTCTCTTATTAAACAAAGGAGTGCTGTAGTTAAAGATTATTAAGTTGCATAAGCAGGTCTTTTGCTTATTGAACAAACGGAGCAGTTTAGTTCAATAAGAAGGAGTAGAAGGTTATTTTAAACAGATATACCAAAGTGGAATTTTAAATTTCATCACTATATTGAATGAACATCTAAAAGAAAATGTGCAGGAATTGAGGTGGGAACTATATAGGTATATGAGGAAGTAACTATAAAAAGGGCCACTCGGCGGAAAGTGACCCTTAACAAAAAATCAGAAGGAGGTGCCTAGCTACAATTATTTATTGACTATCATAGCTAACAACAGTGCGATCTATGATGCATGAAACTAGAACCGACAATAATTAGAAGAATGAACAGTACAATGATAAAAGCGAATGGGTTTCGTTCGCGACGCTCTTCGCGAAATTCTCCACCGGATTCCATAAAAATCACTCCTTTCTAAACTCTATAATATGTATAGTAGTAAAAATGAGGGGTGACATTAATCTAATCAATTTTTTCTTTTGCAAAATAAATAGTCATATTACGTATTTTGTGGGATAAACCGATTGTTCAATAGAGCAGTCGCATTTTACTAACGAGGCAGGTTAGTTCAATAAGATGATTCATTATGAGGGGGTGATAACTATGTCTTGTGTACATGAGTTTGGGATACTTGATGATTTCGACAAGCAAAAAAATTACATTGATTATAAACTACAAGAATACAACTATATTTCTGTTGATGATGATATTATCAATTGTTTAATGGAACAGTTATCTATCATGAAAACATACTTTCATTCATTCAAACGTCCAGAATATGGTTTAGCATATTCTGGAATTACAATTATTCCTCCTGAATCATTATCATTATTTTATGATGTTGTCACATCTTCAAGGTACTTTGCAAAATCTGTTGAACTACAAGAACTGGCTTCAATAATAATAAAGGCAATAGAAGTAAAGAATTATATTATCCATTTTGGAATTTGAACCTAATGCTATTGTGTGATTCTTCAACTAAAGGGGACGTTTAGTTGAAGAATGTTGTTTAACTTGTGTTCAACACAATCGGACCATTTAATTTTTATAAACAGGAAAACGAAAAATACTGTCGAATGAGATAAAGGGGTTAAAAATGTATAGTCCAAAATGGAGTAAAGTAAAAAAATAATTAAAAAGTTTTACGTGTGATTCATTAAAAAACCGAATCGATTTTTATATTATTAACTACCGAAAAGCCCATGATCAATTAGGTAGAGCAGTTATTACAGTTGATAAAAAAGAAGTATTAAGTATGTGTACAATCATAGCTGAAAGAGAAATGATCAGAAAAGAATGGGATATTAGAGAAGAGCAAAATGTTGAATACGATATTTATGATCATACGCATAACTTAGAAATGGGAATACAAGCTCATGAACTGATTAAAGATGTGGGACTCTTGGCGTAGTATGACTTTTTTGATGCAGTAGAAGAATATCTTAGTTCCCCGATAGATACTTCTATAAAATCTACTGACATTATTATAAAAGTTCTTTCCTTAATAGATAGACGAGTAGGAACAAGAACATTAAAAAAACTCAGTGAATCTATTGAAACTGAACATGAGTGTATTAGATATTTTTTAAAATTAAGGTGTGATGCTGATGGGATAAGATTTAGTTAATAAATCTCGGTTTTTCCATATAAGTACGCGATTCTTGAGTAAGCACTTATAAAAAGAGACAGTACCTATTTGGGTACTGTCTCTTTTCTCTTAATACAATTACTTTTTAAAAATAACTGCAAAGTAGGGACTTTTAATTATTTCGGTCTATAGATACCGGCCAATTACAGTAAAGAGAGACCGAATATAATTCTGATCTATATTCGTTATTTTTCTGGTTTAATATAAGGAACGATTTGTGCAGTGGCGCCTACTGAAGCTCCACGAACAAAACTTTGATTTTCTAAGGCTTTAAAATTTTGCGTTTGGCCAGTCAGCATTACCCCTAGAATCCCTACTTCATCCCATTTTTTATTTTTATTCAAATTTAAAAATTCTTGAATAGTTTCCATCTTACCACTATCATCAAATTTTTTGAGATCATTAATAAAGTCAGTATATGCATCTTTTGGTGAAGAAGATGGTGCAAATCCGTAAACAGGAAGCCCTGCTGGTCCCTTACTTTCATCTGCAATTTGGGAGGTCATATACAACCATACAATGTTTAAATTATCAGGGATTTTCGCTTGTATTTCTTGTAATGTATAAGGTTGATCGAAAGAAATAGCAACTTCCGCTACGTAATTTTCCATTTGTGAAACTTTACTTAATTCGTTTGGTGTACCATCAAAATATTCTTGAATAGAAGGATGATAAAATGTCGCCACTTTATTTTTTGTTTGTTTGTCATACTCATAGAAATCTGTGTCAGACCAATAAAAGCCCGGTACTAACTCATTGTTGTCAATATCCGCGCGAAGCCAATGATACGAACTTGTAAGTGTGCTCCAAGGAACTACATAGCCATTAATATTTTTTGAACGATTCGTAATAATATTTCCACCAAACATTGATGAATTAGCCGTTACTTGAGAGTCGATTTGAATATTCGGCTCGGCAATTGCATTATGTAAGAAAAGCGAATCGTGAAGTCGTGTAGAACTTTTGGCTGCAAAGTAGTTGCCTGTTTTATATAAGATTGATATTAGAATCAGTACGACAATAATTGAAGTAATGATGATTTTTAGTAGTTGTTTTCGTCTAGCTTTTTTTAATGCAGTTTTGATTGAAGTATCCATTAATATTTCCTTTCTATTTTTAAGTGAATAGATTTACGTGCACGATATAATTTTTGCTTTACGCTGTCTACTTGAATGTCCAAAATAGTAGCAATTTCTTCATATGAAAAATCATAGTAATACTTTAAAAGGAAAATTTCTTTATATTCTGTTTTGACATCTTTTAATAAATAGAAAATCTCATCATTATTTAAAACCGCATTATATTCGCAATTTATGTATTGTAGCTTTGAATAGATTTCCTCGCTTAAGTAAATGTTTTGCTGCTCTTTTTTCCTTTTCAAGTCAATATATTCATTAAGTGATACTCTAAAAAACCACGGACGTAAATTGCTTTCTGTTAGGTCATCCAACAATAGATAAACTTTGTAAAAGGTATTTTGGATAATATCTTCTGCATCCTCTTTTTTTGCTCCTTTCGCTAGTAATAGGCGGAATACTTCCTCTCCTAAATTGATAAGATAGGAGGCTAGTACGTCTTCTTTTTTCATCTTTTGTCCTCCCTATACTTAAACAACGAATGAGCATTTCCAAATGTATACACATAAATTAATTTTTCATGAATTAATAAATATTTCGATGGATATGGAAATATCATTTATAAATTGGTTTAAGGGGCAATTCTCTAATATTTGTGACTTGAAAGTAAGCGTATCAGAACTGTGAAATGCCCCCTGGAAGCATTATAATTAGCGGTTCTATTATATCTGGTTCTACACAAGCTGTTGAACTAATTGTACTAACCAGGCAGTTTAGTTGAAGATAAAGGATGGTTTTTTTATGGTAATATCGTTTTGGAGGGGGCATTTTAAATGAAAAATTTAATTATTTGTATAATAGTTTTGTTTGCACTTTGGTTAATACTTCCTTTTATCGGCATAAACACATCATATGTGATACCAAATTTAATAGAATGGGCTACAAAATTTATTCTACCTTGGATACTATTGTATTGGATAATTAGATTAGTTAATGGTTTAGAAAAAAACAAATAACATTTCAAGTACGGGGTGCGATTCTTCAACAAAGAAGGTCGCTTTTTCTTATCCAACAAGAAAATTTGGGAAGTATTCTACTTAAACTAACGGGTGCTTTACTTGAAGATCATTGAGTTGCGTTTGCAGCTCTTTTTTCCGTTATTGAACTAACGGAGCAGGTTAGTTCAATAAAATATACGAGTTTTGAAACAATTATTAGTAGAATTTAAATAATCGACAGGTTGGTTGATCAAATTGTAGGCAGACTGTATCTTTAATCTCCTTCGAGTTATTACGCTTTAGTTGAGTAGGGCACAATAAGGTAGCTCTTTTTCGTATTTTATTATTTAATAATCTAGGCGCATAGATCTAATAGATCAAGCGTCTTTTTTTTTGCCGGATTGTGTAATTCTACGGACTGTTCTTGAGAGAATTGATGATTACGTTAATGAAATATTTTTCATATTTATGAAATTATTTCATAATATATTGCGTGATACTCAAATATATATTATATTATTCAAAATAATGAAAATTCGAGGTGAAGTGATGAATATAGGAATGGAAATAAAGAAATTGAGGACTGAAAAAGGAATTACTTTGAAAGAGTTAAGTGAAAAAAGTGAACTATCTGTTGGATTTCTGTCTCAATTAGAAAGGGGGCTTACTACCATAGCAGTTGATTCACTTGAAAAACTAGCTGATATTTTGGAAGTACATTTAACACATTTTTTTGATTATCCACTTAAAAGAAAAGATATGGTCTTAAGAAGTTATGAACAAGAATTAATGAATTCAGTAGAAGGTGGTTTTATTAAGTATAGTTTAAGTACAAATCTAGAAAATAAACAACTTTTTCCAAGGCTTATAGAAATTCTTCCTCAAAAGAAAGATGAAGAAATATTATCCTATAAGCATAAGGCAGAAGAGTTCATTTATGTTTTAGAGGGTATATTAACAGTTTACATAAATGATAAGAGGCATGAAGTATATCCTGGTGACAGTGTTCATATGGACTCAAATATTGCCCACAATTGGGCTAATTATACGAACAAAAAGGTCAAGCTTATAGCTGTTAATACGCCTAATTATATCTACAATAGTGGGTTTTATACTACAGATGCTGATTAGTAAAGACAGTACAGTTTGGCTAGTAATCTGTTGATATTTGGAACATTTAAGGAAATGAATCCTAAAGGAAAAGTGGTATGTACTGCCTTTGGAGTAAGTGGAGCATTTGTATTTGGAGGTCAATTTGGATTTGTGTCAGGGGTAGCCCCAGAAATGTTAGGAGCGATTATCATATCAAAGCTTACAGCAGGAATAATTAAAATAGTACTAGCTGCATGGCTATATGATCGTGAAAATAAAGAATTTAGTCTTAAGGAAAATGGAGGTATTTGTAATGAATATTAGGAATAGGGTCGAAAAGTTAAGACAGCTAATGAAAGAAAATCAAATGGATGCTTATATAATTCCCAGTTTTGATGCACATCAGAGTGAATATGTAGCAGAACATTGGAAATGTAGACAATGGATATCAGGATTTACAGGGTCTGCAGGTACTGTAGTTATTACATTAGAGGATGCTGGGTTATGGACAGATGGTAGATACTATATTCAAGCAGAAAAGCAGCTTGAGGGCTCAGGAATCAGATTATTTAGAATGGTGGATCCAGGGGTACCATTTTATTCAGAATGGCTAGCAGATGTTCTTAATGAAGGAAGCATTGTGGGCTTTGATGGAAATGTTTTTTCAATTAATATGGTTAAAAAGATGGAAAAAGATCTAAAAGCAAAGAGAATCGTATTAAAAATGAATCAAGATTTAATTGGTGATCTGTGGGAAGATAGACCGGAGATTCCTAAAGGACCAGTTTTTACTCATGACGTAAAATATGCAGGCAAATCACAAGTAGAAAAATTAAATGAAGTAAGAGAAGAAATGAAGAATATAGGAGCAAATTATTATATTTTAACTTCCCTTGATGATATTGCATGGCTTTTGAATATAAGAGGGGCCGATGTGGCTAATAATCCAGTTGTAATAGCTAATGTAATCGTAGCAGAACATAAATGTTATTTATTTATTGATTCTTGCAAGGTTTCCCCTTTGGTTAAATTAGAACTGGAGGCTGAAGGAATCGAGTTAAAAGCGAATAATGAAATACAAACTTTCTTAGGAAATCTTTCAAGCGGAGATACCATTATTTTAGATGCGAATAAAACAAATAGCAGATTATATAATGCCATTAACAGTATTACAAAGAAAATTGAAAGTCCTGATATCACGACAAATTTAAAAGCTATTAAAAATGAAGTTGAGATAAAAAATGTAAAGTGGTGTGAAATAAAAGATGGTTTAGCCATGGTGAAATTTATAAAATGGCTAAAAAACGTTATAGACAAAGAGGAAATTACAGAGATTACTGCAGAAGAAAGATTAGAAGATTTCAGAAGGGCGCAGGAAGGATATGTTGGACCTAGCTTTGATACGATAGCAGGTTATAGAGAACATGCTGCGATGATGCATTATAAAGCCAATAAAGAAACGCAATTTATTCTTAAGAATGAAGGTCTTTTTTTAATTGATTCAGGCGGACAGTATTATGATGGAACAACAGATATTACACGAACGATTGTTTTAGGAAAACTTACCGATGAACAAAAAAGAGATTTTACTTTGGTGTTAAAAGGATTTATTGCATTAAGCTCAGTAAAATATTTATACGGAGCTACAGGCTCTAACTTAGATGTTTTAGCAAGGCAACCAATATGGCAGTATGGTTTAGACTATAAATGCGGGACAGGACATGGGGTAGGTTTTTTCTTGAATGTTCATGAAGGACCACAAAGCATAAGGAATAATAATAATAATGTTACATTAGAAAAAGGCATGATTATTACGAATGAACCGGGAATATACCTTGAAGGTAAATATGGAATTAGAATTGAAAATATGATGTTAGTAGTTGAAGACGAGAAAACAGAGTTTGGTCAATTTATGAAGTTTGAAACAATTACGTATTGCCCAATTGATTTAGCCGGTATCAATAAAGAGATGTTAACAGAGAGTGAAAAGCAATGGTTAAACAATTATCATCAAGAGGTATATACGAAGCTAGCTCCTTATTTAAATGAAG
Source organism: Viridibacillus sp. NPDC093762 (assembly GCF_050279675.1). NCBI lineage: Bacteria > Bacillati > Bacillota > Bacilli > Caryophanales > Caryophanaceae > Viridibacillus > Viridibacillus sp. NPDC093762. Next base: position 23,531 of record NZ_JBNNUK010000028.1, on the reverse strand, counting down.
AAGAGAGAGGATGGCTAAGGGAAGAAACTAGGGAAATATAAATAGGTATTGTCGCATACAAGTAATATTTTTCTCCTTATAGTATAAAATCAATGATATTCACTAACCTTTATGCCGATTCCTTTAAAGTACAAGTAGAAATTACAAAAGAGACATATAATTGCTGTCATTCAACTATAACCCATATTAAATTTGTATATAAATCAACGGGTGCTTTAGTAGAAGATCTATGAGCTGTTCATACGGCTCTTTTTTCTTATTCAACTAAAGGGGCAGATTAGTTTAAGAGTGTTGTTTAATTTGTGTTCAGCAATCGGGCCAAATAACGGAATAAAGAATAATACCCTTTTAAGTACTTGGAACATATGATGAGTTTATAATCATATGTTTTTGGAGGTATATTATTACAATGAATAATCCTTATTATATGTATGCCCATCCAAATCCTTACCCCAGTTATGTACCAATGTATAACTGGGATAATATTTGGGGTTCCGGTTATTGGAATATGTCAAATGCAGCGAGTTATACAAACCAATTTTCGCCGTACCAAAATACTCAAAGGAATACCAGTAGTCCAATATTAAAAGACCATGGGGGAGAACCCTTTGTAGTGAACATCAATCAAGTTGCCAAGCAAAATAACACCTATCGTACTGCTATATGGACTGGAAATCATTTGCAAGTGACTTTGATGAGTATTAACGTTGGAGAAGATATAGGCTTGGAGATTCATCCTAACGTTGATCAATTTTTACGTGTTGAGGAAGGTCAAGGACTTGTTCAAATGGGTAAGAGCAAAGATAATTTAAACTTTGTAGAAAATGTAGGTGATGATTATGCCATTATAATACCTGCTGGCACATGGCATAATGTAACCAATACAGGCAATACGCCGTTAAAGCTTTATTCAATCTATGCACCGCCTAATCATCCATTCGGTACTGTTCATAGAACGAAAGCGGATGCCGAAGCTGCTGAAGGTTAAAGTCTTAGAGACCTTTGGAATCGGGAGCGATTGTTTAATAAGCGTCTCTGTTCTTATTAAACTAACGGGGGGCTTTACTTCAAAAAGGAGTAGAGCCTTTTTTTATTGAACTAACGTGGCAGTTTAGTTGAAGAAGAGGTTTTTTTGCGAATGTGTTGAATAAGTTAATGTATGTAAATTATTGGATAAAAAGGGGTGCTTTACTTCAAGTCTGGGGGTGGCACTTTTTTCTTAAACTAACGCAGGACAGTTTAAGAATATTTATAGGGGGCATTTTATGATTAAGTCTTTAAAAGGGCAATTTATCTTATCTATATTTGTTGCTATTGGCTTTGTTTATGTTAATTTTTCTAGTATTGAGTTTATTGCTGACAAGAGGGATCCAACCGTTCGGGTAATATTTTTCTTCATCATGATTTTATCGGTGTTTAATGCGGGATTATTGACGGAAAAATACATTCAAACAAGAACGAAGAAGGTCAAATAAAAAAGTCAAACTACAAAAATATTTTATTTGTGAAGGAGTATTGATTATGACTCAGGTTAAAAAAATCGAGGTAATTGATGTTTATACTGAATTTTTTGAGCTTTTTGAATCAAAAAATTCATTGTCACTGGAACATCTAGAGCTTTATTACGAAAAGTTTCCGAATGTATTTAATGAAAATCTCATTGCCAAAGAACACCTGAAAGATTAAATGCTGCTATTAAACGTTACCCTACAAAATATAAAGTAATGAAACGTGTTGCTAAATTTTTGCCTTCAATTATACAGGATGTTTATGAACAGATGTCAACAATGTTAGGGATTCAAATGGATTTACGAGTAAAAATACTTGTAGGAGGATTCGGCTCCAATGCTTATGTGACTCACGACGGGACTATTCATTTTGCCATAGAAACCATAACAGATGAACCGAAACATTTAAGGGTATTAGTTGCTCACGAAATGGCACACTCTTTCCATTTCACCAAGCTTAAAATGGATGGATTTGATTTTTCAAAGATGGCTTGGGATGGATATACTTCCCTATATTTAGAAGGTATTGCTACGTTTCTATCTGAATTTTTAAACCCTGAATTACCTGAAAGTGTTTACTTATCTTTTGATGATAAAAGTGAGGAATGGATTAATTATTTTCATAAGAATTATGCGGATATCATATTTAGCCTGGAAGAGGATTTAAAGAACTGAACAATGGAAGAAGAGAAAAAATGGTTTCGACTAAGTGGTGGCAAAAGGTATGGCTACAACCGACTTGGATATTTAATTGGTAAAGAATTTATAAGTGATTCAGTTCAAAAGTTGGGTATAAATGAAACTTTTATAATCTGGGCAAAGAATGATATAAGACATCTAATAAATGAATGGCTAATTTATAAAAAGTATACAAATTTTAACTAAAGAAGAAAACACTCTTATTGAACTAACGGGGCAGCATTCCTGTTTGAAAGATGTTCAGGGTCTTGAAAGAAAAAGAGTCCTCTAGTATGATGCTGAGTGTCAACGACCATTGACCCATCACATACGAGGAGGACTCCTAAATGCATTTTAAAATGAATTACAAAATTAATCAAGTGACTGATAATACAATCGTCGTTGGTATAGACATCGCGAAGCGCGTTCATTACGCATGCTTTGTCGATGAACGAGGACGCATGATGGAAAAATTTTTGCTGTACATCAATCAAAAGAAGGCTTTCAAAGTTTGTATGAAAAGATTCAACTAACTATGAAAAAACTCAGAAGACAGAAGTAGTTGTGGGAATTGAACCTACGGGTCACTATTGGATGAATTTAGCGTATTTTTTAGACCAATATGGAATCCCACTCGTCATGGTCAATCCAATGCACGTCAAACGTTCGAAAGAACTGGTTGATAATTTACCGACAAAGCACGATAAAAAAGATGCGCTAGTCATTGCTCGGTTAGTGAAAGACGGACGTAACGGTGCGATAAAGTTCGACGATTGTTTCTTTAAATTCTTGGTTGTAGCGTTTTTGTTTCATAACGGACACGTCCTCTCTTAATTTCTAGGATAAGGACTTAACTTCAATGTGTCCATACATCTATACTAACTCCAAAGTATAGAATAGTTACTGTAAATTTAAAATACCGAATCAAAGTAAGCAGTATATATTAAAGAAGTATCAAAGAAGTATCAAAGAAGTATCAAAGAACAACTAACCGTCCTTGATACTTCTTTTTTAAATTTTATATAAAGGGATTACTGTAAAATCATTAATGATGGCATGGAAATATTTTGGTTCTTTTGGAGATACCATAGGAAGCATGCTAAGCGTTTGTTGCTTCCCTTTTATGCTGATTTCTTTTGTTTTTGATCTAAAAGATGACTATAGAAAGTTAGGAGACTCGCACAGACTGCAACTATCCCACCGACCCATGTTACATTCATTAAATTCCCTTGATGGTATACAATTCCGCCTAATGCAGAACCAAAAGCGATACCTACGTTGCTTGCCACTGGCATAAGTGATGCAGCGAGTCCTGTTGCTTTTGGCTGATAAATTCCAGCGAGGTCTATTAAATAAAGCTGAGTAGATGTTGTTAAGAGGATGGCCATTAACGACATCAATCCAATGTTTGCTAGTCCTAAAATAAAATGGTTTGTAGTCCAAAATAAACTTGTCAGAACAACTGCCTGCACGAGAAAAACAAACCGAAGGCGACCGATGGCATTGTGGCTGGCAATTTTACCGGCAAGGATGTTGCTGAAAATCGAGATAAATCCGTACCCAAATAAGACTAAACTAATTGAATGATTTGGTACTTCCATTCCCTTTAAGATAGGAACAAGGTACGTAAAGACGGCATAAGTTGCGCCAAATCCGAGAGCAGGAATGAAAAAAGCCATCAAAATTCTTGGATTGGTCATTAAAGAAAACTGATCCCGTATCGAACTGCGTATTTGGCTGAGTCCATTAGGTAAGACAAAAAAGGATGCCAAAAAAGCCAATCCTCCTAGGGAAGTAGTTAATATAAAAGTGGCATTCCAGCCGTAAGATTCGGCGATGACAATACCCATTGGTACTCCAACGACATTAGCAAGTGTGAAACCACCGAAAACGAATGATATAGCAAGTCCGCGTTTATTAATCGGCATAGTTTCACTTGCAACAATCATGGCAAGAGAGATTAATACTCCTGTTACAATCGCTGTCATAATTCGAAGTGCAAGGAGCATGATGTAGCTCGTCGAGATTACACATAAAGCATTCAGGACGATGAAAGATCCTATCAAAAACAACATCCATTTACGCTTTGGAAAATGACTTGTCGCTGACATCACTAGTGGTGTGGCGATGGCAAACGTAATTGCAAACGCAGAAACGAGTGTGCCTGCTTTTGCATTTGTTATATGAAGGCTCGAGGAAATATCGGTTAAGATTCCGACAATAACAAATTCGCTTGTCCCTAGAACAAATGTTAATAAAGAAAGTGTAAAGATGAGCAACCAATGTCTCTTGGATAATTTTGTGTGGTGCATAAGTACCTCTTCTCTTAGATGAATGTAAATTTGTCACATAGTAGATAAATGACCTAAATATCATACCATAAAATATTTTTGCAAGAATAACACTTTCTTATTAAAAATAGGTTAATGAATTACCAGAATCAACAATGGAAAGGGAGTTAGCAGAAAACTATTTAAGAAAGAACATTTCTCTTGATATTGCTAATGGTAGTAGTAGGTATTAAGAAAATTAGTATGTAAAAACCTCATTTAGTTATAATACGGTGAACCGTAACAGACGGCTCTTTTTTCTTATTCAACTAAAGTTTTAGAATAGTAAAAAAGTCAAGAATAATACAAATGCACAATTATTTGATAAACTGGATTATAGATTAACTACTTTCGTAGGAGGACTACTTTGGTAAACTTAACAGAATATCTGTACAAAAAGATACAACCGATTATTGAAAGTTGGAATGAGGAAGGAATATATGCATTATCTTTTTTTGTATATACAAATGAAGCTTCAGATAATATCCCTATTTTTGTAATCAGTTATAATACTGAGGAAGACTGTGAGTATAGTTCACAGCTCAGTGAGCAGAGATGGAATTACGCCTATTGGAGACAAGATGAAAATGAAATTATTGGCGATGAAGAATCAACAAACATTTTATTACAATGGTTTAAGGAAAATGGCATAAAAGAAATTGGGTATGAAGACGAAACATTAATGTATGATGAAGATTATAATTACATAGGAAAAGGACCAAACGGATATTATGAGCTATTACAGATAGTTTCTAATGTAGCAAAAAGATTACACGACAATAAAGTTATTATTAATACTTTCAAAAGAGAAATACCCATAATTATTCATGATTTAGAATATTCTTGGTTTTCAGAAGAAGCAACGAAAAATGGAAACCCTAATGGAAAAGCCGAGAAATTCTTGGAAGTATTACTCCAAGAATTTCCAGATTGAATGATCTTTGAGCTGTTCAGACAGCTCTTTTTTTTATTCAACTAACGGGTCAGGATAGTTGAATATGTTGTTTATAATTTATAAAGCTAAATCCACAAAAATTTTTGCGGTATAATGTTAAAAAAAGTAAGTCTAAAGGAGAATTAAAGTGACTAATTACGAAAATCAGTTGAAAGAAATTGTAAAAAATGACGATTACATAATATCTTTATTAAAAGCTGTTGAACAGTTGAATTTAAATGATGCTTGGATTTCTGCGGGACTCATTAGAAATAAAGTATGGGACGTTTTACATAACATTAATACACCAATAAATGACATTGATGTTATATATTTTGATAGCACGGATACATCGTGGGAAACAGAAAAAAATTTAGAAAAAAAATTAGGAATTTTAGTACCTAACCAGCCTTGGTCAGTAAAAAATCAAGCAAGAATGCATATGAAAAATGGATTTCTACCTTATAATTCTTCTTTTGATGGGGTTGCTCATTTTACAGAAATACCAACTGCAATAGCTGTGAAAATCTGTCATAGTGAACTTAAAATAATGGCTCCATATGGACTAGAGGATTTATTTGAAAAGATTGTTAAACCTACTCCATACTATCAAAATAAAAGCGAGTTAAGTTCAATATATACTGAACGTATGCAGGATAAAAAATGGGATACAATTTGGATAGATTTATCTATAGAAGTTTAATGTTATTCTTCAGCTAAGTGAGCAAGTTCATCTTAGGGAAAGTACCTTTTTTATCCTACTATCGTGACAGCATTCCTGTATTTTATGATAATTAGATTATAGTGTATTGCGTTTGTTCAATAAGGCTCATTAAAATGATCAAACTCTTCTAAACAGAGCAAATGAAAGGTTCCAAAGAAAAATAATACGTTTTTCTTTGGAACCTTTATATTAGAGGTATATTAGTCAACGTCATGAGTTCTTTGTCTAAGAGGTTTACCAATGGCTGATGTTTTTCTCAACTACTAAAGAAGGATCAGTAGCTATTTCATTTTTTTTGTAATTGTTCTTGTGCCAATCTTACCAATTCTTTAACCATATTGCCGCCAATCGGTCCACCTATTTTTCCTGCCTCTTCAGAAGTGAGTTTTCCGTTATACCCCTTATTCAGTGGGATATTTAATTCATTTGCAATTTCGTATTTTACATTATGAGGATTGTTGCTATCTACAACATAACCCATGTCTTTCATAACTCGAGATTTTAAATTGTCTAATTCTACGCGAGCGTCTGGAACTAATATTTTCTTTTTCGCCACTTTTCTTCACTCCTTTGTAGAATAGTCTTTCCCGTTAGTGAAATATTACTCATATGAGTGTATTTTGTGTTGAAATAGAACTAGAGGGAGTGAAAAGTGATTTGGGCAGAAATATTTTAGCTATCCAATTCTATCAAATGGGTCCAAAGACTATTCATTATACTATCAATATGATTAACTATTTATAAAGCCATTATTTTCATTTTGAAAAGAATGACTTTAATAGGAAGAAAAAAATATATTAATACCTAAGAAGGAGAGTGCGTTATGTCAAAAACTACTTTTGCATTAATCGGTACTGGAGTTGTAGGGGAGCGAATCATTAATCAAATTTTGTCTCATCCTCATTGTGAAATCGTGTCTGTATTCGATGAAAATAAATCAAGACTAGAAGAAATTTCAACAAAATATCAACTTCCAGTTGCAGAAACATTAGACGAGCTTTTTCAATTAAATCCAAACTGGGTTTATATCGGGACGCCTCCTGTAAGTCATGCTCCTCTGGCAGAACAAATAGCTAAACATGGTTTGAATATTCTTTCTGAAAAGCCTCTTGCTCACGATGCACATGATAGCGTGAGAATGGTAAAAGCAGCAGCTGAAGCAAATGTCAAAACAGCAATGCATTTCCCGTTAATGTACAGTCCGGCTATACATAGTCTTAAAGAAGCGATAAATACAGCTTCATTTGGCGATATTGTTCGTATTGAATTGCATACATACTTCCCACATTGGCCAAGGAAATGGCAACAAAATCCGTGGATTGCCTCAAGAGAGCAAGGAGGCTTCATAAGAGAGATATTTCCGCATTATTTTCAACTTACGCATTATCTATTCGGTGATTTTAAGATTATTTCACACGAGACGACATATCCAGAAAATCTGAATTTGTGCGAAACGGGTGTGACTGCCTTAGCTAAAACAGAAAGTGGCATACCAATTGTATTGAATAGCCTGTCAGGGATTGGGCAAGAAGAACGTCTAGAATATAAGGTTTATGGTACAAAAAAAGTGATAACGCTTCGCAATTGGTCAGAACTATGGGTTAGTGAAATAGATCGGGAAGAAGTATTATTTATTCCAGACACTCAGCCTGAAAGTCTTATGGAGGCGTGTCATAATTCGATGATCGGTAAGGATTCCCTTATTGTTTCGTTTGAAGAAGGTTTAAAAGTGCAAGAGTGGATTGATCAGCTGTTAAAATAGGGACGCGATTAAAAAGTAAAGAAAATATACTATTTTCTTTTGATGAAATTGCTATAGAACATTAAGAAAAGCATCACTTCATATGAAGTGGTGCTTTTTCTGACTATTTAAAAGTTAAAGGAATCGATGAATTGAATCGAAAAATGTGATAAGATAATGCTACATGCATATTTAATGAAACACTTCACATTTCGGGTTTGTTTTGAACATTTTAATCCTGTTTTATATAGGTAATATGTCAGAATATCCCCAATGTAGTAGTATAAAGGAGAACTAAATAAATGAAGCGACGAGAAGCGCGTGAAAAAGCGATACAAGTACTTTTTCAACTAGAAAATACAGAATTAACAGTTACAGAAGCAATTGAACATATCGTAGGTGAAGAGAGTTCGCCATTCTTCGAACAAATAGTACAAGGTACTGTTTTACACATGGAAGAAATCGATAAGTCATTAGTTGAAAAATTAGAAAATTGGTCATTACCTCGCTTAGCGAAAATTGAACGTACAATTTTACGTTTAGCGGTTTATGAAATTTTATATACACCAGAAACACCTAAGAATGTCGTATTAAACGAAGCAATTGAGTTAAGTAAAACATATGGTGATGAGAAATCTAGCCGCTTCGTAAATGGCGTATTATCAAAATACGCTAAATAATAAATTCTAAGTTAAATTTGGGAGTGTTATTAATAATGTCAGGTAAGCTAATTAATGGTAAAGAAATTGGAGATTTGATTCGACAATCTATTCAACAAGAAGTGAATGATTTAAAAGAACAAGGTATTTCACCAGGACTAGCAGTTATATTAGTAGGAGATAATCCTGCTTCTAAAACATACGTTTCAAACAAACAGAAATCATGCGAACAAATGGGTATTTACTCAGAACTTATCGAATTATCAGCAGAAATTTCAGAAGAAACATTATTAAGCGAAATTGACAAACTAAATGCTGATCCTGCAATTGATGGCATTTTAGTACAATTACCACTTCCAAAACACATTGATGAACAAAACGTTATCGCGGCTATTTCTCCTGAGAAGGATGTAGATGGTTTCCATCCAGAAAGCGTAGGGAAAATGATGCTGGGTCAACCAACATATTTACCTTGTACGCCTTTTGGTGTGATGAAGTTATTAGAATATGCGAATATTGATGTAGCAGGTAAACACGCTGTTATCATTGGACGTAGCCATATTGTAGGTGTGCCAATGGGACAACTATTATTACAAAAAGACGCAACAGTGACTTATTGTCACTCAAAAACTCCTGATTTAGCTGCCATGACAACACAAGCTGATATTTTAGTAGTAGCAACAGGCCGTGCAAAAATGATTGGTGCTGAGCATGTAAAAGAAGGCGCTGTAGTCATTGATGTAGGTATTAACCGCGACGAAAACAATAAACTTTGCGGCGATGTTGATTTTGATTCAGTGATTGATAAAGTATCAGCAATCACACCTGTACCTAAAGGTGTTGGCCCAATGACGATTACAATGCTGCTATTTAATACATTGCAATCAGCGAAAAAGAAGGTTTATTCAAGACAAATGAGCTCAAAATAGGTAAAATAGTAACGCAGAAGCTGTTTTTCTGATGAAAGACAGCTTTTTTTATGAAATTAAATTTCTGCTAAAATGTTCGGATAAGGAGTCTGAGACTTTTGACAAGTACACCTTATTTATCTGTCCAAGCTCTAACAAAATATATTAAAAAGAAATTTGATGCCGATCCTCATTTACGTGATGTATTTGTAAAAGGAGAGCTATCAAATGTTAAAAAACATACAGGTTCTGGCCATATCTATTTCACATTGAAAGATGAAAAAACACAAATTGCAGCAGTAATGTTTGCCAAGAGTGCGAATCGATTGAAATTTGTTCCAGAAAATGGCATGAAGGTTTTTATACGTGGAGATGTTAATGTCTATGAAGGTAGTGGACGTTATCAGCTATATGCAGTATCAATGGAACCAGACGGTGTAGGCAGTTTACATATCGCCTTTGAACAATTACAAGCAAAACTTCTAAAAGAAGGCTTGTTTGATGAAAGACATAAAAAAGAGATACCAACATTCCCACGCAAAATTGGTGTTGTAACAGCACCAACTGGAGCAGCCATACGAGATATCTGTACAACGATTACACAACATTATGCTCTAGCCGATGTTGTGATCTTCCCTGCACTCGTGCAAGGAGAACAAGCAGCTCCTAGTATTGTAAAAGCAATACAGCAAGCAAACCTTATGGACGAAATCGATGTTTTAATTGTAGGACGTGGTGGAGGTTCAATTGAGGACCTTTGGGCGTTCAATGAAGAAATTGTTGCTAGAGCTATTTTTGAAAGTGACATACCTGTTATTAGTGGTGTCGGACATGAGACAGATACTACGATAGCAGACCATGTTTCGGACTGGCGGGCAGCAACACCTACAGCCGCAGCGAAAAAAGCTGTACCGAATAGCGAAGATTTAATGAAACATTTATTGACGCGTAGATCCCAACTATTTCAACTAACACAATCTCGAATTCGGCATGAAAAAAGTCAATTAGAGCGGTTACAGAAATCCTATCCGATTGCATATCCAGACCGACTATTTCGTCCGTTTGTCGAGAAGTTAAGTCGTACAGATGAACAAATACAAGCACAAATGACTAGTTATATCAAAGACAAGCAGGCAGTATTACAACAATTAGCAAATCGTGTACAAATGAATACTCCTCTTCAAGAAGTGAGATATAAACAGCACCATGTAGCGAGATTGTGCACAGAGCTTGATAAAAATGTTGTGCAATCAATCAATAAGCAACAAAATGCGTTTAGGTCCATCATTCGTACTTTAGAAGCATTAAATCCTTTAACAATCATGAACCGTGGATATAGCATTGTTTATCAAGACGGAAAAGTTGTAAAATCAGTACAACATATAGAAGAGAAACAAAATTTGACTATTCATTTTCCAGATGGTCAGGCGAATGCTAAAATTACGTCCATAACAATGAAAGCGAGGGGAGAAGAATAATGGCCGAAAAGAAACAATCTTTTGCAAAATCAATTGAAGAATTAGAAGAAATCGTTCATCAACTAGAACAAGGTGAAGTTCCTTTAGAAGATGCAATAGATTTATATAAAAAAGGGATGAAATTATCCCAGTTTTGTCACGATCAATTACAAAATGCAGAGCAGCAACTGATCTCGATTATGGATGACAATGGCAAAGAAAAGCCTTTTAATCCAACAGGGGAAGAGGGACAAAGTAAATGACTGAGCTTCTAAAAGAATTTATGGCAAACAATATTCCAACAGTCGAAAAACGTATGCAAGAGCTCGTTGAGAATATTGAAGCGCCAGCAGTTTTAAAAGAATCTATGTTGTATTCATTAAACGCAGGCGGTAAAAGAGTAAGACCACTTTTTGTGCTTGCAGTTATGGACCATTTCAATGTTCGCAATGATGATGGATTTACGGTAGCTGCTGTCATTGAAATGATTCATACGTATTCACTAATTCATGACGATTTACCAAGCATGGACAATGATGATTACCGCAGAGGCAAATTAACAAACCATAAAGTGTATGGTGATGCATTTGCCACACTAGCAGGAGATGCACTTAATACACTTGCATTTGGAATCCTTGCTCGAATGCAACAAATTCCACCTGTTTCACGTTTATTATTAATAGATAAAATCAGTGAAGCAGCTGGAGCTGAAGGTATGGTTGGAGGACAAATCCTAGATATTGAAGGCGAAACAAAACAATTAACATTGGCAGAATTAGAAAAAGTACATGTCAACAAAACAGGAGCCCTTCTTCGTTTTAGTATTGAGTCAGGTGCCATTATTGCGAATGCCACAGAAGCAGAACGTACAATCTTAGTGGAATATGCGCATCATATCGGTCTTGCTTTCCAAATTCAAGACGATATTTTAGACATTGAAGGTACAACAGAACAATTAGGGAAAACAGCCGGTAAAGATGTTGCAAGCGATAAAAGCACATACCCCGCACTCCTTACATTAGTAGGCGCTAAAGAAAAGTTGCAAGATCATTACAATCTTGCTATACAAGCGCTTGAAAAACTGCCTTCGGAAAGCAGTCTACTAAAAGACTTAGCTGATTATATTGTTCATCGTAACAAGTAATGGCCGTTTTAGTTTGTACAATTGATTAACACTGTTATAATAGGTGAAACATTGTGCGATGAATATTTTAATGAAAAGGTGTGTGATGGCGATGGATTTAAACAAAATATCTAGTCCATCCTTTTTGAAAGAATTGAATACGAAACAACTTCAAGATTTAAGTGAAGATGTTCGAAAATTTTTAATCCAAAAGCTATCTGTAACGGGTGGTCATATTGGACCGAATCTTGGTGTAGTTGAGTTAACTATTGCTTTGCATCGAGCTTTTAATAGTCCACAAGATAAGTTTATTTGGGATGTAGGACATCAAGCATATGTCCACAAGATTTTAACAGGCCGTGCAGATCAATTCGATACGCTACGTCAATATAAAGGGTTGTGTGGTTTCCCAAAACGCATTGAAAGTGAACATGATGTATGGGAAACAGGACATAGCTCAACATCTCTTTCAGCAGCAATGGGTATGGCAGCAGCACGAGATATTAAAGGCGATAAAAACTTTGTTGTACCTATTATTGGGGACGGTGCTTTAACAGGCGGTATGGCTTTAGAGGCTCTAAATCATATTGGTCATGAAAAAACAAACATGATTGTTATTTTAAATGATAATGAGATGTCAATTGCCCCGAATGTAGGTGCATTGCATAATGTTTTAGGACGCTTACGTACAGCGAATAACTACAACAAAGCAAAAGATGAGTTAGAACAGCTATTGAAAAAAATCCCTGCTGTTGGTGGTAAATTAGCATCGACAGCAGAACGAGTAAAAGATAGCTTAAAATATTTACTCGTGTCAGGTGTATTCTTCGAGGAACTAGGTTTCACTTACCTTGGCCCAATCGATGGTCATGATTTTGAGACTTTAGAAGAAACATTACAAAATGCGAAAAGAATGCAAGGTCCTGTTTTAATCCATGTTATTACGAAAAAAGGGAAAGGCTACTTGCCAGCTGAAAACGATACAGTTGGAACTTGGCATGGTACCGGACCTTATAAAATGGAAACAGGCGATCTTGTAAAACCAAAAACAACTGCTCCAGGATGGTCTAGCCTAATTGCAGAAACAGTTCGTAAATTGGCCCGCGTCGATGAACGAATCGTAGCAATCACACCTGCTATGCCAGTTGGTTCAAAATTAGAAGGCTTTGCCAGTGAATTCCCTAATCGTATGTTTGATGTTGGTATCGCTGAGCAACATGCAGCTACTATGGCAGCAGGTATGGCAGCAGATGGTACAAAGCCGTTTTTAGCTATTTACTCGACATTCCTTCAACGCGCTTATGACCAAGTATTACATGATATTTGTCGTCAAAACTTGAATGTGTTTATCGGAATTGACCGTGCTGGTTTAGTTGGTGCTGATGGTGAAACGCATCAAGGTGTCTTTGATATTGCCTTTTTACGTCATATGCCGAACATGGTAATTATGATGCCAAAAGACGAAAATGAAGGCCAACATATGGTGAAAACAGCTATTGACTACAATGAAGGCCCAATCGCTCTTCGTTACCCGCGTGGTAATGGCTTAGGAGTACCTATGGACACAGAGCTTAAAGCTCTACCAATCGGTAGTTGGGAAGTACTTCGTGAAGGCAAAGATGCAACAATATTAACATTCGGTACGACTATACCAATGGCACAAGAAGCAGCTGAAGTATTAGCAGATCAAGGTATACAAGTTGAAATCGTCAATGCTCGCTTTATCAAACCAATGGATGAGGTAATGTTACATGGTTTAATGCAAAGTAAAAAGCCAATCCTTACGATTGAAGAAGGCGTATTGCAAGGCGGATTTGGTAGTGCAGTGTTAGAATTTGCGAATGACAATCATTATTCGACAACACAAATTGATCGTATCGGTATTCCTGATATGTTCATTGAACATGGTAGTGTTGATTTGTTACTTCAAGAAATTAACTTAACTGCTGAAGAAACTGTATTACGCATTCAACAATTAGTAAATAAAGACAATAAAGAGCAAGCAGGTTTAAATGCATAATGACAACAAAAATACAAAAAGAGCGTGTCGATATCCTTCTTGTTGAAAGAGGACTTTGTGAAACACGCGAAAAAGCAAAACGTACGATCATGGCAGGGCAAGTGTACTCAAATGAAGTAAGACTAGATAAACCGGGTGAGAAAATACCTGTTGATTCTGAGCTTACTATTAAGGGGTCGCAACTACGCTATGTAAGTCGTGGAGGATTAAAACTAGAAAAAGCATTAGATATTTTTGATGTTGCTGTACAAGATAAATTAATGTTAGATATCGGTTCATCTACTGGTGGTTTTACGGACTGTGCCCTACAAAATGGTGCGAAGCATTGCTACGCACTTGATGTAGGCTACAATCAGCTTGCATGGAAAATCCGTCAAGACGAACGTGTAACTGTAATGGAACGTACAAATTTCCGTTATGTTACAGCACCTGACTTGGGAGAAGGTTTACCTGAATTCGCAACAATCGATGTATCCTTCATCTCTTTAAAACTGATTTTACCTGTGTTAAAAACGTTGTTAGTACCAGGTGGAGATGTTATTGCGCTAGTGAAACCTCAGTTTGAAGCAGGGAAAGACAAAGTTGGTAAAAAAGGTGTCGTTCGTGAACCGAAAATACATTTAGAAGTATTAGAATCTATTGCAACATTCGCTGAATCAGTTGGATTTGTGGTAAAAGATGCTTCCTATTCTCCAATTACAGGCGGAGAAGGGAATATTGAGTTTCTATTCCATCTGTACAACCCACACCAAGAAGAAGAGCTGCAATCATTTACAGACTTCAATACCTTGGTGAGTGAGGCACATCAACAACTAAAATGACGCGGCCCATTCTTTTGGGTCGTGTTTTTTTTCTTGTGATTTAACATAATCGATGTTACGGTTATAAAAAGAAGAGCATAATTATTCATAGAGGTGAAAAAATTGAATAAAAGCCAACGCCATATTCGAATCCGCGACATGATCGCTAATAATGATATTGAAACACAGGATGATTTGGTCGATTTACTAAAAGAAGCAGGATATCATGTAACGCAAGCGACAATCTCTAGAGATATTAAAGAATTACATTTAATCAAAGTACCTCTACAAGATGGTCGTTATAAGTACAGTTTGCCAGCAGATCAACGCTTCAATCCAATTCAAAAGCTACATCGTGCGTTAGCAGATGCGTTTGTAAGCATTGATGGTGCTAGTCACTTCTTAGTGATGAAGACTTTACCAGGAAATGCACATGCAATTGGATCATTACTGGACCGTTTAGATTGGACTGAAATATTAGGTACTATTTGTGGAGACGACACGATTATGATTTTATGTCGTGAAGAATCTCAACGCGAATCAGTAAAAAATCGCTTACTTGAAATGTTGTAATCCGAGGTGAGTTGTCTTGTTACGAGAACTATCGATTAAAAATTTTGCAATTATTGAAGACTTAACAGTAGGTTTTGTTGAAGGATTAACGGTTTTAACAGGTGAAACAGGTGCCGGAAAATCAATTATTATTGATGCGGTACAGCTATTAGCTGGTGGCCGAGGTTCTCAGGAATTTATCCGTCACGGTGCTAAAAAAGCCGAGCTTGAAGGACTCTTTGCGATTTCTTCTGAAAACCACTCTGCGTATCAAAAATGTGCTGAAGCTGGGATTGAAATTGAAGAGGGAATGGTTATTTTACGCCGTGATTTAAATGACAATGGGAAAAGCGTTTGTCGTGTTAATGGAAAACTTGTTCCACTTTCTCTATTGCGTGAAATAGGCGCAACATTAATCGATGTTCACGGCCAGCATGAAAGCCAAGAATTAATGGATGATAAGAGACATATCTCCTTGTTGGATCAGTTTGCAGGTGCAGACATTAATCCATTAAAAGAACGTTATAGTGAGGAATACTTAGCTTATCGTGAATTGAAAAAGGAACTTGCTGCAATTTCACTTGGTGAACAGCAAGTAGCTCAAAAAATTGATCTTTTTTCATTTCAAATTAAAGAAATTGACGCTTGCCAATTTCGAGCAGGAGAAGAAGAGGAACTAGCTGAAGAACGTCGTAGGCTGATGAACTTCAACAAGATCTATGAACGATCTAATACGGCACACGAAGCCATTCTGGGTGAATCTAGAGGACTCGATTGGATTGGACAAGCTATGAGCGATTTAGAAGAAGTTGCTTTATTAGATCAAGATTTTAGAGAGCATTCAGACAATGTGTCAGCTGCCTTTTATTCTTTACAAGAAGCAGCATTTCAAATAAAAAACATATTAGATGACCTAGAATTCAACCCAGAGCGTTTGAACGAAGTAGAGCAACGTTTAGCTTTAATCCAATCGATGAAGCGTAAATACGGTGCTACACTTGAGGACATACTAACTTATCGTGAAAAAATTGGAGAAGAACTGGAATCTCTTATCAATCGCGACGAAAATATGCAAAAAAACGAACAACAATTAAATGAACTGAAAGAAAAATTACTGCAAACAGCAGAGAAATTAACAGCAGTTCGAAAAAAAGCCGGTCGTAAACTAAGCGATGCCATTATGCAACAACTACGAGCTTTATATATGGAAAAAGCAGACTTTAGTGTGCATTTTGAACCCATAGCTGCAGATCAATTCGATCATAATGGGTTAGATCGCATTGTATTCTATATTGCAACAAATGTTGGCGAACCACCGAAGCCTTTAACAAAAATTGCTTCAGGTGGGGAATTATCTCGTATGATGCTAGCCTTAAAAACCATTTTCTCTTCAACAAATGGTATTACATCAATTATTTTTGATGAAGTAGATACAGGCGTCAGCGGACGTGTAGCTCAGGCAATTGCTGAAAAAATTTCAGCTATTTCGATGCATTCACAAGTGCTTTGTATTTCACACTTACCACAAGTTGCAGCGATGGCTGATCATCATTATTATATTAAGAAACAAGAGGAAGCACATCGAACAGTGACATCACTCACTGAAATTTTCGATAATGCGCGAATCGATGAAATTAGCCGAATGATGTCTGGCGCTGAAGTGACGGAATTAACATTCCAACATGCAAAAGAATTGGTAGAAATAGCTAACGGCCGTAAAAAAGCAATGACTATTTAATTAAGAAACTGTCTGTCCCAGCCAATTGGGCGGGCAGTTTTTTACGTATGTATTGTTTTTTTTAAAACTTAAATGTAAAACCTTCCACCTTCTCCAATCATCCAATTCAACTCAAATATTTACCGTACATAACATGCTAAAACAAAGCCATAGTAAAAGGACGATGAGGAGGTGAAAAATGAAAAATCAAATGCGTTATGTCATGCAGTTTGTCGCATTATTATTTGCCATTTTGCTACTACCATTTGGTGTTTCTGCCAAAAGCTTAATTCCGATGGGACATTCAATAGGTGTAGAACTTCAGCTTCAAAATGTCTATTTAACAAATGATGTTCTCCTTAAGAACGGCATTTGGCTGAAAGCGGGAGATACTATTCAGGCCATCAATTCTCAACAAGTTAAAACACTTGAAGAAGTTAAATCCCTATTTGTCAGTTCTTCAGGTAAATTAATGGATGTGAAGCTAAGACGTCAGCATAAAACTCAACATATTAAGATCATGAAGGAAGAGCTTGAACCGATGTTATCTTTCTTTAGAGATCAGACTGACGGTATTGGTACATTAACCTTTATTGACCCAGAAACAAAGGAATATGGAGCATTAGGTCATCAAATTATCGACTCAGTTGTTTCAGCACCACCTAACTTTTCGTCCGGATCCATTTTCTATGCATCCATCGAACAAATAAAAAAGAGTGTACCTGGAGAACCAGGTTATAAAATTTCATCAATTGAACATAATGCTGGACAGTTAGGAAGTATTGCCGAAAATAATGTGTACGGTATATTTGGAAAATGGTCGAATACTTTAGAACAAGGTTTACCTAAACCTATGGAAATCATGCAACCTTCTGAAATTAGAGTTGGTAAGGCACAGTTGCTTACGACTATTGAAGGGAAAAAAGTAGAGGCATTTGATGTTAAAATTACCAAAGTAGATGACAAAACATTGCAATTTGAAGTGACAGATGCGCAGTTGAAACAGAAAACCGGAGGCATTTTACAAGGTATGAGCGGAAGCCCAATTATACAAAACGGCCGATTTGTAGGAGCTGTCACACATATGTATATAGAAAGTCCCGAAAAGGGAGCAGCTATTCCTCTAACAGAGATGTTGAAAAAGCAACCAGCTTAAAGGAATGTGTTTTTATATATCCATTAAACTTACGCTGCACCTAAGAAGTTGGTGCAGCTTTTTTCTGAAAATGTTTGTATTGGAAAGAATATGTGATAAAAAGCATTCTTTTTCTCTGTTACTTTTGTTACAATAAAAGTGACAAATAATCGACAAATTGTTTATAATGAATGAATACTGTCGAAATACATAGTATCTCTATGTCTACATACTTATTTTTTTAAGAATAAAAGGTATTCTTGCAAAAAAGTCGAATTATCCACTTTGTATCAAAAACGAGTTTACTTTAATTCGTCTTGTCGGTTTTGATCGTGTTTAACGGAAGCGCAAGCACAAAGGAGGAAAATAATAATGCGAAAAGTAAAAGTTGCAATTGCAGATGATAATCGGGAACTAGTTCGTACATTAGAGATGTATCTACAAAATAGCCCAGAAATTGAAGTCATCGGAACGGCCCCTAACGGCAAACTTTGTTTGAAAATGTTAGAGGAACAAGTACCAGATGTTCTATTATTAGATATTATCATGCCTCACCTGGATGGTTTAGCGGTTTTGGAAGTTATGCATGAAAACGAAATTTATAATGATGTTCAAGTGATTATGCTAACGGCATTTGGCCAAGAAGATGTAATGAAACAAGCAGTGGACTTAGGAGCATCGTACTTCATGTTAAAACCTTTTGAATTTGATCGTCTTGTTTCGAAAATTTTACAATGTGCGGGCCATAAAACAGAAAAAACAAAACGTGTAAGTGTTTTGCAAAGCTCACAGCCACAGCAAATGGATCAACGTCAACTTGATGCAACGATTACAGGTATTATAAAAGAAATCGGTGTGCCAGCTCATATTAAAGGGTACGCATACTTACGTGAAGCTATTCAAATGGTATATATGGATGTTGAATTACTTGGTTCTATTACGAAGATTTTATATCCAGATATAGCGAAAAAATTCGATACAACGTCATCACGTGTTGAACGTGCGATTCGCCATGCCATTGAAGTCGCTTGGAATAGAGGAAACTATGAATCTATTTCGAAAATGTTCGGTTATACTGTCCATCACTTAAAGAGCAAACCAACTAATAGCGAATTCATCGCCATGATTGCCGATAAAATTCGTATTGAAACGGTTGCTAGCTGAAAGGGTTAGGACGTTGATAAATCTGGGTTTTAAGGTAGTTATCAGTTGTCAGACTTCGAAATTATTCATAATTATTCACAGATAAACTACCTAATTGAACCAATAATTAACTAAATATATTCCTATAAAAGATGCATCTCTAGGTTTATTGAGTATATCTCATTAGACCAGGAGGTGTATTTTTTATGCGTAAAGAGTTCGATTTACAATTGGATTCATTTATGTTGCATTGCGATGCAAAGCATTTATCAAAGAAAACACTTAAAAGTTATGATCAGACATTAAGGTTATTTGCTAAGTATTTAGATGTTGAATTAGGTATAACAGATGCAAGCAAAGTTAAATCATCACATATTCGCTTATACATTCGATATTTGAGAGCGCGAGGTAAATATACTGTCGCAAGTTCGGACAAAGGGTTGAAAGTGAACTATCCTGATCGTAGGGAGGATTATAAGAAAGATATTTCTGATACAACCATTGCAAACTACACTCGTAACATCAAAGTGTTTTTCAACTTTCTTAAAGGCGAACGTGAGATAAAGGAAAACCCTATGGATACGATTGAGAAAATTAAACCGAAACGTCGACAAAAACAATTGTTAACTCCAGATGAATTAAAATTACTTTTTCATTCTTTTGATTTAACTAAGTTTCATGAATATAGAACATGGTTACAGTGTCGTTTAATTTTGGATAGTGGAATCAGGGCAGGAGAATGCTGTGGATTGAAGCCTGAAGATATTGATTTTCGTTCTAAATCGATTTTAGTAAGGGATACAAAAAATGGGAAAGAGCGTTATGTATTTTTTGGTCATAAGATGTCTACTGATTTACGAAGATGGTTGCAATATAAAGATAGATTTTCAGATAGTCCTTATATTTTCCCAACTGTCAGAGGTACGCAACTAGAAGTTAATAATTTTAAGCTCTCAGTACGAAATGCAGGGAAAAGTGTTGGATTAGAAGTATTTCCACATTTATTGAGAAACAACTTTGCAAAATATTATCTAATTGAAGGGAACGGTGACTTTGTTACATTAAGTCGTTTGCTTGGCCATTCGTCCGTGGAAGTGACACAGAAGGCTTATTTGGACTTTACAGATAAGGAGATTGGGAAGAAGTATCAACGACATTCACCATTAAATAATCTAAATATCTAAATCATAGAAAAATCAAAAATAATAGGAATTGTTTGCAGGTTAATCAAATTAAATTTTTTACAAAAGAGTATCATTATTAGTATAGCTTTATTATTTCCTGAAACTTCCTCGTTATATTAGGAGATAGTAAAAAACCAGGAAGAATTACATTATAGTTTTGAGCTGTTTTAAAGATAATGTAATCAATTGTTATAATCCTATTAGGAAATTAGAAACTCCTCTCACAGAGGTTGCTAGGTATTAAATACAGCATAGTAGAAGGTGAGAAAGCTGTTCAACAGCTAGGTGAATTTTTGGGCTTTGAATCTACACAACCAGACATGGGAACAAATGATGGACCGGATAACTTTTGGAGAATGGATAACTTTGATTTAGTTATAGAGTGTAAGAATAACAGTATTAATAATATTTCAAGGGATGAAACTGAACAAATGTCATCTTCAGTTAGATGGTATAAAGAAAGATACGCTGAGGAAGAACGATTAAAACCTGTTATGCTACATAGAAGTGCATTTTTGGAAAGTAATGCATATGCTAATGAAGAGTTTGTGGTAATAGAGCAAAGTAAATTGGAATCTCTTAAAATAAATTTGAGAGGGATTTGTGAAGAGTTATCTTGTAAGGCACCTAACATGTGGTTAGATAACGAACTAAATGCATTATTAATTAAATATCACTTGGATGAGGAGAATTTTATAAGCTATTATTCAACAAATGTAAAAAGAACGTAATAATAGGTTAGTGTAATGGGGGAGTAGTTTTATTAACTACTCCTTTCCTATTGATAGAAATGTAGGATTAAGATGATTGCAGAGCATGATTCAGCTAGGGGGTCTTTTCCGAGATTTTGATGATAATTGATGAAGAGTTGAAGCTACCTACTACACTCACACCAAAAGGAAAATGAAGCGATACGAGAACAACCTAGTGAAGCATAAACATATTGGAATCACTAATTTGAAAACAACAAATCAATCAAAGGGTTTTCTCTTAAGTTGTAGCATACCTAAGCGAAACTCTTTGAAAGAAGTTATATAAATTATATGTTTATATCTTTTTTTATGCGTAATTACATGAGAAGTGTGAAAATTAATAATTGGAATTTTCATAAGGCAGAAGCAGAAAATATAGAAGTAAAAGATATTAGAAAACATAGAAAGTATTATTCGGATGATAAGTTATGGGGAAAAATCCGAAAGATCTCTAAGAGAGCTGGCTCCTCCGTTATATATGCTGTTCTAATTCTTTATTTTACATTGCAGAAACCCGAGGTACCTTTGAAAGTAAAAGCTACAATAGCGGGGGCATTAGGATACTTTATACTTCCAATAGATTTAATTCCAGATGTTGCTTTGGGAGTAGGTTATGTAGATGATTTAACTCTCGTTATGGCAGCATTAGTTCAAGTGGCTATGTACATTGATGAAGATATAAAAAATCAAGCAAAAGATAAGTTAAAAGATTGGTTTGGAGATGATGTTGATACATCTGATATAGATGATAAATTATGATAGTAATTTTGAAATTGAGAGCTATAAGGGCTCTCTTTTTGTTCAAAAAGTGTAAAATCATTCTTTTACTATGAAAGATATAAATTTAATCACCTTGAACTTAAATTCTATAAACATTTTTCTAATATCAAATTCAGCATAAATAAATAAGTTCTTCTCTACAAACAACTCTTTTCTTGAGAGAGAGTCTAACCCTTTTTTGGCTTTGTATAAATTACCTAGTATATAATGCTTTGAAGATTTATCAAATAGCCCCTTTCTATTTGTTAGTTCATAAGAAGCTCTAGTTATAAAATCCAACGCTTTGATTAATTCATTCTTTGATAACTGATTAATTATAAAGTCATTACCAGCAAATTTATAATTAATCAGTTGAACTAATCTAGTTATCTCTTTATCTAAAGGTATTGAAGAAGTTGAAAAGTATAGGTTTGAATACATAAAAAAGGAAGAAGTTATCAAAAGAAAGCTTAAATCAATCTTATTGGAAAAAGTAAAAGAGTATAAACAAAATAAATCGAGTGATAAGAAGTGAAAATTAAAAATAACGATATATAAGTCGGAAGCATTTTATGTCGAAGTCAATTACTCATTTCCCTAGAGATGTAGTCATATTAAAGTTTATTATCAACGAAGTAAAAAATATAAACTGCTTAATGTATGACATCCCATCTAAGTCACTAGCAACTATTGAGTTGAAATAATTAAACGAGATAAGCCAAGTGTTTATCTTGTTTATTACTTTGAGATGAGTAGAGCATAGGGGGAGGGTTCCGATATTGAGGTAAAGTATATTCATATATATAGGTGACCTGATACACCCACACCAAATGAAGTTGTTAACGAAACGATTCCATTTGATAACAAATTGATATACAATGGTTTTAGTAAGGTCTTTGAACCAAGTTCTTAAATATGTAATACTCCCTAGTGGGTAAAACGTTGATATAACAACAAACTACACGCCTAGAAGCTGGAGTATTGGAGTTTCTGGACGCGGGTTAAACTCACCATATATAATCGCTCAACTTTCTGGGAAATCGGAGGTTGAGTTTTTTTTAGATAAGCACTTACTACAGAAGGTTACGATGATTTTGTTCAGCAGACGTATATGATTTAGATTGTTTTAAGTTGAGTAAACAACTACGTAATACATATAAATTTGTTCAATTGGCTAAAGAGAAAAGTGAAAAAACTAAGATAACTGTTGAAAAAGTAATATCAAGAATGTCCTTAGAGGGCAAAATGATTAACTTTAATACTGTTTCCAAGGAAGCTAATGTATCAAAGTCTTGGCTTTATAATGTAAATGTGGTGTGTCAACACAAAACTGGACAACTTTTATAAGGACTGTTGCTTGAATTCCACCGGTGTTAAATAGCCCAGTGTTCCATGAATTCGAATATT
>NZ_JBNNUK010000027.1:0-39941 GCF_050279675.1 Viridibacillus sp. NPDC093762 | reverse complement strand
ATTTTCCCTTTATTCGGTGCATTTGACAATGTAATAAGCCGTTGGGCAAAAGGAATGCTTACAAAATCATATCAGCACCAAAATGTTTACATACAACAGTTCAGAGGGAAATTAATTAATACTGTAAAGAAAAATATAGAAGTAGTAGAGAATATTGAAAGTATTAATTTGATAAATGGTCTAACTGTTATGAATGCCTATATAGATTTATTCGATAGTAAACCGAAAGATTTAACTAAAATTAATCGAAATGCTATTCTTCATGGTAGTTATAACTATGAAACATTAAATCAAAACAGCTATTTGAAAATTGTCGTATTACTTAAATCAGCTTTAGCTTTATTGGAGATACCCCTTTTAGAATCAGAGGTCTTTAATTAACCCAATATAGTAAATGTCTAAATGCATACCTTACCTCTTTAGCACAATCCACTTCTTTCTCACTAGATTTAGTATGAGGATTGTGTTATCTTTTTTAAGAACGAATGTTCGTTAAAATTATATTTTGTGAACAATGACATGGAGTGAACGGCTTGCACCTTAATCGTATGGATCAGATTCCTTTTATTGGCATATGATGAATCAATGGATAATTGAGTAAAAAGATAATAAAGTTAATAACAAAATACATTGTTTGTTTAGAAGATATGACTTGTTTAGGTTTGTACAAAGTATATGGACCGTTTAGGGTGGATTAAACAATACCTTTAAACCATGATATACTCAGGAGATTTAAAATATCCTATCTTTGATTTTAATTTAATTATAAAGTTTCAATATTAAAAGCACATTCACGATAGAAAATAGAATGTGCTTTTTGCTGTACCTCATTAGGACAGCGTAAGTTTACTTATTTATACTATAAAAACGCCATCACTTCATGGCTATGAAGGTGATGGATTGTCTTTTATTTTTTTTGTGTGTTCTTTAAAACTAATTGAGGAATTTGACAACTTCCATCTTCACACTGCCCGGTAGGGAAAATAGTTCTTCTACTTGCTATCCAATCATAGATTAACTGTCCTAAACCTATAAGAGCAGCAAAGCTTAAGAAAGGCACAAATATCCACAATGCCGGACTATTTTTACAAATACGATTGATTGAGTGGATACCATTTTCCATTTTATATTTTGAATTAGATTGTTTTAGGGAATGAATTCTTTTCTCAAGCATCTTTTCATCCAGGTTATATTTTTTAATTACTTTTTTATTCCTAAAAGATATAAATTCTATGCGATTTAACCAATCAAACCGTTTAAAACTCTTTATGCTTTTTAGGCAAATAGAACACCAACCATCATAAAAAACTATAATACGTTTCAATTTAAAACCACGTCCCTTCAACCCTAGTCATATGATAAGGTATATGTTCGCCCTTAATCTAATGTAGATAAAAGGGATAAACTCATGAGTAGTAAAAAAATACTAAAAATAATAATCCGTTCTCTTCTTAATATGAAACATAAAGAGAATATAATAAACATCGATTTATAAGTTACCTCTAAATAGAAGTTTTGAAAGATAAAACTTAAAGCCATAGTCAGTAAAGCGATAATCAATGAAAATTTTTTAAGGTCATCTAAAAAAGGTTTTATTCCGTGTTCTTTTATTTCCCAAGTTCCAAATAAATGAGGTAAATCTAATGTTGATAATAAATCATCGTTTTGTTCAAATTTCACATATATGGGTTGTAAGTAAGGAGCTCTCCCATTTAGTGATTGTTGTCCCCAACAAAAAGGCTCACCATTAATGAGCATGGGATTTAAAGTAAAGGCTTCTTCATCATTCTTATATTTTGGTAATAACTCTATTTCTGCATCTTTAGAAAAAACAACTCGTTGCCCCTCTGTTTCACCAAAATAATTTTTCCAATGTAACGTAATTAGAGAACTATCAAAATACTTAAAGGGTCGTCTCTTTTGTAAGTAGGCCATACTTGTATCTACTGAAATCCAACCTTCATCTTCTAAAAAAAACTCATTCCAAACATGTGCATTCATTTTTCCATATGCCCAACTTCCGACTACTGTCCTTGCTGGTATTTTTAATGCCCTACATAATGCTGTAAAGAGAAATGAAAATTCCCCGCAATCCCCTTCTTTTACTTCGAGAAATGAGTTTACACCCCTACTAATTGGAGGGTAAATATAACGGTAATTATCTACTATATAATGAAAAATAGCATGTGCCTTTTCAATATCATTTTTCTGTTGATAGGTAATCTCGTTTGCTAATCTAGTAATTTCTTTATTTATTGGTGAAAGAATTGTATTTCTTAAATAAAAATCTTTCTCTTCATCCGTTAATGTTTTCTTTTCATTCTTTGTACTATACAATTCAATTTCATAATTAAGATGTAAACTTTGATTTTTGTTTAAAACGTAAAACGCTAATTTCTCCCCCGTTGGAATCTCTCTAACTTGATCGGGCTTTAAACTATTCTCGTTAAATTGAGTAGCAGTAGGTATAATCATCCACAATTGTAGTTTTTCAAAAAGTTCATTTCTATAAAAAAAATCAACTGTAACAGTTTTACTCATAGAGTTTATCTACTTCCATCCGTATATTATAGTCTGTTAATTATTATATGTGAACTTAGTCGAACTCAAACTTTTCAATAGAATTCGTTTCTAATTGCACCTGATTTGTTTCCTTCTTCTTCACGAATTTCTTTTTTATAAATGCATAGGCTTTCTTATAATCTTCATCACTTATTAAAATAGTATCAATTAGAATCATAATAAACGAAAATGTTATTAGCCCCATTGCAAATGCGATACCTAGATGTAGTGGTACAACGAGTGTTAATGCAATATACTTTGTCACTTTATTTAACAACATAAAAGGGAACGCAATTTGTAATAATAATGTCGAATATGTCATCAATACTATTAAAATATCTGAAGAGACTATTAAATCAGTTAACCAGGGCAAGTTAAACTCGTCTACTTGTAGAATATAGTAAATTGCAGTACCATTTTGCCAATATTCCCCCATAACCTTATATAAAGCCGAATTCAAATATAGAATACAGAATTGAAGAGTAACAGCAAGAACACCGAAATTATGCAAAATATTTATATACACATTCTCTTTTATTTTATTTTGATTGGAATATTTATCAATCGAAAAATAAGCATTGGTTTTTACAAACATTAGATATATTAATACTATAATCATAATGTTGTTCCCGCCATCCAAGATTGTAGGATTTTCTTGATGAAGTGAGTAAAGGAATATTAAGTTGAGAAAACTAATTAGTCTAGTTTTATACCCTAGCGTAAATAGGAGTGCAACGATTATTCCTAAATGAAAGATAATCTCAAAGTGCAAATTCGTACTACCATATTGATATATTGAAAAATTGGTAAATTCGTCGGAAAACTCAGTTTTGGAGATACTATTGTACCCCCATAAAAAATGACGTTGGGCATAATTTATAGAATAACTATATAAAATTATGATGCCGAAGCCGACACGTAGAATACTTGCGCCGATAAGCATTCTCTTGGAAGAAAAATAGTCTATTATTTTAGCAAACAATTAAATTGCCCCCTTTAAAACACTTACAGAAATCCATTCTTGTGTTATGTAACTCATTTCCTGTTCATAAGCATTATTATTTCTTTGAGAAAAAGGAATTGGATGTTCGCTTTCGACGCGAATTCTTATCATATCAATAGATTTTTCATCAAAATAATTTTTAGCATGGTATAAACCTAAGTTATAGAGTTTTTGGATACCATCTCTTTGGTAATTCGTTAATTCTTTAACTTGATTTTCCTTGGTGTTATTATCACTCTTTGCATTCATTTTTTGTTCGATTTTATAAGATGTCGGATCAACATGAACAGATTGTAAGTAAGCCCCTGTTCCTAATCTAACTAGCATATTTACTGGTGAAAATCTATTCGCATGATTCGCTTCATATAAAGGTGTAGATATATCAATCCATTTGGATTCTTCTCCTTGTTTATCCTTCACTTGGACATAAACATAAATGGCGTTCGAAAGAGGATCAGGTGCGAATAATTGCCAATTTTGAGTGAAAAAAGGATTTATATAAGAATTAACAGTTTTATTTAGTTTGTGTGAAATAGGATTAAAAGGGAGTACATATAGAGCTGTCATAAAAAAATGGAAAGCGAAAATACAGGATATAACAATGAAAAATATATTCTTTTTCATCTTGTGCTCCTTTCCAAAAATCGTATATAGGATAGGGCCTCAATTATTTTATAACCGAGGCCCTTCCTGTATTTAATACAAACAATAATTATCAATCAAAAGCCAATTCTGCATTTGCTGGTAGTTCTTCTTTATTAAGTGATTTGCCAGACACTTTCGAGTAAGCATCTGCTCCTGCAGCACCCACAAAGCCAGCACCAAATGCCGCAGCTCCCCATTTTGCAACTTTGACTCCTGCAGCAGCTACTCTAGCACCATTAGCAATCACAGCTAAAGCTGGTGCAAATGTAGGTTCAATGACTGGTGATTTTTCTGCAATCGCAAATTTTTCTTTTTCAATTGGTTCCCCTGTTGCTGCAAAAGCTGATATTGAAGATATACTTGCAAAAACTAAGGAAAGTAATGACGCAAAAATCATAAACCTTTTCTTCATATTTCCACCTCACTTCCACTATCATTAAATTTTAGAAAATATTGGTTATTGCGATTTTTATTATATCATATGTTTTTTTGAATAGTAAGTAATCTTTAATTTTTAATAAAATTATATTGAATTGATAGATTCATTTGGAGTGTAGAATTTAATAGACTAAGCCGATAATGAATTTAATTATTATGCAATTTATTTATTCAAAAACACCTGTGATTTAGAAATATGAATGACACAGAATCTCTCTCTCATTGTTTCTGAAAAACCATTAAGTTTGCTACCGGTAGTATATTAACTGGCCTCTTTACTTAATATACAAAAATATAAAAGATGTGGGAGTTTCATATTTTTCCGTACCGATTTTTAATAAAAGCATATCCGAGTCCACTATGAAAGAAGTAGTAAATGCGTTTATAGTTAATCACTGGAGAAACCCCTAAGAAAATAATTGTTTTACATTTTTGCTTACATTCCATCCCAATATGTTAAAATAAAAATGCACCTAATCACTTTTGTATCAAGGGATTAAGCACATTTTAATCAACATAGTTTTAGTATCGTTAAATAGGTTTTGTGAACATTGAAATGGAGTGAACGGTTTGGCTCTTACACCTGAACAACAACATGTATTAGCATTAATAGAAAAACACCAGGAACCAATGCCGGATTATGTAAAAGAATATATCTTATCAAAAAAACGCGCTGGTCTCTCCCCTAACACACTTTTACAGTATCTATATAGATATAAGCATTTCTTTAATTGGACACTTTCAGAAGGTATTATAAGTGCTCCTAGTATAACTGCTATCCCTTATACAGAACTCGAAGTAATGAAAAAAGAAACAATTGAGTTATATTTGGACTTTTTAAAAGAAGAAAACATCTCACAAGATAAGGAAATGGTTGAACACAGAGGGCCAGCGGTTGTTGAGCTATCAGTGCATGCTTTAAAGGCTCTCTTTAACTATTTAACAAAAGAGACAGAAAATGATGATGGTGAATGCTACTTCTATAGAAACGTGATGAGCAAGATTGTTCTACATACAAAACGTGAAACTGCCAACAGACGTGCTAGGAATATCAGTTCTGTTCTACTTAATGATGAAGAATTAAATGAGTATCTCAAATTTATTAAAAGTGGATACGGCAATCAACTTACTGCTTCTATTACTAAACTACGATATGAACGTGACATGGAAAGGGATTTAGCAATTAATTCATTGATTTTAGGAACAGGTATGCGTGTTGGAGAAATTGCTACAATTCACATAAAAAAAGTGCATCTTAATAAAAATACTATCGAAATTACTCGTAAAGGCGGTACGGAAGATACTGTCCTTGTTATGGAGAGTGCACTTCAGGATCTTAAACATTACATGCAAATCCGTGAATCCCGATATAAGGGTGCAAAAGACTGCCCTTTCCTTTTTATTAGTGGTTATGGTGGTAGTGCAAAGCCGTTATCTCGTAGAGCTATCCAAAATATTGTTAATAAGTATACAGCTGCGTTTGGACAGAGCAATGGCATCAGTCCTCACAAACTTCGCCATAGCTTTGCAGTAGACTTCATCCGCAATGGTGGAGACATTATTCTTCTCCGTGATCAACTCGGCCATAATGATATTAAAACGACTTCTCTATACACCAATATGGCTAATACAGATAGCCAAAAAGTTTTGGATAAGATGGAACTAAAACGTACAAATATTTAATGTGAATAGTAGGGGTTTCCACCACTAATTGTCCATGATGGTCCTGTCCCTCTTGCAGCTTCTTTTTTAGTCCATTATATAAAGCATATAAGAGGCATGGGGAAAAATATGCAATTAGATTTGCTTAACTCAAACGTAACATCAATTATTGATTCATCATTTAATTCTGGCATCCATCTATTTTCGAACAATTAGTTTCTCAAATCTATAATATGATTAGTATTAATAAAGACAAAAATAGTCCTGGTTCTTATAATTTACATAAGACCAGGACTTATTTTGTTAGAACATAAAACTACATGTTATATTTTTAAATTACTCATGAAAACTTGTTATTCTATTTATTTAGAATGAAAAAAGCGGTTCCTTAGGAAAAAAGAAGACATATATGATGAATGTAGCAACACCACCGATAATTGTAGCTATTAATAATAGTACAAAAACAAATCTACTACTCTTCTTCGTTCCTCACCATAGTTTCATATACTCGTAGGATACTTTAAGTCCCATCAGTTGTATTAATTAGAGCTTTTTTTATATGTGGTGTCTATACTAATTTATTTATTTATTTATACTTTTGTTTTGCAATGCTACTTGACAAAATAAGATGATTAAAAAACGGGTAACCATTATAAATGGTTACCCGTTTAGCTGCTCATTAGCATTTATTTTTCATCCCAAAGTAAATAGAACAATAAATACAGCAATCACAAGACAAAAAACAAAAATTATCTTTTTATTATTAATATGTTTAAAATAGTCATTCAAATTACCAACAATCAGTAATAGACAAACAAATAAAAAAGTTAAGAGAACCTTTGTTGATAAATTAACAGAAATTATTATTGGTTCATCAGCTATCGCCAAAATCCCAACAAATATAATTAAAGTAGCCACACCTAAATAAATTAGTATTGAATATAAAAATTGTAATCGTTTATGCATTATAAACCCTCTTTATTTTGTATTTCTATATTTCCAAGTGTATCCATAAGCAACTCCAAGTCCGAAAACGGCTAAATCACCCCAAGCAAGATTAGCTTTAACAACCATCAATGCCATTCTTGCCCCACCAATTCTACGAGCAGTTTTTTTCATTGAATTCTTAAGTTGGTTTTTAAATGCACGGTTAGTAATTACAGAATGTCGAAATGCTTCATCGATTGCTCTATAAACGCTTTTTTTATGACTAATTCCCTGATAAATAGCTCTAACAGAACCTACTAATCTAGAAACAAAACCAGGAAGTTGTTGTGTAATACTTTCTGCAGTAGACCAATCTGTATACTGATGAAGCCAAACTATAAAGCCCCACTGTATAGATTTCCATAATCTATTCCAGGAAAGCACTTTTTCTCCATTTGGGTCTGTGAAAGCAATAGGATTGTTACTACCATACGTATATCCATTTTGTGATACAGGCTCATTATCATCTCCTGGATGCGGGTCTAAAGCTAAAAATGCTCCGTTTTCTGGGTTGTAGTATCGTGCTTGTAAATAATAGTTTTTTGTTTCTAAATCGTAGTAATAGCCTGCATAACGAATTGGGTTATCTTTTGTAATTTCTCCGTTAACTGTGAGAATATTTCCATAGGCATCATAACTATAAGAACCTACTTCTTCACCCTCATCATTTCGAACAGAGATAACATCACCACGTTGATTTGTCCAATAATGATATGTGTTTTCTTTCCAAGTGCCTTCAGAACCTTTATTTTTCACAATCATACCGAGTGGTGTATATCCATTCCATTGGTAGTATCGATATTCTAAAATTATATCTTTTACTTTTATAACTTCCATTGCTAAATTCCCATTATCATAATGGTATTCATATGTCTTTGTACCAACAAATTTCTTAGTACGAAGTCCTGTTTCATCATATTCATAACTAGCAATTTCTTTACCTTCTAAATCTGTCACTCGTACTTGTTGACCCATTGCATTGTATTCATACTTAAAGTTCTCATCTTGAGTCAGGTTACCATCTGAATCATAAGTGTAGGCTTGTCCATTTTTTGTTTTAATTTGATTGGCTTCGTTGTATTCAAAGTTATCCGTTTGTTTACCTGATTTACGCTCTTTACGATTTCCTACCGCATCATAATCATAAATATTTGTCGTACCGTCTGGTAAGGTTTCGTTTGTTAATTGATTGTTGGCATCATATTCATAAATAGATGTACCTTGATTGCTTTCTTCTTGTTTAATATTCCCTGACTGATCGTAGGTGTAGCTGAATTGACTTGCTACTTTATCCCCTTGTTTGTACTGAATCATTTCTAAAGTATTTGCTTTATCGAATTGATTGATGCGTTCAAATAAGTTTGTATTGACCATGATTGAGTTATTATTATTAGCAACATCTTCATCAAATTTAAAGCTTTGTAGCAACTTCTCTCCGTTATATACTTTTACAATATCGACTTTATCATCTTCTGTATATTCAGTCGATTGATTAATATCCCAAGTATTTGCTTCTTGCTTGAATTCTGTTTTCACTTTATTAATACGTTCTTTATCATCGTAACCATAAGTTGAGGCAAATGAACCTTCTGTGTAATTTGTTAATTTTCCATTTTCATCATATCCAAATTCTTTATTGACAATATCTGTGTCGGTTATTTCGTTAAAGAATTTACTCGATTTTAGTAAACCATTTTCATATACTGGATCCCAGTACAATAAGGTAGGACCTGTAGTTGATTTTTTTACTATCACCTTATCTATATTATCAACTTCGTTATACTCATATTGTGTATTGATACCTGATGGTTTTGTTTCTGTCGCCAGATTACCATTCGAATTATATGTATAATCGAAAACCATACCTGGTAAACCTGAAGAATCTGGAAAAGTAACTTTTTCTACTTGATCATTACCATTATAATGATAATTTTTCACATGCTTTAAAGCATCAGTAAGTTTTTTTAAATTTCCATTTCCATCATACTCATAAGCAGTTTTATTCCCTTTTCCATCTGTTATAGATGCAATTCTATTTGAATATAATGGATGATACTCGTATGATTTGCTTCTGCCATCGCCATCTGTAACTTTCTTGGATTGTCCAAATTCATTGTATTGTGTAGTAACAACGTTACCTTTCGCATCTTTTATTGTTTCTGAATCATCAGTATCATTATAGCTAGTTTCTTCAAATGTTCCATTTGCGTATGTCGTTTTTACTGTACGTCCATAATCATCGTAAAAATAACTAGTTAATTCATCGCCAACTTTTGACGTTTCTAGATTAACTCCTTTGTACGTATTCGTTGTTTCGACACCTGTTGGATCTACACTATGCATTAATTGGTTGTTGCTATTATAGTCGTAACTTGAGGTACCATTAGTACTTGTTTTCTTAGTTAGATTTCCTTTTGGATCGTATTCTGCAATTGTTGTGTTACTATCTGCATCTGTTGACTGTATTACGTTATATTGATCATCATATTCCATAGTTGTTGTCGTATCATCACTATTTTCTATTTCTGTAACCGCATATTTGTCTTTAGATGTCCCTCTTCTATAAAACGTTTCATTACCGTCTGTGTCGGTAACGATAAATTCGTTGTTATCGACGTCATAATGATATGTTGTAGATACAGAAATTTCAGCATCTTTATTTTGCTTATCAAACACTTTCAACTCTTGTTCATCATATAAAAAATTCGTTTCTGCTTTTTTGCCGTCAATATAGAGTTTCATTTGACCGTTTTTATAATAATCAAAATATTCATTTATAATTTCTTCTGTCTCTTTACTTTTTGTAGTAGTAGTCTTTAAATAGCCATTATCATCATACTGATATTCAGTCCAATGGCTACTGTATGAAACTTTTTTAATATGATTATCAGTATTATAATCGATATCAATCGTGTTACGTATTAATTTCCCTTTTAGATCAACTTCAGCAACTTTTGTTAATCTATTATCTGTATAGGAAAATTGTATCTTATTATTATTACCATCTGTATAAGATATGATGTGGAATTGGTTATCATCTTTTGAGATTTTTTCGTAAATTTCTACAAAATCATCGGTATCCTTTATCTCAAATGTATCTGCATCTTTTTGTGTTAACGTTAAGTATTTCCCTTTAGGAGATATATACATTTTAGTAGCGGTGTCATATTTGAACAAGTGTAATGTACCATCTTCATCAAAATACTCTACATCCTTATTGTCAGCTATTTGCAGGTATTCGTTGCCTGTAAATGTCCATCCTTTTCCAAGTGGGGACTCTTTTTGAGAACGAGAGTTATAGGTGCGTATGAAATCAAAGCCTAATGTACCACGAGTAAATAATGATTCGTCATTAAATTGTAATGCCATATTCCCTGTTGTTACATTTACGGATGCGTCTGCATTCCCAAAAGAATGACTACCATAAGTAAAATAGTCTTCCAGTCCGTTTAGTTCTTCATGTAAAGGAATACGGCCATATTCACTTTTTGATGGCTCACTTAAGCCACGTAAACCTAAATCTTCTCTATCCTCCTCTGTTTCAGGAGCTCCTTCGTCACCAAAGCGATAAGCACTAACACGCACTTCGTAAGCATCTTTATCCTTTTCTAAAGGTGGGTTTTTATAATAATTAGATGGATATGCAGGGAGATTTATTTCTTTGTTTTTTTCTTCTCCCTCTGTTGTTTCCATTTTGTCAAATAAAGAAATACCAGTAGTATCAAAACTTGTTTTTCCCTTAACTTGATACTTTTCAAATTTACTACCGTTATTTATTTCAACTTGATAATACTTAGCGCCTGTTACAGCGTCCCAGTTTATCTTTAAGCTCCCTTTATTATTAAAGGTATCTATTAAATTACCTTCTACTTTAATATTTTTAGGAGCCATTAAAGGCATGTACCCATAATTAACATCAGAAGATGGTGAATTCCCTGTAGCTGATAATGCTATTACACGAATACTATATCTAGTAGAAGAGTTTCCATAGGTATTACTTGGATCTACAGGTAATTCTGCTCCTGTGCCAACACTATTAGGAGAGCTCAAATCTGTTACGTGTAAATCTTTTTTCCCAGCCTCTATCTCTTTATCAGTTGGCCAGATTTTTTTTCCTTTCGTACTTATAGAAGTTATTTTACCTACTTCAAAATCTTCGTATTTCGTACCGTTCCATATCCTTACTTTATAACCTGATGCATTAGGAACTGCTTTCCAAGAAATATCTAGCCAACCTCTGTCTTTATTAGCTGTATCAGATTCTGGATAAGCATGAGCTGTAACCTTGGGCATATCAGGAGTTCCAACTTGAATGGAAGGTATTGCTTTTGAAACGGTACTCGAGACCGGACTATCCCCTTTAGGGAATTTTGTAAGTACTCGGAAACTATAATTTTTATCTGTAATAGTTGTCCCGCTTCGTTTGCTGTAGTACTCGCTTGGATCAATTGGTAATTCTACACCTTTACCTTCTTTATATGTGTTACTAGATGCATATGGTTTTTTAGGAAATAATTTCGTACCTTTTGATGTCCAGGTTGTAGCCGTTCCAGAATATACAGACTGAAAATCTTTTCCATCATACATTTGTAATTCGTATGAATCTGCTCCATATACACTTGGCCATTTCACATTTACGTAACCAGAGGTTAAATCGTCTTCATAAGCAGTAGCTGTTATTGTTGGTTTTGCCATCTTTTCATAATGATAGCTTATAACCATTTTAGCTTTATTCGTACTTTCCCCTGCTGTGATCTTTTTCCAGTAAGTTTTTCCATTACCATTTGTATGGAATTTAAATCCATAATTATTACGCGTTCCATTTGTCCATGCTTGCACAGTATCTGTAACATCGAAATATGCCCATTGATCTCTGGCAACCGTTGTACTTGTTATTTTCGTAGATGCTGGTTTATTGTTCCATGTTAAATCATCTGCTAACCATTTACTTTTAACTTCATCAACCCATAATCCAGTTTTTTGAGTTGCATAATATGAGTGTGTAACGTAAGCAGCTAATTGTGCAGAATCAATCACAGCACCTTTAAAATCACCTTGAATACTAAACTTCATGAAAGGATAATTAGTACCCGATGTACTATCATAATATCCAGTTTGAAGTACATATTCTCCTTGACTTGGATCCCATTGCTTGTTGAAATTTGCATTTGGATAAGCACTTGCTACGTATGTATCTCCAAGAACATTAATTGATACCGATGGATCAATATAAATTGGGAACACTCGTTTTGATGAAGCTAACCATTCTTTGTCTGCAGTTAACTTTAGTTCGTATAATCCTTTTTCCGTTGATTTTAAGTCATAATGTATTTTTGTGGAACGAGTACCATCCCCTAAAGTTTCATTATAATTAGAATCAACCATCACAGGTTTCGGTAAGGAGAAGACTAGTGAAGACTTAGTTGTATCTTCATAAAAACCAACTGAGCCATCTGCTTTTACTTCACCATACAAGTCTGTCTTTATTGAATAATTAAATTCATTAATTCCTGTAAATTCATTTACGATCCAATCTTCTTTTACCTCATTATTTAATGCTATGTGACGCAAATCAATATTTGGATAAATTTCTTTGTAATATAAATTGTTATTTTCTTTTTCTAGATTTGGATTCTTTAATGGTTCAATGGAATTATCACCATCAGATGCATTAGTTATGTTAATTGCTAATTCATGATTACCAAATCGATAGATTAATGGTTCATCATCAGAAAGTTTATCTGGGAACATTGATTCCAAATTGGTTTCTTCAGGAGTCATATAACCATCTTGGCCGTATACCAATTCCTCAGAAATCTCTTGGTATTGTCCATTTACTTTATTATGAACTTCTTCTGGGTACACTTCCTTAAGAAAGTCTCCTGTTCCGTTTGTAAACGTCTTTGAATTAGCTGAACGTTCCTTAATTACCTCATCAAATTCTTTTGTCACTTCTAATTGTTCTGATGATTGAGCTTCCTTTGAATTTTGTTGGTTTTCATTTAATGCCGCACCAACATATTCAGGAACCAAGCTAACAATCATAACAAAAATAAGTAATTGTGCTATATACTTCTTAATATTCAAAAATACTCCTCCTTTTTTATTACAAAAAGAAGTATATAATATTACGTTTTTATTACAAATAGAATATACGCATCATTATATTACCATAATACTCCATGCAAAATGTAATTTTACCCATTTTTCATCAATAAAGATGTTTTTTAAAACATTTCAATAATAGCGAATATATAGTTAATATGCAGAAAGTAAGTAATTGAAACGTAAAATTTTGATAGAGCAACACCTAGGGAAAATAAAAGAACACAAGTTATGAACGTCAGATGTTCAAAGCTTGAGTTCTTTTTTTTCTTACTCATTAATTGTCTTTTCTAACAGAATAAGTGCTTCAGTAATTTTGTCTTTTCTTTTCACTTCTATAAAAGATAACGCCATAAGAAGAACAACTTTCCGTGCGGTAATCGATGCTGCACTATATAATAAACTAAACTCATATAAAATTGGATGTGATGAAATGGAAACAATTCATATTCCTATCAACGCGGAACGTATTATTAGTACTTCCAGTAAAGGCGATCAATCGAAATGGCGTATCGGCAACAAGTGGGTCAAACAAAATGCGCGAGGTTATGAGGGACAAGCAGAAGTATTGGCTTCACTCGTACTTGAATGCTCAACTCTTGAACGCTCTAAATATGTCGTCTATCAGCCATGTATCATTCAATTAGCTGACGGTGAACAATATGTCGGCTGCTATTCACTCGATTTTCGAGGTACAAAACAAGAAGTGACACTAGAGCGCTTATTTGAAGCAAATTTCAGCTCTACTGATTCGATTACAAGTAACAAAACACTTTCTACCATAGAAAAGTTCGAGCTATTAATGAAGCAGGTGGAGCAGTATACAGGGCTCATTGTAAATCATCAAATCGCACAGTTATTCGCTTTCGATGCACTTATTCTAAATGAAGATCGCCACACGAATAACATTTTATTCTTATATGACCCAAAAGAAAAAACATGGGAGCTGGCACCGATTTTTGATAACGGACTTAGCCTATTATCTGATGAAAAAGACTATCCAGCTAGCAAACCATTAACGATTTTAAAGCGAAGAGTAAAGGCAAAACCACTGAATTCATCCTTCACAAAGCAACTTAGCCTTTACGAAGGACCAGCATTCATTGATAAAGAGAAACTAGTAACTGCAATCGAAAATTCTCAATACGATTTTGGACGTGCTAAGGACGTATTACTTTCACAATTGCGGGATCCAGCATTGAAACACTTATTCATTGAAGGAAGTGAATCCATTGATTGATTACATGACTTTTGACGTAATGTGGATGGATGACATTATTGCCCATGTTGATTTAAAACCAGCAAGTGGTGGCACCCCATATGTAATTAACTATATTGATGATTTTAACAAACAATTTTCACCGAATATGGAAGGTCATATTAGCTTAGATGAAATCGACCGTTGGCTAAAATGGCGTACATTCCCTCCTACCCGGGTCAACGCAAAAGAATTACTGGCTTCACTGGATATGCAATCTTATAATCGCTGGGGCATTGTACGTAAAACACATGGAGTCATGGCAGATGATGAAATTTGGATTCGTTTTAAAGGTGAAACACTCACCCATCGAGATGTCTGCTTACGTAAAGATCTATATTATCCTGAGGAATCCAATTATTTTGAAGCTCAATAACTCTGAGCTATGTATTCTCAGACTACCTATTTTATTAGGAACAACATGAAAAATTCAAAGATCTTCGACTGAATAGGTAAGTTAGTTAGTTAGTTAGTTAGTTAGTACACAAAAAGGAGAGGGATATTTATCCCTCTCCTTTTAATTTAATTAATAGGATTATAAAAAGCGTTTAATATTGCTTGCTGCTTCTTTGTATCATAACCGGTAATTTCCAGAAACCATGTAAGGTTCAGTTCCCCGTTCGACATATAGAAATTTTCTTCATGTCGTACCCTAACTTCATTAACCTATAAAGATTTTTACGTAAAATTTACTATTTTTCTCGTGGTTATTTAATTAATGAAAATTCATAGATTACAAAACACCTAATCCTAATTAAAAACAGAAAAATTAGTAATTATATCTAGTGCATTCAAACATATTTTTATATTTTAATAGAAAATACTTTAAAATATTACAAAATTTGCTATAATAAATATATAAATACATAGGAGGTATAATATGAATAAATTACTCAGTGGGATTGCATTGCTATCCCTAACTACTTTACTAACATTTAATAATGATACTGCCCTCGCTAATACCGAGAATACAGAGCCAGTAAAAATCAATCAAACAGATAGACCAAATGATCTTAATACGGGTGACAATAACGAAAATACAGATGCACTAGTTTCAATTAGAAAAATATCTGATGATCCAAACTACTTAAAAAAGCAATATCCATTTGGATTGATCTCACCTTTAGGAGCAGGCCAATGGGATTATCTAGGTGAAAGTACTTTTAAAACTCAATCAAGCACATTCAACTCAGGCGGCGGAGATTTATTAATTTATATTGAACAGCCATATGGTGGATTCGGTGGACCTAAATGGTGGTATAAGTTATATGAAGAAGATCCAGGCTGGGATTCAGTAGTATCTGATTTTGAATTGGATAACAAAGCCGGCACTTATGAAATGATTTTTAATGTTCGAGATTGGGTTGATGGTGATAATAATAAAGCTGAGTTGCATTTATCAAAGCTATATTACCCTACAACTAGTGTTTATACTATTTGGTTAGACTAAATTTTTTTTAAAAGTCATTTCCGGAGTACCTAATGGTACTAACGGAATATGACTTTTTTTATTTTTTTCGCTCAATTTGTCACCGATTTCTAAAGTATTCGTCTAAGTTATATATAGCTAGATGAAAGGAGTTGAACTTATATGAATTCAAATCAACTCATCTCCAGTTGGTATGAAGAGCTTGGCACGACAATCTTTACATATATTTATATGAACACTAAGGATTATCATTCTGCAGAAGATATCCTTCAAGAAGTCTTTCTTAAGGCATACAAAAACTATGACACCTTTAAAGGGCATTCAAGCTTTAAAACATGGATTTTTTCGATTGCTCAAAATACCACAATCGATTATTTGCGTAAAAAGAACATTTTAAAACACTTTATGGAACTAACCTTTAATGAGCGCGATAGCAGTCCTTTACCCGAGCAAATCATGCAATTAAATGATGATGAACTTCATCTACATCATGCATTGCAAACATTAAAATTGGACTTTCGTCAGGTAATTTTATTAAGAAAAATAAAATGTTTCTCTACTAAAGAGACCGCAGAAATATTGGGTTGGTCTGAAAATAGAGTAAAAACGAATTTAAAACGAGGTTTAGTTGAATTAAAAAAACAATTAATAATAGGAGGGTTTGAATATGAAGGAATTTAATGATAAGCGACTTAATGATTCATTAGAATCTCTTGAAAAAAACATGCAACTAAAGCAAAAATATCACGAACAACAAAAAAAGCGAGTGCTATCAGCTGTACAAGATAATATAGTCCCTCCCCAACAAAAGAATAAACTTTTGGTTAGTCTCGTTACTATTATTTTATTGATATTTGTAACCTCTCCACTGTATTCAACAACAGCAGCAAATTTTATTGAAAAGTTAATTCCTATAAAAATTAGCAATGATTCAACTATTAGAATTGATAACCAAACAATTGATTTAGTTGAACAATCTGGATATGAATATCAAAGTATTAGTACCTCTCCGAATCCTTTTAAATTGGAGATTGTACTCATGCCTAATACAACAAGTTTAAGCGATATGAAGGCAAATTTAATGCCAAAAATTGAAGCATTAATGGAAAAAGAACATATTGATGACTATAAAATATTTATCACTCAATATGAAAAAGTACAAGAATCTGATGACGAAAATATAAAAAAACAGGTGATAACCAATAAACCTAATCAAAATAAACAATGGCCAAAAATCGTTAGTAACTTACACAGTGCGATGGCAGGAAAATCAGCATATGAACTAAAAGGTATTAGTTATAAAACAGAAGATGATGTCACTCTAATTGAAATAAAGACAGGACTAGAGAATAATGAAGATACCCCAATAATAATAAATGAGATAAAAAAAGCTCTTAACTCATATTTTCTTCAAGATTCTACTAAAATGATGATTAATAATGACAATTACGAGGTTCGTATTTACGATAAAGATATGAATGAACTTGAAAAAATAGATAAATTTACTGAAAAATAGTACGCTGAATTATAATTAAATCTATACTATATAGAGGTGATAATAATGAAGTCAGTAGATAAAAAGAAAATCCAGAATCTCTATCGGAAACAAATATCAGAAAAACGAGAAAAAGAAAAGAACTTCATTGAAACACTTTTAATTATAATTGTAGTTGGTGTACTCATCTCAATAGGCGCATTTATCGGAGATAGATAAAAAGAAGTCAGCTAAGCTGACTTCTTTTTATTTATAGCAAATAGAAATTTTTCTAAAACCAAATAATAATGATTCGAATAAAAGCCTCTGTAAAGTGCATCAGCTGCCTACTGCATAATAATAAAGCTCCGAAGAAATTTTCTATACTCCAAGCATTCATTTTTCCTTTTTAGCTTCCTACAAAACTAGAACATAAGATTTGATTATCTGAATACTGATCACTTTATATTATTTCTCATTGAAAAATTTCCTCACCCACATTCGATTTAAATAGAGCATCATAACATTCCAACTGGTTGGTCGATAGAAGACGGATTATCTTTTAAGTGTAGTTCAGCACCATCATAACCAAAGTCATGATGGCTATAATACAACTTCTTAATGTTGCTTGCAGCTTCTTTGTATCGGAAGCGGTAATTGCCAGCAACTATGTAAGGTTCAATACCTTCTCTGCCCTCGTCCAACCTCCAACCAGCTTACAAGTTAGCCCATTACTATATATAAATCAGCTTCATAATTCAAAGGAGTTTTTAACCGCTTCTAATAAATCATTAGTAGGAATCTCGCTTTTTCTAGACGAGAATTCTCTAAATATATATAAAGGCAATGATTATTTCCCCATTTAATTCGTTATTTCTTTATAGCTTTTGACTTTTTTTTATTCCCAGGTAATCCATATTTTTCCCCTTGATTTTTGCAACCTTGCATAATTTTTTTTGACTCTTCTGATGTCATTTTCACTTTATATCCCATCGACCATACCTCCGTTTTTAATTTAGTATGCCCAATTATGAAAGTTTTAATCGCTTTCAGCATACTCCCCTGCCAAATTTCATACACTTTTAAATCTAGAACAAAATGAATGTGTCCCAGACTAAAGTTCGGAAGAGAGGTTAGGAAAAGTGAAGAGAGAAGCCGAGAGAGTGATAAAAGAGCCAGAAAAAAAGACAGGAAAAAGAGTGAGGTCAGATCGTAAGATTGATATAAAACCTTCTGTAGAACACGAACTATACGAATGTATTTCAAGGCTATCACATATCACAGGTAGTCCGATTAAGACTGTTGGTGAAACAATTTGTAAGAAAGGATTGTATACGAAAATAGTAATCGATAACTTGGCCATTCATTTCCGAAGAGATTACCGATTTAGAAATACAGTATTCATCGGCAACAAAGATTTACTATCAGAGAGAAGAAAAAAGACACCTGGGATAAAGCCAAGGGTATCTATGCGATTCGATCAAAGACTGTACGATGACTTAGCTGAACTCGCTTACTCACTAGACACTACAATTTCTAATGCTGCAGCACTGCTTCTGAAAAGTTCTATACAGAACACAAACATCGTCAATGAGTACATAAGTAAATATGTACAAACCATCTTAGACCCAGAAAGAAAGAAGCAACTTGAATTGGTATTGGCTTATATACAGAAAGATAATCCATATGAAGCTGATGAAGCTTCACTTTCTAGGTTAATCGGTTATGTTATGGATGAATTTATGGAGAAATCAAGAAACGTGAAAAAAGCAGTAGAGACTTGGCTTGATCAATTTATTGAAAAGGATTAAGCCATTTCTCTCCTCTGTTCCAATATGTGTCGGGTCCTTTAACAAGTTCAATAACTTCTAACTTCTTCAATAAGAAATAGCGTCTTTTACTTTAGCTTTACCCAGCACAATCTGGGGAAGTACCTGAACAAGCAGAAAGATGAACTTGTTACGTTCCTTTTCTAATTCGGTTTGACTTTCTGAATGCAATCGCAGTTTGACTATGGACGAAAAAACAATCTACTTAAGATGATGATGATGACATTTCATATAGAAGCACCTGCCTTTTGGTTGATGCACTCTATATAGGACCTCGCCTGTAATGTCGGTAATTCGAAAATGTCATCATCATTTTAAAACATGAGTTGTAAATTCTCAACTCAACATCTATTCCATCATTCTCCGCATGTTTTAAACAATATCGGGATTATTGAAAATCATTTCGTATAACTCAGCCTCACTGATAATCATTACAATTAAACTCTCAACTTTAGCTAAATTACTACCAGCTGCTTCTCCAGCGACAAGAAGTTGATCACTAGAGAAAGCCTTAAACATACAAAAAATAACCCGTAAATTTTAGATTTGTATCTAATATTTACTGGGCAGTTCAAACATCGATTGTTCAAAACATGTTCTTTAATACGTATTAGAATGCACCTTCACCACTCTCCGTTATCGTAAATATTATTCTTAGTGAAATAGACTGTCACTACACCTCACTCAAAAATGTTTTTCTTTCCCTTATGTTTTATTACATTAAAAAGGCAGCAACGATTAGTCGCTACCTATTAATATATTCAATTTCTAATCTAATAAGTTTTCAAGTTTTTGAAGATCCGCACTAACTTGGCTGTCTTTTTCATTAGTTGATTGATTAAAGCTTTGAAGGCTTCCAGTTGGGTTCTTGGCTAATGAAACA
The DNA here is from genome assembly GCF_050279675.1 of Viridibacillus sp. NPDC093762. NCBI lineage: Bacteria > Bacillati > Bacillota > Bacilli > Caryophanales > Caryophanaceae > Viridibacillus > Viridibacillus sp. NPDC093762. The sequence continues at coordinate 19,666 of NZ_JBNNUK010000027.1, read as the reverse complement.
AAATCATTAAGTGAGTCTTGTAATTCCGAAGCAGCCTCATACTCTTCTTCAAATTCCATAGGAGGGTTCTTCATTTTCTTCATGGCTTTATTAGATAAATCTAATCCGTCTAGCATTCCATCTAATTTCCCATTAGTAGAGAACACTTTATACTGAGCTTGTATTGCACTATCAAAATCAAAGTAGTAATCATCGCCAACCATTACTGCTTTATCCCATATAGCAGCATGCCAAACTTTAGAATATTGATTCGTAATTGATTCTGCAAGAGTTGCAGACTCAAATGCTTTTTCGTAAAAGTCATTAAGTGTTGATTCATATTTTTCAAGCATCTCTGTATGTTCTTTTTCTTTCATGTCTTCTATGTAGAAATAGGCACCGATTGCTGCAGCTACTACAACAAGTGCAAAAATAATTGATAGAACCTTTTTACTGATTTTCTTTTTAACAGGGTTTTCTATTACAGATTCGTTCTCCAAATTTTCCACTGATTAATTCTCCTCTTATACATCTTTAAGTTTGATTGATTTATGTCTTTATCTTCACTACAAAGAATCCTATATCTTTCTTTGCAACTTCTATAGCTTATCTAAGAATATGGCACTCTCCGTAATATTTGTTTAATACGTGTCTAACACATAATCCACCTCCAAAACATGTAACCTTTTTACTATGATAAATTTAAAACTACACATTCCCCACTAAAGAAACCTATAAGTATATATATATTAGCATAAAAAAAAGGTAATTAATGTAGTTTTAATAGGATTTAATGCAAAATAAGAGGTAACGATAGCTGGTTAGCTCGCTGTTCTTTTAAAAAGAGTTAGATACATCACATGTTTCGATGCGAAAATACTTGAATCAGAATTAGAATTTAAGTACACGAAGTGTTGAATGCCTAGCTGTATAGTAGAATGATGCATTAGACAATTACATATAACGGTACGGATCTATACAAAAACGATAAAATTTAATTCTTTGCCTAAATGGATCATACTCTTTTGCGTGTTTGAATCTTTATTGACTTTAGGAGAAAATTACGACCTGGAGCAGTTTCTATATTATTTGAAATACTGTATATATTTGCAGACAATCGGAATAAATAAAAAAAAGAACCCCGCCATTCCGCAAGGTTCTTTTAATACTTGAAAGGTTTATTTATATAAATGGCATTCCCCATTTATACAATAATGATTGAATTTGTATTAGTTTATGCAAATTTTAAATTCTTAAGCTGTAATGAAAGAAAAACCTCGCCATTCCGCAAGGTTTTTCCGAGAAAATGTTGAAGTTTATTTAATCTAACGGCGTTCCCCATTAGAAATTAATATTGCTGAATTTATACATATAATATCAATAATGATACCTTTTGTCTATGAAACAATATGTATCTCTCTTTAATAATTTTCATAATAAATCTCTCCTATTTTTTTTGATATGAATAAAGAAAAGACGATTCTAAAAAGAACCGTCATCTATCATAGTTTTCTACTAGTAAATCTGTTTGTTACTTTCTTACTTCCGAATTGGGCTAGTGATTCCTCATTCCAGCCTTGACTGATTAAATCCTTTGGTGCAAACTTAATCAATTCCCACGGATCAGTACCTTCAAGAATTAAAGTACGTGCAATTTCTTTTGTATTTTCTTTATCGAAAGCCCATGATACAGAAGGATAGAAATCCCATCGTTCAAAATCGGTTTCAACTGCCCCATATTCTTTAACGAATGTTTTAAAATTATCTTTCATGCATTTAACTGTAGCTTCTAAACGTTCAATTTCTTTCGCTAATTTAATAGCTTGAGCAAAATTTTTAGGCTCTAATTCAAAATCCATGTTAAGCCACCCCCTGTAACGAAAATCGTTTACCTAAGGAGCCATTCTGCAGTAATTTGAAAGTACCGGCTTTCACAAATGATAGTAGCTGGAAAGCATTGTAGTCAGGAATTAGAACATAACCTTTTTCTGTAGCAAAGTAAAAGGCGTTACCTGATAATACCAATGTATTAAATTTCCCATTCTCATTTTTAAACATTAAATATTCGTTTTTTAAATCTCCACTCTCTAATTCACTCTTAAATTCTTCGTAATTCATAAAAAACTTCCTCTCAGCTTTTATTTTTTTAAATAAAAAAAGCCGAGCAATCCAAATAATTGGATCAATCGACTTCTTTTCTATATTCAACAGTCCATACGGCTGTGAACGAACCTATTAATTTTTGGCACAAGTGCCCGTTACATTGTCCTACTGCGGGACGTAACGAATGATTTTACGCCAATCTCCTGACTACTCCATAAACATTGTTCATGCGGTCGGCATTTGGCTTCTCTTACATACAGAATAATCATCTAGTTCATATTCGTTAATTGCGTATGTAATAGCTAATGGTTTAAGTGTTGCTCTGAATAGTATTTTAACGTATGTATTATTTGTAGTCAATTTTTTCTGCTAATTCTAATTTGAAAGAAGAATACTTTTGCGTAAAAGTGTTACGTATGTTAATTCGAAAAAACTTAATTCATGTAGACTTGTTTTACTAATCAAACTAAATGTACTCACGAATAATAAGAAAGGATATTCGAAATGAGTGGACAATTAATAGAAAAGCCATTTAGGGCAATTATCTTTTTATTAATAATTGGATCCAGTCCTGTGGCAACGGAGTCATTTCAAGAATGGCAAGTGCCATCTTACCAAAAGACGGAAAGACTTGAGTAAACTCTAACTTTCAAAGCCTTCTTTTGATTGATGTATAGCAAAAGCTTTTTCCATCACGCGTCCTCGTTCATCGACAAAGCATGCGTAATGAACGCGCTTCGCGATGTCTATACCAACGACGAGTGTATTATCAAATTTTGTAATTCATTTTAAAATGCATTTAGGAGTCCTCCTTGTAGATGTTGGATCAATGGTCGTTGACACTCAGCATCATACTAGAGGACTCTTTTTCTTTCAAGACCTTGAACATCTTTCAAACAGGAATGCTGCCCCGTTAGTTCAATAAGATAAAACGATGAAAAATAATGCAACAAGTCAATTTTTGTTTTTATAAAAATTACATACCTAACTTCTTCCATTAACCTGCCCCAAGCGGTGTGCCGTTATTGTAATAAAGACGCTCATAAATAAAAAGTAGAAGTCATTGCTGGTATTACAACCATTTCTGACTTCTACTTTTTATTTATTCAACTAGTTTTACTTAATTCCGAATTAAATATTATTTGTAGCAAGTACATGAGATTGAATTGTAAATAGAAGTTTTTCTAACTGTGGTAGCCAATGTTCATATCCTGCGTATGGATTTGTAGCAATTTGGTATGCTTGCCAGCAAGCTATATTAACAAACCACTCTTTATCAATCATCATTAAACGTGATTTTTCTTCTACTAACCACTTAATATACCAATCTAATTTTTTGTTACCTACAAACGCCGTACAACCTGCTAGCGTAGGAATAGTAGTAGCAATAATTGGTCTATGCATTAAAGCAGCTTCGGTAAACCTTTGAGCTTCATCTGGGAAATCTAATAAATCATTTACCTGTGATAGAGGATTCAAATGCGCTTTAATTCGAATATGATTAATTTCATTTAACAATGTTTTCCATTCCCGATACATTAGATTATCCAAGTCCTCTATTGTATACAATATATTGTCTTCTATATCTATAATCTGGGATACATCTATATTTTCACTAATATATGCTTTGAAAAATAAAAGCTTTAAACCAATTTGATCTAATGATTTCAAATCATCTGATAATTCAGGGTACTTTATTCTTAAATCTGCCTTTGATGCTAAAAATGTAATATTTCTACGACTTGGCAAGGCTTTAATATTAGGGAAAAATTGTGACATTAATTTCAACATCGTAGTTTGTTCAGTAGAATAAGTTAGTGGATCTAACTGACTAGGGAGTCCCCATGAATTCGCTAAAATGATTCCATCCATTGATAAACTAGAATTTACATTTTTCCAAAATGCTTCTTCTAAGATTACTTCTGCATAACTTAGGAAATCACACCAAATCATTGTCTTTTTGGGCTTCCACCTATCTGCCAGTACACCACCGAAGAAAGAGAACAAAAAGATTGGTGAGTATTCTGCGAGAGTTATCAACGATATCGCTAGTGGAGATTGGGCAATAGGTATCTAAAGAGTAGATCTTGTCCCTAATAACTACTGTGTTCACAAAGAATCCAATTAGCTGTTCTTGCTTTTGTATATTGTCTTTCAATTTTCGTATGCTAGAATCAACTTAAAAAAATAATAAGTCGCAGGTATTATATGTTAACTTACATGAGTGGTTAAAAAAACCGTATCCCTATTATTGGGTTACGGTTTTTTCTTTTTATTCAGCGTCTTTTTCATTTAAATTACTATTCAATTTTTCATCAACGTATTCTATGATGAATTTTCTTTTTGAAGCATCAATCTCGTTTGCTTTTAGCAATCTTGCCATGAAACCATAGTTGTTGTTCTTTTCCCATTCTGCTGCAGCTTCATCTTCAAATTTTCGTTGTAATTGCATTACAGTTTCTAATCGTTGATTTTGCTTTCGCAAACTTTCCATTTCATTTCGGAAAGATAGTACCTCTTCTTTTTTACGATCATCTTTATCTTGATCTTGAGATTTAAGTGTCTCTTCTAATTTTTTGTTTTGCTTCTTAAGATTTTCAATCTCTTCCTGAACTGGTTCTAGTGAATTTTTATACTCGGTAAGAAGCTTTCCTTGGTATTCATCCAAAGCTTTAATTTGGTGTCCTTCTATGATGTTTTCTAATTCCGCTGCTAGGTTAACGGTATACTTATCATCTTTTTCTGTAACAGTAAATGCACCCGATTGTAAGATATTATTTAAAATATCTTTAATCACTTTAACTTCGTCGTGAATTGAAGGACCCGCTTTTGTAACTTCTGTCGTCGAAGAAGTTACCCTGTCTTCCTTAATTAACAATCCACTTGAACCCAGTACTTGCTGTAAACCTTTGACTTTGTATTCATCTTTTAGAAGGATTAGCATTCTAACTTTTAATATGGATTTAAAACTTAATCTCATAGAAGTACTAAATGAAGGAGCTTCGTCTTCCCCCTGGAAGATATAATCCTGGAATGGTCTAATGTAGTATCGAACTTGTCCATCAGATATTCCAAACCAGTGTGCTAATTCTACTGTTGGATAAAACTTTTTTTCTATAATCGTTTCCAAATACTCATCATTTAATAGAGTATGTTCAGCTGGAGTATTTTTTATAATATCAAACAAAGGATCATCTTTTAATATCTCTTTGATTGTTTCCTCTGATACTTTAACATTCTCCATCTACTCATCTCCTTTCTAACTCGCAGAATTCCTGTCTATTATCTTCAATCTAATAAAAAAACCAGCAAAAATCAACCATAAACTGCAACTTTTTTTACAGAATAACGAAAAACTATAAGAAACTACGACTTTATTCGGTAGTCTACTAATTTTCTAATTTAATCTAAGAAAAATATCGATACATCTCTTCGAAACATTGATACATCAACACTTTATGTTCCCTCTATAAATCAGAATGTACCGTATTATACGAAAATCTAAATCTATTATTTTCTGAATAAATATAATCTACAATAAATTACACCTAATGTTTTCTGAATAAATATAAGTGACGCACATTTAAAACTAATATTTTCCGAACTAATATAATCTATGGAAACGTAAAAAGTTACAGTTATATATTCCCGCAGTTTTCCGTAACAAAACAAAAAAAGCATTCTGCACAATTGCAAAATGCTTTTTGGATTATTAAAGAAGTTGAATTATCTTGAAATCATAATCATACCCATTGAATTGAAATACAATAGTTTGAGCGTTTTCATATAATAATCATTACTAATAATTACTTATCACCAAAAAGGGCAGCGAATGCTTTGTCACCTTCATTTTGACCATCTTTTTCATCGTCATTGTCTATTGGTTGATTAAATAAACGAGCAAACTCTTCATCACCATTTAAAGTGCTTTCTTTGGTCGTCGGGTTAGTCGTAACAAAGTTACTGAAAATATCTTCAACTTTTTCAGTAGATAAGTTTTTCTTTGCTTCTATTACTCTATTATTTTCTTCTATCATAGCTCTAACTCGACTCGGTAAATCAAGTCCAGCAAATGCAGCGTAATAGTATACTTTAGAAGTTTCATTAAATGGATAGATATACTGACCTACAGGTTTTTCACTAACAATCGGTGCAATTTCAGATAATAGATCTTCTATAGATTTCGTGAATTCAATATTGAATATATTATGTGCCGAATTAGAATGGGCAAGGATACTTAATGCTAATCTTGAAGTCTTCGCTAAGTTATATCCATCGGATAGAACTCCATTTACAATTTGTTTCTGCAATGTATTTAGATGTTCTATTGGTTTTTTCACATCAATACTTTGTACTTTTGTTTCATATTTAACGAAGTGAAGTACACCAGGTGTAGTGATAAGCTTTTTGAATTCAGAACTATCGAAATGGAATTCACCATAAGGTTGGTAGCTTGATGTAACTACATTCATGCCGTGTAAAGTATCTGCAATATATGAGTTTGCAAATGACAGATACGATTGTACTGTTGCGTTACTATTCGTTGTTTCAAAATAATTAAATAGTTTTTGGTTATCTACAATTACGACAGAACCTAAACCTTGCATTGCTTTATTAATAACTTGAAGTCTTTCAAGGGCATTACTTAGTACAGTACTTCCTTCACTATCTCTAGGTAATGTCAGTATTAATCCGAATTTCTTTTGGAAATTATTTGTCATTAGCACTTTAATTGCTTGGATAATAGAACCTGTTCCTGTCCCACCGCCAAGACCTGCAACAACCCAAATGAAGTCTCTATCTGCAAAATGCAATTTTACACTGTCAGCGACTTTATTAGCGTGTTCTACGAAAATTTCTTCACCACGGTTAATGTCTCGTGATGCGCCTTTACCATCACCAATTAGTAATTTAACTGTCGATTCATTTTCTACTTTTATTTTATCTAAATCCATTGAGTTAGTATTAACTAGTAATGCTTTGTATGGGAAAGAAGCATTTGTTTTAACGTCACCGCATACTGCAGCTATTGATGAACCACCCATACCTAAACCTAGAAATCCGAAGTTAATACTTAGTTTTACATCCTTATGATGAGTAATGATATTTTGCTTTGTCATATGAACAGCTCCTTTTGTAATTTTAACTTAAGTGAGTTATTAACATTCTCCCGAATTCACTGACTGAATAAACTCTAATTCTTCCTAAAGCAGTTACTTCAACTAATCCGGCACCTTCTAATCTGGCTGTATGTATATCTAAGACATAACGAGAAGATATTATTTTAGCTGTGGGATCATTAGAAATTCCTTTTTCTATATACAAGGTATTTGTTAGTTCCCATAATTTCTCTTTTGAAGTAGGGTTTGTACTAGTAATTAATGCACTTAAAATCCATTTACTTTCATCTGATAAATTCTTCTTTAATATATCCATGACTTGATTAAGATCCAGCAATTTTAACACCTCCAAGTCGTTAATTTATTCATTACGGTAATCATTACAATAATATACGGTAATCATTACCGTAATAATTGCCGTAATGAAGCACTTTATTCAATAATATACTGTTTTATTATATAAATCAACTATAAAGAAATAGCTCACAAAATCATTGTTACCAACGGTTTATATATTACGGTAATAACTGCGGTAATCATTACGGTAATAAAAATACTAATCTTTAATACATCTATTTTAGCTTGAAATTATGAGTATTCTAAACTAATTGAAAGAATGAAATATCTATTTTTTATTACAATTGCATTCTTCATAATCGATTCAATAAAGTTCTTCTATCAAATACTCTAATCAAATGACTAACTGGTAAATTAATGTCTCTCTTTTTTAACATATTCTATTTTTCTCAATTGGACTTCATTTTTTTAATGTAGATAACTTTCCGTAGTTTTTGATTGTTTATCAGTATTTAAAAAATCGTTATAATTACAAGGTTTTCGAATATATAAGTACATTGCTATTGTTTGCCGTAGAAAGTATTGGGAAGCTTTCAGTTATATTCAGTTGCATTATAGTATCTAATTGATCCGTAGAATACCATTAATTAATGGATTTATATTTCCGTAGTTTACCTTTTTGACTTGGCTTTTCTTCGCAATATATTATTATTCTGAAGATAATTGGTAGACAGTTATTAAAGTGAAACATAAATGAAACATTCTACGAAAGTAAAAGAATGCCCAAAATGTGGTGAAAAAGAATTGGGGAAAGGTAAGCGTAGTGGATATGGGGTTATGTTCCCGGATAATAAGATGAACTTTGTTGGGTCAGTTGTTGAATACATTATTTGTACTGAATGTGGGTTTATAATCGAAAGCTATGTAAAAATTTAAGGGGACACTTTAGATGTTATGCAAGTAACGGTGGGGATCCAAGATGGATTAACGCTTTTTTTGTTGACGTTATTGTACTAACTGGTTGGTTAGTTTAAGAAGGAAAAAGAAAATTGGGGGGAGAATTAGATAGGATAGAAGGGATGAAAAAATAGAGTTTTAAGAGAAGGGGGATTAATGGAATTTATAGATTATAGAAAAGTGATACTGAATAATATTATTATACGTAAAAATCAGCTTTATTCTTTCAAACTTCTTGTGTAACCAAACCCATTCTTTGATATCATTAAAATCTAATTATAAAGGAGACCAAAGTTATGGAAATTTCAAAGGGAGTAGAAATGCTTCATCTTGATTATCATGGGAATATTATTCACCCAATTCTTTTGTGGGATCAAGAAATGGCTGTTTTAATAGACACAGGATTCCCGGGGCAAATTAAAGATTTAAACGAAGGCATGGAAAAGGTAGGAGTGTCGATAGACAAACTAAAAGTTGTGATTTTGACGCATCAAGATGTGGATCATATAGGTAATCTTCCTGAGATTTTGCAGGAGTGTGGCAATAAAGTTAAAGTTTATGCACACGAACTGGATAAGCCTTATATTCAGGGCGTGATACCTCTTTTAAAAGACGGGCACCTTGAGAATCCCCCGAAGGGCAGAGTGGACGATACCTTGATTGACGGTCAGGAACTACCGTTTTTCGGCGGGATTCGCGTCATCCATACTCCTGGGCATACTCCCGGTCATATCAGCCTTTATTTAAGACAAAGTAAAACTCTCATTGCTGGGGATTCGATGTACAGTGTAAACGGAATAATTAGGGGAATTCATGCCCCGACAGTACTGGATATAAAAGAAGCTCGACTCTCTTTGAAGAAATACCTAGACCTCGACATTGAATCTGTGGTCTGTTACCACGGAGGATTAAGTAAGGTAAATTTAAATGATCAGATTCAAAAAGTAATTTCACATTAAAATTCTAGAACTATCTTCAGTTCTCGGGTGTTTTACTACTGAGATAGTACATCAGAAAAATCGCACAGTTTATAATACGGTAGAGGCAATAAGATTTGAAAAAGTGAAAGCAGTGGCATGAGAACATGAAATTGATGTTTATGACTAGTCTACCTTTAAGCATGATAGTGAAGTTTATAAAGAAATAGTAAAAGATAATAAATTAATTTTTATCTAAAATGGAATCCAACCCACCCCTACCAGAACCTTAGTTAATTTAATTATCATTATTCTAAACAATAAGAAGCAGCTATATCTCTGGTAGATATGCTGCTCTTTTTGTTTGGTTGTTTTATATTATTATATATTGTTTTAATTGTTTTATATGTTTTAAGAGTCTGCAAAGCCTTGATATATAAGGGATTGCAGACTCTTAAAACTACTAATTCGACGTTAAAAGATATTTTTTCGTCGTTAAATACTACTAATTCGACGTTAAAAGATATTTTTTCGCCGTTAAATACTACTAATTCGACGTTAAAAGTTACTTTTCCGCTGTGAAAAGCTACTAATTCGACGTCACATTAATAGTTTTAGATAAATGCCGTGATCACTGATTTCTTAGTACCTAATATTTAAAAGGTTACTTTTTCGCCGTGAATGAGCTAATTAAAAGCTAATTTTTCGCCTTGAACGATCTACCTTTAATATGTTTCACCTTTTTTTGTCAAAAAAGCATTATGTATTTAATGATGATTTTCATTTATAAGTTACTAATTCGCCGTTAGTAGTAATAAAAGTTACTAATTCGCCGTATTTAGGAGGTCAAAAGTAACTTTTAAGAATAGAAAAGCTACTTTTATTTTCATTTTGTAACTTTTAGGGATTATATGTATAATAAGTCGAGAGGTGAGTAGTATGAAACACGAAATAGTATTAGAATCATTGAGTCCAACTTTCCCAGTAGCACAAGCAAATGATCTTGTGATAGCCAAACATACTGAACCACTGACATTAAGAGAACAAAAGCTTATATTAACAGCCATAAGTTTAATTCGTAAGGATGATATAGATTTAAAAGAATATGAAATCCATGTTAAAGAATTTTCAAAGTTACTAGGTTTAGCAGATGCAAAGTATACGGAGATACATAATATAACTAAAGGATTAATGAAAAAGCTGATCGAGATACCTACAGTAGATAAGCAGGGCAAAGAAGTTTGGGAAACCTATCATTGGGTTATAGAATCTAAATATTATCCAAAGGAAGGTAGATTGTTAATTAAGTTTTCACCTGGACTTAAACCATATCTTATAGGTTTAAGAGAAACATATACCACGTATAAACTCGAGTATATTTTGGGTTTGAAATCTACATATTCAATTCGTCTATATGAAATCTGTAAAAAATGGATATTCCATAAAAGAAAGATTAAAGTAGAGTTGAAATTGTTAAGGGATATGTTAGGTGCTACAAAGAAAAGCTATGATAAATACTCTAATTTCAAGAAGAAGTTAGATGAATCTATAGATGAAGTAAATGATTTAACTGATATTCATATTAGTTATGTTCCTATCAAAAAGGGTAGACAGGTTGCTGAATTAGAATTCACGATTAAAGCAAATAAGAAGGCTTGTGAAACAACTAATACGCCAGGGTTACCACAACCCGATGAAAAGACAATTCTGATTGAGAATCTTTTATTGCAAATTAATAAGGCTTGTACAGGTTATGAAATTGATTTAACAGACTTCATTCAAATTTATGAGGGAGCACAATATGTATTCGGTGATGAAATTGATATACAAAAAGAATTGAATTTTGTTGTTGATTATATGAATGATAAAACAAATAAAATTCAACACCCATCTCGCTTTATGCTATTTAAGATTACTGAAGCAGTAGACATGAAGAGTAAAGGATTTACCATTTCTTTCAGCGGGTTAAGTAAACAGAAAGCTCAAAAAGTAGCTCTTCCAGACTGGTATCAGGAACGGAAAGTTAAAAAAGCAGAAGAACAAAGAAGTGGTGATAATTCTCAGGATGAATACTTTGAAGCGGAGCGCGAAAAAATACTAGCAAAACTAGAAAGTTGATTGATTAGGGCAGATAGTGCGCTCCTTTTCACCCACGTCTGTAGAGACCACTTTTTAAAAGTACTTTGTTTAAGTGTTCAATTGTTATTTTAACGATATTGAATATTTAAATAGAGTGCTTTTTTCGTTCCAGGAAATTAAACTATCAAAAAGAAGAAACAATAGCAGGTTTTTGATCTCTTTTCATATTAATTAGATTCAGAGATTGGATCTATGAACTAAACTCAACTATAACAATGCTTTACTATAATTTATCAATGCTTAAGAAATTATTTATTATTGCACTATGCACTAAAACTTATATAAAAATAATATTTAACAAACAAAACTATTACAAACGTTTTTTGTTTTAGTTGTTTTACATATTAATTGTTTTATATGTTTTATATGTTTTCTGTTTTCCATGGCTATCAACCTTACAGGCTCTAAGGACTTTAGACACTAACTATAACAAAAACAGGGTTTACTATTACATATTCAGGGTGAACTATAACTGAAACAGGGCTATATATAACAAAAACAGGGTATTAACTATAACAAAAACAGGGTGAACTATTGCATTTACAGGGGAATGCATAACAAAAACAGGGTAATTATTACGAAAAGAGGGTAAATGAAGGGGGTTCGTTATTAAAATATAACAAGAACAGGGTACAGCAAATATAACAAAAACAGGGTGAGTTACTTTTCGGCTGCGAAAGAACACATATATACGAAATATAACGAAAACAGGGTAACAATCTAGGTAAATACATAAATAATATATATATTATTGGTTATCTCTAGCAATTCTTGGTGGATTGTGTAAAAATCTAAAATATAACATGAAGTAGAATAAAGAGAGTGCTGAAGTTATATTTTGATAGATGGGAGATAGCATATGGAACAATTAGAATTTGATCTAGTAGAAGTTCAGTTTAATCTAGATAATTTAGTAACAAAATCCAATCTCTTAATTGAATCCAGTTACAAACTATCAACTCTAGAGTCAAAGTTGATACTAACGCTATTTTCTAATGTACAGCCAAATGATGATGATATTAATACATATATATTTCAGATACAGCCTTTTGTTAATATGCTCGAATTAAAAGGAAAATCAAAATATAAAGATCTACGTAATATTACAAAAGGATTAATGGAGAAAGTACATGAAATCCGTATTGGTGATACAGTACATCAAGTATCTTGGTTATCCTATGTTGCTTATAACGAAGGGCAAGGAACTATTAGTATGCGTTTTGATGATTTTTGGAAACCGTATATACTGCAGCTACAAAAGAATTTTACTACCTATCGACTGGGTAGTATTACCAACTTAAATAGTGCCTATTCAATACGGTTGTATGAGCTTTTAAAACAATGGCAGAAGATTCGTAAGAGAACATATGCACTAGATGAGTTGAGAGAGATGTTAGGGGTGCCAGAGGGTTCTTATAAGCTATATGCTAATTTCAAACAACGAGTGTTATTAACGGCTCAAAAAGAATTACTTGAAGAATCTGATATCCTATTTGATTTTAAGGAAATTAAAGTTGGCCGTTCAGTAGGTAAAATAGAGTTTTTCATTTATCATAATCCAAACTTTGTGAAAGCCGAACCTATTATCCCTCTAAATGTAATAGAGAGTGAACAAAAACCAGTAGTTGACGTAAAGGGGTATACCGAACTTCAATTTAAAATTAAGAGCATTTTGTTAGATTGGGGACTTAATGAAAAAACGGTCGATTCATTAATTGAGACTTATTCTGAAAAACGTATTAAATCGAACATAGATTATACAAAAGGACGGATTGACATGGGCAGCGTTAAAAAGGTTGCTGGATATGTAAAACGGGCCATCGAACAAGATTACTCTGCAAGTAGAGGGGCTATGTCTGAGAAGTCAGCAGAAAAGAAAGTAGTAGAAGTACCAGTAAGTAAAGAAAATAAATCTAAATCCCAAACGAGTAAAGAGTTTGATGTTGATGAATTCATCTATTTCTTAAACGAGAAAATTAAAATTCTAATGAAAATTGGTGAAGAATCGGACGTTATAGATCAGAAGGTTCTGAATGAAGTGACAACTTTTAAAAAACGTGTGGATTTTGATAACTTACCAATGAGTGAACAAGAAAAGTTAAAAACTATTTTAGTTTAAAATGTCCCCTGCAATTAGCTATTGATTCAATACTTATTGTACGGGGATTTTTTTATAAATTTCGAGTTTGTCTATCCTTCTGAGAGCAGCCAATCAGAAAGTGACTGCTCTCTTTACATTTGAAATACTTCCCATTAGTTTTTAAAGCTTATTCCTCTAAAGATGTTCCAAATACTATTACATAATATGCTAAATACGCTTTTTTTATGAAAGAGCAAACATGGTAGATATTATAAGTCTAGCTGTAAATCATTAAACTAAAACCTTACCTTTTTACTCCTTGTTTGGTATTAGCAAAGGAGTTTTTTTATTTTGGAGTAACTAATTTCTATGAAATTATCACCACCACCAAAAGCTACTTACTGTTTGTTATTGTTTATACCTGTTTATAAATGATTAATAATTGTTTACAGTTTACTAGAGTTGTTGATATGACTGTGTTTGACAGACATTTAGGCTACTTTTATAACGCTAAAGGCTACTTTTATAACGTCAACGACTATTTTTATAATGTTAAAGGCTACTTTTGTAACGTTAAAGACTATTTTTATAACGTTTCAGATGTTTAAAAGCTACTTTTATAACGCTAAAAGCTACTGCTAAATAATTTAGTAGCTTTTAAATATTGCAAAAAAAATCTGCGTATAATATTATTAGGAAATATAAGCTAATAAGTGAGTATAACAGAAAGTAAAAAGACGAATAGAAATGAGGTTTCTATTGGTGTACTAATAATCTATGTTGGGGTGGATCTATATTATGGAAGGTAAATATGGGAACTATGTAGTTACAAAAAGCCATGATTTAATTGAAGCTAAACAAAAGAAACCATTAACATTAAGAGAGCAAAGATTGGTATTAATGCTCGTTAGTGCTATTCAACCCAATGATGAAGATTTTAAAGAGTATGAAATTAGCATAAGTGATTATTGTGAAGCAATGAATATATCGAAGAGTGCAGCATACCATCCAATTAAAAAGAGTATGGAAGATATTGCAGGCAAAACAATAGGTATTGAAAAAGATGATGGGCGATATCTTGTTACCAGTTGGGTGTCAAGTATTGAGTACATAGAAGGCAAGGGGTTATTGGCCATTACTTTTGATCCTAAATTAAAACCTTATCTCTTACAATTAAAAGCGTATACGAGTTATAAGTTAAAATACGTTTTGTCATTAGAAAGTGTTTATGCGATTCGGTTATATGAATTAGTGAAAAAGTGGCAAGTGAAAAAGCTATCGAAAAGTTCCAAACTTATAGAATTGAAAGAACTACGTGAAAAAATAGGTGCTATCAAAAAGTCTTATGATAGATACTCAAATTTCAAAATAAAATTGAAAGATGCAATTAGAGAAGTAAATGAGAAAACTGATGTATACATAAGCTTTGATGAAATTAAGCAAGGCCGTTCGATTAACAGTTTGAAATTTTATATTGAAAATAAAGAAATTGAATCAACTAACAACAATTTATTAGATTTTAATGGGCTAGATGAAGATGCTCTACTGGAGCAAGAGTATATACGATTTGAAGAAATGAGATTAAAGCTAAATGAACATGCTAAAGGATATTCATTAGATGGAATTGTATTTGCAGAAATATACAGTAAGTTATTACCGATATGGAAAGAAGATGTGGAGAATCAATTCATGTATTTAGTAGACTATATAAATAAATCAATTGATATTGAAAATCCAATAGGTTTTATTAGGTATAAAGTGAATAATGCTGTGAAAGCATATGAAAATAGCGAAAAAAAAGTTTCTTTTGTTGAATTACTAGATACCTTGCCTAAAAAGCGACAAGACAGTGCCAAGAAAGGCCCTAAAGTTCCTGAATGGTTTTCTGCATTAAAGAAGGAAAAACGTCTTACGGAGGTTGCTAGTGAAAAGGACCTGGGTAAAGTAGATAAAGAGGACAATTTAGAAGTTGATTTTGAAGAAGAAAAAAGAAAAGTCCTAGCAAAAATAGGGAAGTAATTATAATTTCGGCTCTAAGGTCATTGTTGAATGTGTTTACCATGAAGAATCAGGTAAATAACTTGAGCATACTTGAAAGTGTTTTTGCCTAGAGGAAGAGAACACATTATGACGATCTTTGAAGATTTTTTGAAGTATAATTTTTTAATTAGTAGAAAAAAACAGCGATAAGTAGTTCAATAGTGTTCTTGATTTTATACAAGAATTTATACAAAATAGACACCTGGTATAAATTGTTGAAAAACGCCTGAAACCATTTGGGAGTAAGGATGGCGCTGTATAAAATTTTGCATAAACGATACAAAAGAAGAAAGGCGAGAAACGTTATTAATCACCGTTTCTCGCCTTTTGCGATACTCCCAAACGAGGAAATCACACGTTTGATTAATTGCGTTTTATTATGTGGAAATTTCAAAGTTGTATCTTGTAAAGTGTTTTCATGTTACATGAAAAAAGTGGATATAATTTAAAATGCGTTTTGTATTTACCTCGTTAGTCTATATATAAAGTTCAAGTAATTGGTTATAAGGATATAGTAATTTCATCACCTCTTTAGTTATTCTTTGAGGTGATTTTTTTATTAGATATTCATGTTACGATTGTGAAGTAATGTATTTAAACTAATGGAGCAGGTTACTTCAAGAAGGAGTTATACCCTATTTCAAGGAAGTGGAATTAAAATTGTTAAATGTAAATAAAAAGATTTACTGGTCACTAACACTACCTTTAGTAATTTCAATTTTTATCTTACTTTATGTATTACCTGTTAACCAAAGAGCTAGATCTAAGTCAATATCTTGGACACAAAAAAGTTAAGTGAGGCTAATAGTTACTTCTGTAACACCATATTCACTTGCAAGCTGATTGTTAAAAATTGAGTTGAATTTAGATGATGTGGAAGATGGAGATCTTGTTCATGTGGATGATGAAAGAGATGAAGTAGAAGAAAAGGCATATCGTGTGATTGCTATGTGGAATTCGTAATTGGAAACAAAAAAGCTATTTTATAAAAAGTAGGGAATTTATAATCCACTGTGTGGGCTAGAGTTTTACGCTTAACTTTGTCTTCATCAAATAAATCCAACTGTATACTATGTTCAGCTTCCAAGTTAGTAATTAGTACTGATAACTGACGTGCCGGTTCGCCTGCAAAGTATTTATCTAGTAACTCTTTACATATCGCTTACAGCTCCATCGTGTCACTTGTAGCGCTCTTTAATGTCTTGGAGCGGTAAAAATCCTTAGTCATGACATGCTTGCTATAAGATAGCCCAATGTACGTGCTGCACATCACACATTCCTTACCTTTATTGCAATATCCTCACACATTTCTAACAGTACGACCAAAATCTCATTACGTGTATGATAATCTTTCATAAGCATTTGTCCTTTTCCAAAGCTTAATTGTTAGATAACAATGGTCCACCAAAATTAGAAAGTGATACTCAAATTCGCACTGCAGGGGAAGATCTTCACTTGAATTATGCGAACCAGGATTTAAAAACAGCGGTTGAGGAAGAGTTATTCAAAAGGTTGCAGTTACAAAAATAAAAGCGCAAAAGGCTGTGTATTAACATCCTTTTGCGCTTTTATTAAACCTATATTTTTTATTGAATTATATAAAATACATATTCCCGTTCTGATAAATAATATATGCGCTAGTCCTATGATGTATTCCCGTATCAATTAATAGCATTTTTGTTGCAAATAGTTAATTGACTCTATCAAAACTAGATAGAGTCTATTTATGATTGGACAATACCCTTTAAGATATATCTTTCTCATTATACGGATGTGATGCATATAAGTAAATCTAAAGCTTATGGCGTGTACAATTACTGAACGATTCCCGTACAATTTACGAACTGTGAAACCTATATAGTTTGTTAAAATTATAAGTAGTTAAACTAATAAATATCATTCATATATGTTAAAGAGTAAGGATTTTGGAGCTTTTCATCTTCATAAATATGGTATTCGGAATTTGTGGTAGATTAGTAGATGAAAGTGAAAATTCAACTGAAGAGGAAGTGTTCTAATGGGTAATTGAAAGGTGGTGGTTAAATGGCTAGGAAAAATAAAAGAGCTTATCCCAAAGGACAAGCTCGACACAAGAAGCAAAAGGATATGGACTATTCTATGAAACGCTTCTCGTGGGAATTAAGTATACGCACACTTGCAAGAATCATTTCTGATTTCTTCCGTTCGCTAGTAGCTTAAATTGTAGATCCTTTTCTTGCGCCGGTATATAGGTGGAGTTAATAAGTAAGGTAGGATTTAATGATTGCATTTTCTTTCTATCATATTTTACGGATAAATTAAAAAGTTATGTTTATATACCTGTTAATTAGGTACAATTAACCTTTAATACATATTAAAGGAGTTTGAAAAATGCTGAAAAAGTTAGTGTTTCTTGTTTTTTCGCTCGGATTATTACTCACTGGCTGTTCATCAACACCACCAAAAGTTGAGGGCGAAAATATAGAATCGCTTTTGAATGATAGTGAACTATCGGACTACATAGAAAAAATATCGTATGAAGTACCTGAAAAGCGGAATGAAGACAAAGAGTATGAAATTACTATTTTAATTAATGCTAACAGTGATTTCGACAAAATGAATTTATATGAGAAATATGAATTAATGGAGTCAACAGTAGCCTCTGAAGAAAATAAAAAAGAGTTAGAAGATGAAATTGATAAAATAGACAATGATTCTAATGAAGATAATAATTCAGCTGACTACAATTCAAATGGTGAATATAAACCTGTTGAAGATATGACACAAGAGGAAATAAAACAGGAATTAGAGGAAATGTTACGCTCTAATGGAATTGGAAAATAACTTAGTACACAAAAAATACCCTCCTACTACAAAAAGGGAAATACTACCGTATTTGTCTGGAATAGGGGAGTGGACATAGTGATTATCTTATAGAGAAAAGGAAGAATACATAATTAGAGATAATATGATTATTACTTTGTATAGATTACCAAAGTAATATATAATAGAAATTAGCGATAATATGGCACAGAGTACCCTCTTAGTCTTTAGGAAAGGGGGGGATTGTGATGATATATGCACTTGCTAGTTTTACTGGTACATTAATCCTCACTATCATAGCTTTAGTGCTATTCCGAGTTGATTTAAAATCAACGATTCGGGAGAATGGGAATTTCAAATTGGTTTTGCGTTTGGTAAAAATTCTTCATTGACGAGTTCTAATGATAAAGAAGATAAAAAAGTTACAAAAGATATAAGAAGCAAAAGAAAAAGAAATAGAAATACTTAAACTAATGGTCAATTGACCGAGTGCTCTGCAATCTTATACTAGAGTGTTACTCGTGTTAATTGTACTATTTCGAGTAGTACATTTTATTATCGCTAGGGCATATGGGTGCGCCAACATCCATATGCCCTTTTCATTTGCATAAAAAAGCAAAAAAAATAGTCTACTTTCAAAATGAAAGTAGACTATTAATACTTAAACTAATGGTCGATTGACCGAGTGCTTTGCAATAATAAACTAGAGTGTTTCTCATGTCAATTGTACTATTTCGAGTAGTACATTTTATTATCGCTAGATCATATGAGTGCGCCAACATCCATATGCTCTTTTAATATGCCCTAAAGCGTTATTGTTTATAGAATAATTGTTCTTGATATAACAAATATACATGTACAAATGTACTTATGTCAAGAACCTTAACCCTATGTTGACCATCTCAATATCTAAAACGATAAACTCCATCACAAAAAGAAAAGCAAATAACTTTAGTTTATCTATCCATGTATACGTTGAAAAAGATTTCAGAGCTAATTTTTTCATCAATTGATTGGATTTTATACTTTGAACCAACTATATCTAACATTCTTTGATAAGTTTTAACATCCCAAGAATCATCCACATGTTCATGCGGGGTATTCAAGTTATTACGGCTATTGTTATGACTTTTTTATTGACCTTTTTTATCACGACTGTAGGATATCTAGTTTATCAGGGTGTAGGTGTTGTTCATGATTTCTTTTCCCCAAAGGTGACCACAGTTGTGGAT